>JBGCEN010000503.1:0-30455 GCA_045106435.1 Rhodothermales bacterium
TAAGTCTTGCATGGCCCCTTCAGCAGGCTCATGGTGACAATGCACTGCGTCTATTTCACGAGAGCTCTTCTATCGATTTGACGTTACAAGCTAAATTTTATCAAATCAAAGTCAGCACCCAGCCAAGTACCGCACTTCCCAGTACAATCCAGGCGGCGTTAACCTTGAATTGAAGCACGAGTATTGCAGAGAGTACGGCAATGAGTCCGGTACGCCAATCTACCAAGGTATCCATGCCAAGCAGAATGGTTACTGCTACCATCAATGCAACAGCTGAAACATTAACGGCATCCAGAAAAGCCGAAAGCCAGGCAGACTGCCGAAGCTTTGGGATGATCGGGTTCAGAATCAAGACAAAAATGAAAGAAGGGAGGAATATGCCCAGCGTTGCCACGATTGCCCCCGGCGTCTCTGCAAGCAAATAGCCGATGAATGTAGCTGTGGTAAGTACCGGGCCGGGGGTGAATTGACCCATTGCAATGGAATCGAGAAGCTGTCCTTGTGTGAGCCAGCCCAAATCGTCTACAAGGCCACCCTCTAAAAATGCGACCAGTACATAACCACTGCCGTAGAGGATGGCGCCAATTTTCAAAAAGAAAAAGCCGATTTTCCAGAGAGAGATGGTTGATGCAGCGACCAATCCTGCGCCGGCTGCGGCAACTGCCGTGGTATCCTGAAACAGAATTGGAATGAAACGCGCTGCTGTTTTGCTGTCGCCCTTTCCTGAGGCCCGTAACCATAACATGCCGATAATACCGCCAGCCAGAAGGGCCACGATTTCTCCAACGCCATACAACACAGCGATGGTGACAAGGACACCCAGAACCGCAAATTGCCACCCTTTTACTGCTTTTTTGCCCAGTTTCCAGACGGCTCCCAGAATCACTGCAATCACTGCCGGCTTGATGCCATAAAGAAAGGGCTCTACCTGCGGTAGCGAGCCGTAGCTTACGTAGAACCAGGCCACTATACCTGTTAGCACAGCAGCTGGGAAGATGAAACAGGCCCCTGAAATAAACAAACCGGGCCACCCGCCTCGTTCATAGCCCAGGTGCATGGTCATTTCTGTCGAGTTCGGACCAGGTATCAGGTTGGTCGCGCCTATGAGGTCCAGAAAATGCTCTCTCGAGATCCACTTCCTCCGCGTCACAAACTCGTCTTCCATCATCGCGATATGCGCAGCAGGTCCACCGAAGGCGATAAGTCCGAGTTTGAAAAAAAGACGCGCAATCTCTGCGTATAATCCGGTTTCTTTTTTCTCAGGCATAGGAGGGATGTTTGGGGGGACGTCTGAGAGTCTGTGGGTCTGTAGGTCTGTGAGTCTGTAAGTCTTTAGGTCTGTAAGTCTGTAGGTCTGTAAGTCTGTGGGTCTGTGGGCAAGGAGAATTTTTGAAGGAAGGCGTTTTTCAAGTCCGAAATATGCCTGATTCGTAAGTTTGTCGAGATAATCTGATAAAAGAGGAATATTTTACTCACAGACTCACAGACTCACAGACTCACAGACTCACAGACTCACAGACTCACAGACTAATATCGAAATATCTGCCATGACAACAAAGTTAAGATATTGTTATGAAACGTGATACGGCCTTTGAAATGGCGACTTCTAATATCCGGTTTGGAAAGGGTGTTACGAAAGAGCTTGGGATGGATCTTGCAGACCGTGGTATCCGCCGTGTGCTGGTACTGACTGATGCAAAACTTGCTTTGCTCCCGCCTGTACATACGGTGCTGACCTCATTGGATGAACAGGGTATCGGGTTTGATCTGTTCGATAAAGTCCGTGTTGAGCCTACAGACGTTTCTATGAAGGAGGCTATTGCTGTCGCAGTAGCCGGAAGCTATGATGCTTTTGTAGCTGTGGGCGGGGGATCCACCATTGATACGGCGAAGGTTGCCAATCTCTATGCTTCGTATCCTGTAGATGATTTTTTGCATTATGTGAATGCGCCTATTGGTCAGGGGGCACCCGTACCTGGCCCGGTAAAACCTTTATTTGCTGTACCCACAACGGCCGGCACTGGAAGTGAAACCACGGGCGTAGCGATCTTTGATTTGCTGGAAATGCACGCAAAGACAGGTATTGCGCACCGGTATCTTAAGCCTACGATTGGCCTTGTCGATCCTGACAATACGCGAACATTGCCTGCGGAAGTTGCGGTTTCGACAGGGCTGGATGTGTTGTCTCATGCCATTGAGTCTTACACAGCCATTCCTTTTGACCAACGGCCATTGCCGGCACGTCCCACTTTGCGTCCCGCATACCAGGGATCTAACCCCATCAGTGATTTGTGGTCCTTACAGGCTTTGCGGATGGTGTCAGAATATTTGCCACGCGCAGCCGCAGATGCAGGTGATGATGAAGCGCGCGGGATGATGTTACTCGCAGCCTCCTATGCGGGAATCGGGTTTGGAAACGCCGGCGTGCATTTGCCCCATGGAATGTCATATCCTGTATCTGGAATGGTGCGAGATTACCGGCCGGCATCTTATCCACTTGATCACGCCATTGTACCACATGGCACATCAGTTATTCTGAATGCGCCGGCGGTATTCCGATTTACAGCATCTGCATGTCCGGAGCGACACCTGGAAGCCGCCGAGGCCCTGGGCGTTGATGTGAGAGGCGTTAAAAAGGAAGATGCCGGCAAGGTTATCTCAGGGCGCATCATCGAGATTATGCAAGAACTGGATGTACCGAATGGATTGGGTGCTGTTGGTTTTACAAAGGACCAAATACCGGCATTGGCAAAAGGAACGCTGCCGCAGCACCGCGTCACAAAACTATCTCCAAGGCCGGCGAGTGAAGAAGATCTGCATGCCTTGTTTGAGGACGCTATGTCTTACTGGTAGCGCTCAATCTAGGCTAAATTGCGAGGGCAATCTTTAGCGATATATCCAACGCTTTTACGGAATGTGTGAGTGCACCACTCGAAATGAAATCCACACCTGTCGCGGCGATGGCCGGCACGGTGTCCAGGGTTACATTGCCGGAGGCTTCTGTTGCGTAGCGGCCATCAACCAGTTTTACGGCTTGTGACAACATACCTGTGTTGATGTCGCCTTCGTCCAGATGGACCATGTTGTCTAGTAAAAGCCGGTCAATGCCGCCCATTGCAAGGGCAGCCTCTACTTCTTCAAGGGTCCGTGTTTCGACCTCGATTTCCAGGTTTGCATCGTGTTCTGTTCTAAACTGCTGTGCAGCCTGAATGGCTTCCTGTATTCCGCCGGCAGCGGCTATGTGATTGTCTTTGATCAATATCATGTCAAACAAGCCAATCCGATGATTCTCACCGCCTCCCAGCTTGACAGCCCATTTGTCGAGCAGCCGCAGGCCCGGCGCTGTTTTTCTGGTGTCAAGAATCCGCGCGCCGAACGGTGACGCTGCGTGAACCATATGATGCGTCGCCGTTGCAATACCGCTCATACGCTGCATAATGTTGAGTGCAAGGCGCTCGCCTGAAAGGATAGCATGCGCAGATCCTATGACGGTACCAAATACATCACCTTTGTCAATCCGATTGCCATCGGAAGTGCTCCAGAATACCTCCAGTACCGGATCCAGCGCGTGAAATACTTTCTGAGCGACATAAAGCCCTGCCAGCGTGCCTGATTCTTTGGCAAGAAAAGAGGCCGTGGCCTTGGTGTCTGGAGGAATGGTAGATACCGTTGTTACATCGCCAAGGCCGAGGTCTTCCTCCAGCGCGAGGTTAACAAGAGCGTCAATGTCGGCTTCAGATAGGTAATGAGGGAGTCCGTCGATAGACATGGTGTTTATTCAAATTGGATGCTTCTGTTTTGCAGGTGGCGTACTAGTTTTTAGTGGTTGGTCTTTAGTGGTTAGTAGGAGTTCTTAATACACTAACCACTAAAAACTAACTGTCGAACCTCAATACAACGCAGAAAATATTCCGAAAAATATGACAGTAACTCACTATAAAACAATAGCTTACGCGAGATGCTTTCTGCAGTGTTTTATTGGTTGTTACATATGCTAGTAATTCTCAATTTATTAAGATGTCTTGAGGTTCGACAACTAACCACTAAAAACCAACCACTAAAAACTCATTGAGCGTACTCATCATACATCTCGTCAAAAATCGCCGGCGCAAGAACTGGCCGTTTACGCTTAACGTCCATAAAGCAGAGCGTTACGTGGCCGGTCGTGAGGATATCTTCTTCATTCACCCGGCGCACTTCGTAATCTACGCGAATGCGCGTCTTGGGCTTTTCTTTCAGGATAATCCTTATTTCCAGTAAGTCATCGTAGTGGGCCGGCTGTTTATACTTTACTGCCAGGTCAATGGTCGGCATTTGAATGCCTTCGTCTTCCAACGATTTATAGACGATCCCCATGTCTCGCAGGGCTTCTGTCCTGGCTACCTCAAAGTAATCAATGTAGTGTGCATGATACACTACGCCCATGGGGTCGCATTCGCGGTATCTGACCCTTAGCTGGTAGTTGTAAACAATCATGCAGATTTCTTTTGGGATGCTTTTTTTCCTACAGTAGCAGGGGCGTGGCCATTAGAGGCTGCATTGTTTTCGTCGAATACGCCCATCTTGTCAAATTTCTCCAGGCGCTGGATGGGTAGTTCTTCTTTAGGAATTTTGCTTAGTGAGGCGAGATGTTTTCCAATGAAGGTACCAACCGTCTTGAACGTTACCCGTGGATTTCTATGAGCGCCTCCAAGTGGTTCAGGAATGATCTCATCGATGACACTGAATTTGATCAAGTCGGTCGCAGTTAATTTGAGTGCACGCGCAGCGTCTTCTTTGTAATCCCACGATCTCCAAAGAATAGAAGAACAGCTTTCGGGGGAAATCACAGAATACCAGGAGTTTTCAAGCATAAGAATGCGATCCCCGACGCCAATGCCCAATGCACCTCCAGATGCTCCTTCGCCGATAATCACAACAACAATCGGGACTTGAAAACGTGCCATTTCAAACAGGTTACGGGCAATTGCTTCGGCTTGTCCGCGTTCCTCTGCTTCAAGGCCCGGAAATGCACCCGGTGTATCAAGGAGCGTAATGATCGGTTTGTTGAACTTGGCCGCCAATTTCATTAAACGCAGCGCTTTTCGATATCCTTCCGGATTAGGCATGCCAAAGCGCCTGTATTTCCTGCTCTTTGTATCCCGGCCTTTTTGATGGCCTATGATCATGACGGTTTGATCTTCAGCACCAAACTGTTTGCCTTTAAATTTCGCAAACCCGCCGACAATAGCCGGATCATCTGCATAGGCCCGATCACCATGAAGCTCGGTGAAGTCCTCCGTGAGCGCCTCGATATAGTCCTTGGTGTAAGGCCGTAGGGGATGGCGGGCAATTAAGACCCGCTGCCAGCGCGTTAGATCACGATATATAGACTTTCTGAGTAGCTCTACACGATTTGCCAGGGCATCGATTTCGTTAGATAAATCAACGCTGGAGTCTTCTTTGTCGAAGACCCGCATTTCGTTGAGTTTTTGCTCCAACTCAAAAAGGGGCTTTTCAAAATCAAGGAGATACTGTGCCGCCTGTTGTGCCATGATCTATTTCCTGACGAAGCCAGTGAGGTTTGTATAGTTTTTTAAAAGTAAAAACCAGTGCAGGTGTCTGGTTGATTTTTTACAACCGTTATGTAAAGAGCGATAAGAGTAGAAAATCAAATTCCCTCTCCTCTCATTCTCTCTTCTCTTTAACCCGCTTCAAACAAGGATTGTAAAATACTTAACTCGATACTGCACTAGACGCCTTTAATTGCTTAATGCAGCGTAATATAATATCAAAATCGAGCGCCATAGACTGATTGCTGTAGTAAAGCCAGTAAGCTCTGTTCAGGTCATCAGCCGATTTCGTTTCAGCCGGAAGGGTATCTGTAATAGTAAAGATCCCCGGCTTAAGGTGCCACGATTTCGGAATTAAAGTATGTTCTTCCCGCCTGTATCCAACCAGTGATAACGAACCCTGGAGCACTTTCGGCAATAGTTTTGTTTTTACAGATAGCAGCCCAGGCAACGATTTTGGGCCGGCTACCTTGGAAAGAACACGCAAAAATGGGTGTAATAACAGACCCAAAGTTACCAAAGTGACCTCAAACGCACGACGCTGCAAAGTGCTCCGTGGCTGGCCAAAGGCTTTCTCTGCATCAATAAAAGGAGGGGCGTTTAAGTCATCTATTCTTGCCTGACCAATCAGGTGCTCCTGGCCGGCGCTGAGAATCTTGAACTCAACGGGCATGTTTTTTAGCTTCTGTATCAAGCTGAAGATTGTTCGGTTGGGCAGCCGGCTTGAAGAAAATACGACATCGTCTATTTTTTGTAACCGAACAATGTCTCGAAGATGGCGCAGCGACCCCAGCCATGGGACAGGGGAATGCTTGGCTTCATCTTTGGCCGTATCATCTGGCGTAATGTCAGATACATAACCGGCAAGGGTTAGCAAGGGGCGAGGGCGTTCGGATAGAGATAACTGAAGCTGGCCGGCTTCTTCCTGGTCTCCCACAATAAGTGCCCGTCGTAACAAATGCGCCGGCCTTTTTTTATGGGTATAAAGAAGTCTAATACTGAAAAGTAATGCACTGCTCAGGATGAAACTCATCAAGAGCGCAATACGGGAAAACGCGATGCCTTTGGCGAAAAACGATACCGCAGCAATGAAAAGAATGGCTCCTGCATTGCCCAACAGGACGGGTATGAGGCGCGTGTATTGCCGGCTTTGATAGCCACGCTGCAACGAAATACACGTTGCCATGGTGAGCGCATACAAGGGGGCGATAACACCCAGGTACGGCGTTGGAAATGGCAAATCCCCCCATACAAATCGTATGAGCCCGGCACCCGAAACAACGACAAACGATGCAATGACATCGATCAGGAACGTTTGCCGGCGTTTTACCCAGTTTGAGATGACGTGCAGGCTGCCGCGTGCTATAATACCGCACCGTAAAAACAGCCTGAAGAACCAGGAATGCCTTTTTTTGAAGTGTTTCTCAGCAAAGCGAAGCATGGCCCCGTAGAAAAGCAGCACGTATCTGAGGTCGCCTTTCTTGGTACTTTCCCCTTTGTAATGAATGATCTGGGTTTCAGGAGAGTAGTAGATCTTCCATCCGGCTTCCTGAATGCGAAAGCACCAGTCCAGGTCTTCGCCGTACATGAAAAAATCTTCGTCAAACAAGCCGGCACCATTATGCGCGTGCTCTCCGTTGTTCTTGCTGCTTGATTCTTGCTGTTGGTTTTCCTTTTGATCAAAATCCTGATAGAGCGCGTCTTTGCGGACAAACATGCAGCATCCACTGAGTGCATCTACTTCGCACGTCTCGTCAGGGGATAGATAACTCAGGTTGTATCGCCCAAAGCGCGCGCTGTTGGGGAATAGCTTGCTGAGCCCGGTGATCCGATAAAACGCTACCGACGGTGTCGGGAAGGAGCGTCTGCTTTCTGGGGCAAAGGATCCGTCTGCATTCAAGATTTTACAGCCCAAGGCGCCGGCTTCAGGATGCGCATCCATGAATTTCACCATCGAAACAAGCGTATCTTCCTGGATGATGGTGTCTGGATTGAGAATCAGCAGGTATTTACCGGAAGCAAGCCGGATGGCCTGATTGTTGGCTTTGCTAAATCCGGTATTCTCCTTGTTGGAAATGAGATGTGCTTTCGGGAAACGGGTGCGTACCATCTCAACCGATCCGTCACTTGAGTCGTTGTCGACCACAAATATCTCTAATTGAAGTCCGGAACGAGCCTTTTCAACAGATCGAATGGCTTGCTCTAAAAACTCCTGAACATTGTAATTAACGATCACAACGGATACGTCAATTTCCTTTTTATCAGGCATTTTGTCGTGAGTCAGCTGCGTTCCCTTTGTGGGCGCAGTACGCATAAGCACAATCGATTTACTTGGTGTCTCAGGTTGTGTGCTAAACGGTTAAGCGTTTTGCATGAGTTTTTAGTGGTTTGTTCTTAGTGATTAGTGTCTTTTTTTCCTAATAACTAAAAACTAACCACCTACAACTTTGAGAGCACACAACTTGAACTAGATTCGTGGGGTATGGTCTACGCTGTCGAAGCGTATAAGAAACATTATATCTGCTTCAATTGAAAATGTTGATCACAAACTGTTCGTCTGATAGCCAATTGGTTGAAAAAAGCCTGTCGTGTTCTTCTTATTCGCAAGAATCCGTTTGACTTGGTGCTGAGAAATAAGTCATGCTGAGGAATCCACTGAAAAATTAGCGTGTGTCCCCCTGGAGAACTTGTTTGATTTTGCAATTATGGCTGAAAAGGTAGATATTTTCCTCCAAACCAGGGTGGTTATTACCCATGATTGTCCTTTTGGCTGAGGTTTTTGGAGGCTCGGTTTAAGAAAAAGTGTCCCGCCTGTATTGTTGAAGGTTTTTTCTCTCAACAGTAGGTTATTAACGTTATTCGTTGGATTATGAAAAAGATTTTGAAATGGATTGGTCTTGTTGTCGGTGGTCTCATCGTTTTTCTAGCAGTAGTAGTTTTATTCCTTTCCTCTAAAGGCCAAAAAGTACTCGATCAACAGCATGAAATTAGTGCTGCATTACTTTCAGAAGTGCGGACAGATTCAGCCAGGATCGCCAGAGGCCGGCATATTGCAATGACCACGGGATGTTTTGATTGCCATGGTGAGCAATTGGAAGGGCGGGTATTTGTTGATGCACCCCCATTTTTGGTCCCCGCCGGAAATCTAACTTCCGGAGCGGGTGGCACCGGCAGTTCTTATACCATTGAGGATTGGGACCGTGCGATTCGCTATGGAGTGACACCTTCAGGTAAATCTGTGGTGATTATGCCGTCCAAAACATATCACAACCTGAGTGATGAGGATGCTGAAAGTCTGATCAGTTTTTTGATGGCACAACCTGCGGTTGATAATGTTTTGCCGGAAAGAGAATTTAGACTCCTGGGTAGGTTGTTGACAGGAGCAGGGGCATTTGATCCTACGGAGTCAGTGCATCTGACCGCCAATCGAAAAACGAAGCCGGAGGAAGGGCCGACAGCTGAATACGGCGCCTATGTAGCTTCTTTAACTTGTACATACTGCCATGGAGAAGATTTGCGCGGAGGCCCCCCGATAGACCCTGGTTCTCCTGTTCCTGTTGATCTAGTCCCTTCTGGTGCCTGGTCATTTGATGATTTTTCCTCAACGCTGCGCACAGGGGTTACACCATATGGCAAGGAGATGAACCCCGATCACATGCCGTGGACTTTTACGAAAAATATGACCAACGACGAGCTTTTGGCACTTTATGCGCATTTACAAGAGATTGGTGTTTAGAGAAGCGTCCATGCAGCATTGTGATTTCGCCGATGGATTAATGTGTGACCGGGCAGGTCTCATTTTCTCCGTATAGAGTGAGTTTAGGATTTATTAGCCTACTTTTAGACGGTGGTTTGAAATCCTGAAAGGCAATATGCGCATACTAATATTTCTTCCCGATATCCAGGATATTCCTACCGGCGGGAATATCTTTAACAATAACATTGTGGACATGCTAAGGCAGCATGTTGACGTTACTACAATGGTTATCGGGGCAGAAATACCGGCTTGTGTTGAAGATCTGTCTGGATACGATTTGGTTATTGTAGATAGCTTGTTGGCCGGCATTCCGGGTATCGCAACATTACAGCAAGCGACGAGCATACATGCTAAATGGATACTGCTTGTGCATTATCTGGCAGTATGTGATCCGACAAAAGAAGAACAATCAGATGTTGCGCCTGAATATGTGAAGAGGTACGATGCCTTTGTTACAACGAGTCAGTTTTCAAAGGATTGCCTTATAAGATTAGGGGTTACGCCCAAGAATATTCACGTTGCTTATCCTGGGCTAAGTGTTGCATATCATAAAGGGCAAAATACATCTGGGCAGGCTCATGGTATGCGGATGTTAACAGTCTCCAGTTTGCTGCCTGGAAAAGGGTTACTGGAATTTGTAGATGTACTGCATTCTGTATCAGCCCTGGACTGGACCTGGAATCTGATTGGTGATGATACGCTGGACCCAGATTATGCAGCAGCATTTAAATCACGCATAAAAAATACTGCAATTGCCAGGCAGATACGTTGGTTGGGAGTGATGCCACCAGCGCAAATGCCTGCCCACTATACTGCGTACGATTTATTTGTCCTTCCTTCCCGATTTGAAACCCTTGGGATGGCCATTAGAGAAGCAATGGCGAGCGGTTTGCCTGTTGTAGCATTTGATGTTGGAGGGATTTCGGAGAGCCTTGCAGCCGGCGGTGGCGTCCTGATCCCTGCGTATGACAACGTCCGTATGTCAGCAGCCATTGAAAGTCTCGCAGCCGATGTGAAAACACGCAATGCGTTGGGGAAAGAGGCACGAGCGCTTGGCAAATTTTTTCCCTCCTGGGAAGCATCAGCTATACAATTGATCCACTGGTTTCAGTCTTCAGTTCTGTAGAAAAACTGAAAACCGATCACTGAAAACTAAAAAACTCACTTCACCCCACTCAACACAAGCCCGCCACGCAGGTAACGGGCGGCTCCGATATGACCCAGTAAGTCAATCACTTTGCATAGCTTGGCACACATCGCCGGCATGTCGCCTTGTGGCACAAAGGTCCAGTAGCCAATCTTCGTAGACTTGAACCCTGTCTGCTCAAGAAGCGCCTGGGCCTGACTTTGATCAAGTCTGTGATCTGTTGCGAGATGACGCGTTGCATAGCCGAGCAATGGGGCGAGGGTCCTGTACCAGATAAATTGATCGTTCAGGGTAAGGCATACAAAACGGCCGCCTGGCCTTAATACGCGTTTTGCGGCTGACAGGACAGATACCTTGTCAAACATGTGCTCCAGTGCGCCAACACAGAAAACGACATCTTTTGACTGGTCGGGTATGCCGAGAAGCGATTGTGCGTCATCGACCAGGAAGCTGTAGGTTGAGGACGCATTGGCCGGCACGCTATGCTCTGCTGCGTTAACCATACCTTTGGCGATATCAATGCCTGTACCTGATCGAAAAAAACCATCAAGGGAAAACAGGTGATGCCCGTTGCCGCATCCGATATCCAGGACCTCATCGCTATACTTAAAGTCTGCGTATTTTTTTAGTAGTGAAATCCTGTAATTGAGCAATTTTGCAGCTTTACCATGCTGCTCAATATTGTGCTGTGCAAATGCATCAAAAAAGCGTCGAACATCATCAACAGATGAAACCGGCGTTGTTTTAAGAAGAGACATGCTGACTATCAAATATTGGGTCAATTACTGTGGGTAAGAATAGACGGTGCGATGCCTTCGGGGCGGTAACGTTTGGATGGCAGTTCAGACGCTCGCTGGTCATCATGGGTAATCACATCAATCAACATCGAATATATACCTGCATGGGTAAATGATGGGATAGATTGATCAGGCGGCATTAAGCCGGCTTCAAATCCATAAGGCTTAAACTTGTCGAGCAAGGCAGCATTTCTGGATATAACGTGAATAGGTGTGTCATAATCTGAACTCGGAATGAGCGGTGGCTGATGATCACCGAGAATAATAAACAGACTGTTCTCCGGCGCTTCGTTCAGCGCATAATCTGTCAGAAGCGTTAAATCATACGCAATGCTTTCCAGGTATAGGTCCACCGTTCCAGGCGTATCTTTGGAAAAACGGTTGTTGTATGAGTCTTGTACCAGTGTCAGGAAAGAGTCTTTTTCCCCTGTTTCTTCTATCGATTCAGTTTCCGTATTGAATGCCCGCCAGTCTTCCAGATAAGGAGGTAAATTCGACCAGGGTGCATGCGTGGTTGCTGTTTCAAAGAAAAGAAAAAATGGCGTCGAGTCTTTAGGTAAATAATGTTCGTGTGTGTAGCCGAGGCTGTATTGGTCTGGTATAACCCAGATACTGTATGATTTGCCTTTGTAATGCAAATCGTCGAAGTAAACCGTTTTGTCGAAATCGTAATGGTTGTCTACCGACAAGCCGGCGCGTGCTTTTGTGGGCGGTTGCAAGGTGAGCGTGTAATATCCCTGTTGCTTCAGAAAGCGGACCAAATGTGGATACGCGTGTACCTTGCTCAGGTAGCGGGTATAGAAGGTCTTGTTGTCCATAAAAAGACCAGACAATACAGAATTCATGCTCAACCAGGAAAGACCACCGCTTACAGGTGCTTTACTATAGGTCGAAGCTGTATGCCATCCTGATTGCGTAAACTGGTCTTGAAAAGAGGCCATCAGCTTATCGTATGCGGGGCGCAGGTGCTCATTGTCCATAAGAACACGCCCATACGATTCGATCATTAACAAGTAAATATTTGGTTTTTCGGCCATAGGGAATTGGTCGAAGTCGTTGTAAACACGATCAACTGGCAATTGCTCAATAGAAGATATAGTTTGCGCCAGTTTTACGCTTTCAACAGCATTTACAACAATTTTCCCTGAGATGGATCGCACCGTAGGGCGTTCATTGCCCGGGCCGTACCACATCCATGCGCAGATAAAGAGTGGCCAGAAAACATAACTGAACACCAGCCCGTTTTTTTGCGCGCGGGGTAGCGCAAAGGCCTTGAGAACGGTGCTAAACAAGACGGGAATCCACCATGATAAAAGGACGATGATGGTTACAACAATGATTAAACTAAACAGGTGCTCAAGGGAAAAAGCATCTATGGCGAGATAGTACAGGTTAAGGATGTACTGGATGTCCTCATAAACGATGCCGTTGCGATGGAAAAACTGAAAAACCATGGCATCATAGGCTTCATATATTACAAGCCCTAAATAGCCGGCTGTGAAAATCCACGGCACGGTTGTTTTGGGTGCATTTTTCTTTTGCCAGATCAATAGCAACGTGATGATAAGCACCATGTCTGCGCAGATTCTGAATAGATCCTGATTGGGCCGGCGGATAAAAAAGTAGAGCAGGTAATCATACCAGCCACGCGTCCATGTGAGTGTAGCGAGTGGTTGCGATGGATCAGGTATAGGTAGAAACGTACTGGTTGCCAGATTTGCTATAAGTGAGGGGGTTAAAAGCAGGCTGTTCAGGAAGAGCCCGGCAAGCACTGCCTTTAGTATGACGCGTGTTTTGGATGTTGGCTCAGTGGTGTTTGATGAGGAAAACATCCATCGGAAATAATGCGCAAAAGAGAGAAACAGGCCTGTTGTGCCAACGGCAAGCAGGGGGCTGAAAAACCACGCCGGCGTAATGAATACAGCAAGCAGTGCAATAATCATGGTGACGTATATGACGCGCGCCCATCTGGATCTGTATTCTTTATCCAGTTCTGGCTTCATTAATACCATTACAACCACAAAGGCGTAACGTAAGAGCCCCGGAATCACAATCCATGGCCCGACTCTGCCCTGGAAGAATGCCAAAAAGCAGAGGATAAGCAAGAAAAAGGCATCTGCTTCTTTGTCAAAGTACTCTCCAAACTCTGAGGCTTCGCTTTTTCGCCGCGCCATCCATCCATCAAACCCGTCTGTAATTAACACAATCAGGGCAACGACAAATACGATCCATCCGCTATAAGGGCCGGTGCCAACAAAGAGCAGACTGCAAGTAAGAAGCAGTCGTGCCAGCGTGATGGGATTGGCCGAGCCAAACCCGCCATGTGGTGTCCATAGCGCCTTGCCTTTCAGGATAAAGAATCCGAAAGAAGCGAGGCCGGCAAATACAAGGGGCAATAAACTTTGTGAAAGGAATACTGTGCAGACAGCAGCAATGCAAACAGCAGCGTGCACGAAAGACCACTTCGTGAGACTAAAAGACACAGTAAGATTAATTGGTGGGTAAAATTGCGTTTGTGTCTGCAAGTTACAAAGAAATTCGGGAGGAAGAACGGTCGGTCTCGTTCAGAGTATATGGTGCCAAGCTCGCGCAACCCCCGGTACTTGTCCGAGGGTGCGCCTGTTGGCTACTACCATGCTTTATTGTGATGTACTTGGAATGTTGTAAGTGCCTACCGTCATTTGGAGATTGAATTAAGTGCAGCCATTGCACGCGCTGATGTCTGAGGAACGAGTCTTATATTTTCGTGAAGTAAAGCAAACGTTATTGCTGGCCGGCCCCGTCATCGCCTCGCAGTTAGGTCAGATGTCGATGGGGTTTGTTGATACAGTGATGGTGGGCCGGCTGGGCATAGAAGAATTGGCCGGCGTAGCCCTTGGCAATACCATTTTCTTTGTGATGGTCATCGTGACGATGGGCGTCATCATGGCGGTAAGTCCAATGGTGTCTCAGGCCTATGGCTCGAACGATGTGGATGCGATAGAGCGGAGCGTAAGTGAAGGCTTGCGTATGGGACTTGTGCTTTCGGTGATTCCCTTTCTTGTGCTGTGGAATATTGGACCGCTCCTAGTTTTTATGGGACAGGTGCCGGAAACGGTTGCTTTAACGAGTGGTTATCTTCGCGCCATTGCGTGGGGGATATTTCCTTTCCTCTGGTATGGCGCGTTGCGGAGTTTGGTTGAGGGGGTGTCCCGGCCCTTGCCCGTAACGGTGATTACATTTATTGCACTGGGGTTAAACATCCTCGCCAATTATGTGCTGATGTTTGGTAAGTGGGGGTTTCCGGCAATGGGACTTGAAGGAACGGGATGGGCGAGTGCCTTTGTGTACTGGATGATGTTTTTTGCGATTGTGATTTATACCCGCTGGTCCAGTGAGTTTAATATTTATCGTATATACTCCCGGCTCAAAAAGATAGACATCTCTTCATTTAAAGAAATTTTTCGGGTGGGCGGGCCCATTGGTGTTTCCCACGGGATCGAAGCCGGCTTGTTTGCCATTACGGCGCTCACCATGGGATTGCTTGGGACTGTATCGTTGGCAGCGCATCAGGTTGCCATTCAGTGCGCGTCTTACACCTTTATGGTGCCTATGGGCGTGGGGATTGCTGCCTCCGTGCGTGTCGGGCAGTTTGTTGGTATGAAAGATCGCAAAAGTGCAAAACGGGCCGGTAACGTTTCATTGATGTTGGCAACGTTGTTTATGTGCTGTGCCGCTATACTCTTTCTTGTGGTGCCCCGATCTATTATCGGGCTCTATATAAATACTTCGTTGCCGGAGAATGCCGAGGTTGTTGAGTTGGCTATTGTGCTTTTGGGTGTAGCAGCAATCTTTCAAGTCTTTGATGGTATTCAGGTGGCAGCGCTTGGCGCACTGCGCGGATTAAAAGATACCCGTGTACCCATGATCATCTGCTTTATCTCTTATTGGTTGATAGGGCTGGCTGTAGGCATGACGCTGACATTCGTGTTTGATAAAGGGGCCGTTGGACTTTGGTGGGGCCTTGTGCTTGGGTTGGGTGCTGCGGCTGTAATGTTAACCTGGCGATTCCGCCACAGCACAATTCAAACTGTATAGGTCATCTGCTGGTATTGCTCCAAAGCTCAAAAACTAAACGATTGGTAATGATTTTAGGAAAAATATTCCTGATGAGAAGATGTGAGTAAAGCTGACGATGTCGTTGAATTCAGATTTGGATGAGGAGGGAGGTAATGTACGAACAATTTGTTGTCGTCGATAGAATCGATTTTAAAAGCATATTAATCGGAATTGAACCAGAATCGTGTAGGGGAAAATGTGGATTGTTACGGATTAGATGACTCTTCACGTAGAAATTGAATTATTGGAATAGAAATCTCTAGGCGCGACTGAGTTTAGAGTGAAGGTTTTATGAGTTTGGTTTTTTAAATGAAACTATAATGAATCGCTTCCTTTTTACGAGGGATTCAAGAGAAACACCTTGTTGAATCGGTAAGAGTAGATTAAATTCGACACTTCTTATTTTAGCATACAGCCTTAAAAAATAGATAGGAATGGCTCAGATCTTCCCAAGAAAAGCAAACGCACTCCCTACCATGTCCCTGCTAGGGGTAACCTTCGGTGGCGTTATGCTCATTGCTTTGGTCTGGTATTACTTTTCGCCAGAGTTCATCGACGTTGGATATGCTCCGGAGCAGCCAGTCCCTTACAGTCATCGCTTTCATGTGGATGAGCTTGGACTTGATTGTCGCTATTGCCATACCAATGTTGAAGTCTCAGCCCTTGCAAATTTACCAGCTACACAGACGTGTATGAACTGCCACAGTCAGGTAAAGCAAGAATCGTTAAAACTTCTTCCAATACGTGAGAGCTGGGCAACGGGTGATCCTGTTGAGTGGGTCAAGGTGAGTTTCCTTCCTGAATATGTACAGTTTAATCATGCTGCGCACGTAAATAATGGCGTAGGATGCGAAACGTGTCATGGCGCTGTGAATGAGATGGAGATTGTTTACCAGGCGGAGCCTCTGTCGATGGGATGGTGTCTTGAGTGTCATCGGCAGCCAGAACTTTACTTGCGTCCCAACGAGGATGTGACAACAATGGGCTATGTGCATCCAACTGATTTTGTTCAGAAGAACATAGAAAGAATCAGTCAGGATGGTATTACGCCTCCAACAAATTGTTCAGCCTGCCACTATTAAAGGTTTCGGGGTCAAAGGTCGGGTTCAGTGTTGATGAGCCCGAAAAATTGAACTCAGAACATTGAACCGAAAAATGATAGAGCTACCGATAGTTGACGCAGAAGCAACTCAGTCTGAAGACCAGAAGCTGAAGTACTGGCGGAGTGCGTCAGACCTCAAGAAGGATCCTGACTTGTTGCATATTGCAAAGCCAGAGTTTATGCCAGGGGTGGACGAGCCACCTTCAGGTGCATCTCGGCGTACGTTTTTGCAATTGATGGGGGCATCGATCGCCATGGCCGGCCTTTCAGGCTGCCGCCGGCCCATCGAGGTAACCCTTCCGTATTCGCGCAAGCCCGAAGAAATTATTCCGGGTATTCCCCTTCATTACGCAACAGCGATGCCGTTCCGTGGGTCGCTGCTCGGGCTGCTGGTCCAGAGCCATGAAGGCCGTCCGACAAAGGCAGAGGGTAATCCTGATCATCCTGTAAGCAAAGGCGCTTCAGGCGTGTTTGAGCAGGCTTCTATCTTGAACCTCTACGACCCGGATCGCTCCAAGATGGTGCGTAAAGGTGGTGCAGAGTCCAATTGGGAAGACTTTGTTGCTTTTTGTCAGGAATTTGGCCGCAATGCTGCCTCCCGGCAGGTTGCTGTATTATGCGAGGAGACTTCTTCTCCCACGCTGCTCGGTTTGCGTCAGACATTGGAAGCCAAGTATCCACAGTTACGCTGGGTCACTTACGTCCCTGAAGGGGATGATCCTGTGAAGATGGGCTTGCAGCAGGCTTATGGCCGTTCATTGCGCCCATGGTATCAGTTTGATCGGGCCGAAGTAATTGTAAGCTTCGATGCCGATTTCCTGAGCCCGGTAGATCGAAATTTTGTGCATAACTCAAGGAGCTATGCAGCCAGTCGTGCTTTGGCATCTCCACAAGATGACATGAGCCGGCTCTATGTGATTGAAAGCAGCTTCTCCGTAACAGGCGGATCTGCGGACAACCGCCTGCGTCTGCGCTCAAGTGATATTGCTGAATTTGCCGCAGCTGTTGCTGTCCATTTGAATGTAGATGGCGTTGAAGGTGTTGGTGCACGGTTTATCGACCACGAATACGCCATTCAAATCGCGAACGATTTACGCCGTGCGGGATCAAGTGGTGTTGTACTTGCCGGTGAAACACAGCCGGCTGAAGTACACGCGCTCTGTGCTGCGATCAATAATTCGCTCAATAACATCGGCAATACAGTTGTACTGCTGGAAACAGACGAAGAGGTTCGCGCACCTCAGTCAGATGAATTGCGCCGGCTTGTTTCAGACATGAGTAGTGGATCGCTTGATGCGCTCCTTATGATTGGTGTGAACCCAGTCTATGATCGTCCGGGCGAAATTGATTTTGAAACGGCTTTACAGCGCGTTGAGACCAGTATTCATGTAAGTTCTCACTTCGATGAGACTGCACAGCTAAGTACGTGGCATATTCCACGCAGCCACTATCTGGAAGGATGGGGAGACGGCAGGGCTTATGATGGTACCTTGTCCGTTATCCAGCCGCTCATCGCACCGATTTTTGATTCGAAATCTGAAATCGAAGTCCTGAATACATTTGCTACCGGGCTTGATCTTGCCGGGTATGATCTGGTAAGAGATCGTTGGGCACCAGTGATTGGAAATGACTTTGAGAAAGGATGGAATCGCGTTATTCATGACGGATTCCTCGGTGAAACCGCGTTCCCAAGTGTGATTCCTACGTTGCGCCAGACGGTGACCGGTTCAAACTCTGCTGTTTCTGATGATGGTGTTGAAGTCGTTTTCCGACTTGATAGCAAAGTCCTTGATGGAAGCTTTGCCAACAACGCCTGGTGTCAGGAGCTGCCAGATCCTGTTACTAAAATTGTATGGGACAACGTAGCTATCATGAGCCCGGCTACGGCTGAGCGGTATGGTGTTGAGTCTGTCTATGAAGCCGGACAACACTACTCAGACGTTGTGTCTTTGTCTGTAAATGACAACACAATTGACATTCCTGTTTGGATTGCGCCTGGACATGCTGATAATTCCGTGTCGGTTCACTTGGGATATGGCCGCAATATCGAGTCCAGACGGCCAGACCGCGTGACCAATCTGTTTGATCTTGACGACTATACAGATATTTATGGTAAAGGCGCCATTGCAACGGGCCTGGGGCAGAATGTAGCGCCACTAAGAACGCCTACTACAATGCGCATCAGCACTGTAGGAAGTCTTGAGAAAACAGGACAGCGTTACATGATTGCTACAACTCAGGATCATGCGTATCTCGAGGGCCGGCCAATGTATCGCATGGCTACGCTTGATGAGTACAAAGCAAACCCACATTTTGCTGAAGAGCGCGTAAATACACTGCCTGGTGCTGAGGCTTGGGAAGATTATCCAACGCTTTGGGAAGAAAATCATCCAACAAAAAAGCCGGCGTTTAAAGATAATCCATACCACGAATATCAGTGGGCTATGGTTATCGACCTGAACGCATGTACAGGTTGTAGTGCTTGTATGATTGCGTGTCAGTCAGAAAACAATATTTCAGTTGTTGGTAAAGATGAAGTCAGTAGAGGACGTGAAATGTCCTGGATCAGGCTTGATCGGTATTACGTGAGCGAGGAGGGGAATGAGGCTGATCCGATGATGGTATCACAGCCTGTGCCTTGTATGCATTGTGAAAATGCACCTTGTGAGCAGGTTTGTCCGGTTGCAGCTACAGTACATTCACCGGATGGCACCAATCAGATGATTTACAATCGCTGTATTGGTACAAGGTACTGCTCCAATAACTGTCCGTACAAAGTGCGTCGTTTTAACTTCTTTAATTGGACTAAAACGATGCCGCTAGAAGTACACATGGCCCAGAATCCCAACGTTACAGTTCGTTCTCGCGGGGTAATGGAGAAATGTTCATTCTGTATCCAGCGTATTCGCAAAGCCAACATACAGTCTGGCATTGAGGATCGCGCGATTCAGGAAGGCGAGGTCCAGACGGCATGTCAACAGGCATGTCCATCGGGTGCCATAGTGTTTGGTAATATAAACGATCCCAATAGCGCTATTACCCAGTCGCGTACAAGTGATCGTCGGTACAACATGCTGGCCGAATTAAATACGAAGCCTAGAACATCCTATTTAGGGCGGGTTAGAAACCCGAATCCTGAATTGGAAGGCGTTTCGGTATAACAAAACTCCAGTAAATGAAGGGCTACCCCGGCGCAGTGTAGGGATTAAGCTGCTTACTGATAACTAAGAGCAAAATTGTCGTGAGTAATTCAACCACGGATATAGATGCCACTCATGGTGGAGATGGTTTTCATTCAGAACCACCTCTCATTACGGGCGACCTATCTTTCCATGACATCACCGAGTTGGTGTCAAATCATGCTGAGAAAAAGACACCATTTGCCTGGTACGTGGCCTTTGGGATCTCCAGCAGTATAGCTGGCCTCTTGCTGATCATGATCGCATACCTGTTTTGGAATGGGATCGGGGTCTGGGGGGTTAACAACCCTGTTGGATGGGGCTGGGCGATTGTCAACTTTGTATTCTGGGTGGGTATTGGTCACGCCGGAACGTTGATTTCAGCTATTCTCTTCCTGTTTCGACAGAAATGGCGCACCTCGATTAACCGTGCGGCAGAGGCGATGACGCTTTTTGCCGTGATGTGTGCCCTCGTGTTTCCCGGTATCCACGTCGGTCGTATTTGGGCGGCGTACTGGATGTTGCCGATTCCAAACCAAATGGACATGTGGCCACAGTTTAAAAGTCCGCTTTTGTGGGACGTTTTTGCTGTTTCCAGTTACTTCCTGGTTTCACTCGTTTTCTGGTATGTAGGGCTAATCCCTGACCTGGCAACGTTGCGTGACCGGACCAAGAAGGTTTGGCGTCAGCGCGTACTCGGGTTTTTATCACTGGGTTGGACAGGGGCTAATCGTCACTGGCGCAACTATGAGAAAAGCTATTTGCTGCTTGCAGCACTGGCTACACCCCTCGTGCTTTCGGTACACTCCGTGGTCTCCTTTGACTTTGCGGTCTCTGTGATTCCTGGTTGGCATACCACGATCTTTCCGCCTTACTTCGTAGCCGGCGCTATTTTCTCCGGGTTTGCTATGGTTGTGACCCTGATGGTCATGGCTCGCAAGATTTACGGCCTTGAGAACATCATTACCATTACCCATCTGGAGAAGATGAATATCATCATTCTGCTAACGGGTACGATGGTTGGCTTTGCCTACATCACTGAGTTCTTCATGGCATGGTACTCAGGCGTTGAATATGAGATGTATGCGTTCATCAACCGTGCTACGGGGCCTTATGCGTGGGCGTACTGGACGATGATGTTCTGTAACCTGGTCTTCCCACAATTCTTCTGGGTCAAGAAAATTCGCCGCAGCATTCCGTTTATGTTTTTTGCGTCTATCATCGTAAACATCGGTATGTGGTTCGAGCGCTTTGTGATTACGGTTACATCCTTGCACAGAGATTATATGCCGAGCTCGTGGGATTACTACTCTCCGACATTTGTGGACGTGCTGACGTTCGTTGGGACATTTGGTCTCTTCTTTACACTTTTCCTCCTCTTCTTGCGCTGGGTGCCTATGGTAGCTATCGCCGAGGTGAAAGGGGTTATGCCGCAAGCTGATCCTCATTTTTATGAAGGACATGGCGACGGGCATGCCAGTAAGGAAGCGCCTGACGTAACGCCACACGCATAGAGATTTGACGATTTACCTATACAGTTTTACTCATACAGTTTTTTCATACAGCAATCATGCTTAACAAACTGCTCCGCTCTTTCAAGGCCTCAATGGGAGTCTATGAGAGTGATGAACAAGAAGTATACGGCGTTCTAGCTGAATACACGGATCCAGGTGCACTGATGCAGGCTGCGGACGGTGTTTATAAAGCGGGCTACAGAAAATTTGATGCCCACAGCCCATTTCCTATTCATGGCATGGATAAAGCCATGGGATTGGGGAATTCAAAAGTTGGTTTCTTCTGCCTTATGGGTGGTATTACGGGATTGTCCCTTGCCACCTGGTTGCAGTGGTGGACAAGTGCAGTTGATTACCCGATCAACATTAGCGGAAAGCCATTTTTTGCTATTGAGCCGTCTATCCCGGTTATGTTTGAATTGACCGTTCTTTTCTCAGCATTTGCAGCTGTGATCGGCATGTTATTGCTCAACGGTTTGCCGAGACCTTACAATCCGCTGTTTTACTCGGAAGAGTTTAGCCGGGTTACCGATGATGCATTTTTCATCTTTATCGCTGCTGAAGACGATAAGTTTGACATGAAAAAGACGGGTGAAACGTTGAAGAAATTGGGCGCGCTTAACCTTGAAGTCATCAAAGACCACGGCACGGCGAATATTGGAGAGACAGAAGAAGACGGGCACCAGGGTCAGGAAGAGGCTGAAGTATTAATGTAGGACTCTTTGCCTTATGCATTGTCTACAGTAATTGATGAATATGAAAAATTTTGCACTACTTATCGCTGCTTCAGGATTACTCCTTTTTTCGGGATGTAGAGGTATGCACTCAGAAAAAACGCCGATTCATATAAATCCGAATATGGATCGCCAGGAGAAATTCATTGGGCAGCAGAAGAATACGCTCTTTGAAAATTCCATGTCTATGCGTCCGCCTGTACCCGGGACAATTGCTCGCGGGTATTTACGGGAAGATGCTGCCTTCTTTCGTGGTCTTGATGAAAATGGCGATTTTATAACTGAAATGCCTATCGCGGTGACGCGGGATGTCCTTTTACGCGGACAAGAGCGATACAATATTTATTGCGCTGTTTGTCATGGCGAATCAGGAGACGGTAAAGGCATCATCATGGTAGGGAATGGAGGCAAAGGTTACGGTTACGTCCCTGCGCCAGATTATAATACAGACCGGTTTCGTGAGATGGCAGATGGTTATTACTATGAGATCATTTCAAATGGTACGCCAACTGGCACAATGCCTGGATATGCGCAGCAAATTCCTGTTGCAGATAGATGGGCGATTACGGCATACATAAGAGCACTGCAGCGGAGTCAAAATGCCGCCGGCGGTGATCTGCCAGAAAGCGAATTGCTGAGAATTGAACGCGAACGTGGCATAGATATCAATTAGTACTGTACAGATTGCTGATCTGCATACACTTTTACACTGTTTAAACTTTACTGCACAAGATTTCACTGCATTAACATATACTGCGTGGACTTCTGAACGAGTTAATCCATGGCTGAAATAAAATCAAATTCTTTGCTGTTCTTTCTAGGCGATCCGTACAAGCCTACGCGAGATCAAGCAGTTGAGTCTTACCGGTTTACTGGCGGAATTTCGTGGTGGGTTGTCCCGCTGATCGTAGGCGTTGTCTTGCTATTGATAACAGGCGTGGGCGCAGCCTCAGATGCGAAGCAATTCTACTTTTCGTATCTGGTAGGTTGGATGTTTTGTCTGACTGTCACGCTGGGATGTCTCTTTTTTGTGCTGGTGCAACACCTCACTAAAGCACGATGGAGTGCTGTTGTGCGAAGGGTGCCCGAAGCGCTCCTTTGGGCGTTTCCATTGCTGGCTGTGCTATCTATTCCGATTTTTGTTGGGATGCACGACCTGTATCACTGGACGCATCTGGAGCTTTTTGATCCGACAAGTCCTAAATATGATCCGCTTGTAGCTGGAAAAGCGCCTTATCTAAATGTGCCTTTCTTTATTGGCCGGGTCGTCTTCTACTTCCTTGCCTGGATATTCATCTCTTACAGACTTTATTCGTTGTCCCTGAAGCAGGATCTCGCACCAAGCGCGGACATCCCTGTTGCTATGCGCAAGATCAGCGCCATAGGGCTCGTGCTGTTTGCACTGACGATTGCTTTTGCAGGTTTTGACCTCATTATGTCAGTTGACCCGCACTGGTTCTCAACCATCTTTGGTGTTTACATGTTTGCCGGCTCATTCCTGAGTGCCCTGGCCATGATGATTCTCGTCTTGTCTATGCTCCAGCGAACAGGAGGTATGCTCAAAGGCGTGGTGACGGTCGAGCATTATCAGGACTTAGGTAAGTTTCTTTTTGGGTTTACCGTTTTCTGGGCTTATATCGCATTCAGTCAGTACATGCTCTACTGGTATGGCAATATTCCGGAAGAAACGATTTGGTATCGACATCGGCTTGAGCACGGATGGCAATATCATAGTGCCGTGCTGTTGGGCATGCACTTCATATTACCATTCATCGTATTACTACCTCGATGGACTAAGCGCATCTTGCCTTTGTTGACGTTTATGGCTGTTTATATGCTCATCATGCACTGGTTTGATTTGCACTGGCTAGTGATGCCTGTCCTGGATTTGCAGCAGAACGGACACGCAGGTTTTCACTGGATGGACTTTACGGCCTTTTTGGGATTGTTTTCCATCTTGCTCGGTACCCTGTTTTATCGTCTCAGCCGGCACAGTCTGGTACCCCAAAACGATCCGTTTCTATCAGAGTCTTTGCACTTTCATAGTACGTAAATCGAATTGTTCTTTGCATGATGTGCGCAGGCCAGGTCTTGCGTGCATCCAGCAGTCTTGCTACTTCAGGCCACTGAAAGCTGCTTGGTATCCAGGCAGGTACAGAGTTCTTCAGTTGCGTATGTTTCAGTAAGCACTGTGTTATATTTACTGTTAAACGATTGTGTTGTGAGCGGAGGAAGACCGCACGCGACTTTGTGCAGAAATTGATTGGATTGATCAATGTTTTCTGGAGAAAGTAAAGCCAGATCGCTCTATTTCATTCCCGATTCACTTATGTTTCACCTATGCTTCATCTCAAAAGTTGATCCAACCTGGATAAGAAGCGTAGCTAAAGTTACAATCGTAGAACCCGATTAAGTAAGAATAAAATGTCTAACCCTAAAGAAGTGAATCCTGAAGGAGAAATATTGGTCGATGCACCAGCCGGCGCAGAAGCGTTCGCTGCAGCCGAAGGACATGAGTCACATCATTCACTCGTTGGTGTAGAGAAGGAGTCAATTAACGTTGGTGCGGTATTCGGAATTGTATTCGGTACGGTTGTGATCATTGTGGCTTTGATCGCAGTTGGGTTTACGGTGACTCTGGTTACGACAAAGGACACAGTGGCACAGATAGCGGCTGAAGCAGATTACCCCGAGATAAGAGAAATTCGCGCTGCAGCAGCAGCTCGTCTGGAGCAATATGATGTGGTAGATGCTGAAGCAGCAACTTTCCAGATTCCGATAGATCAGGCAATCAATCTTATTGTTAACGAGGAATACCAAAATCAGGCAGTTAAGAATTACACAGACGAACTTGTATTACTTCCATATCGATAGCCAAATAATTTAAATGCATCCAGGGTTGAAAAACATAGCGGCCGTATTTGGGTGGTGTTTTGTAGCTTTGCTATTTTTGGTGCCTCCCGTGTATGGTCAGGCGAGTGGATCACTGGATGCTGTTTATGATCAGGCAGGCCTGGATCAAAAATTAGGCGAGTCTATCCCACTGGATCTTCTGTTTGTTGACGAAAGAGGATCTGAAGTAGCAATCGGTTCTTACTTCACAGGAGAGAAGCCGGTTGTTTTGACATTGGTGTATCATAGTTGTCCGATGTTGTGCAATATGTTGCTCGATGGCGTGACCGATACGATGGCGGAAATGGATTGGACGGCGGGAGAGGAGTTCGAGATGGTTACGTTGAGTATTGCGCCGGATGACACCCCACAAATTGCGCGTGAGAAAAAGGCGGCCTACCTGGAGAAATTAGGAAAGCCGGCTGCGGATGATGGCTGGCACTTTCTCACCGGATCTGAATCATCGATCGAGCAACTTGCTGATGCCATCGGTTTTCGCTACGCATTTATAGAAGAAATTGGACAGTATGTCCATCCGCCAATTGTTACGGTATTAACTCCTGAAGGTAATATCTCGCGTTATCTTCAAGGAATTGAGTATAAGGCGAGAGATATCAGGTTGGCCCTGGTAGAAGCCTCTAATGGTAAAGTAGGGTCGCCCATTGATTTAATTACCTTGTTTTGCTTGCAGTATGACCCTGAGACAAATGAGTATGTCGCGCATGCTGCAAATTTAATGAGACTAGGTGGATTTTTAACTATTATTATTCTTGGCGCTGCCTTATATACGCTTTGGCGAAAAGAAACGAGTAGTCCACCTGCTATCTCATAATGTTATCGATATAAAATAATCCTATGGAAGATAAAGGAACCCTCTGGCTTCCTGTAGATGCGTCTACGATGGCTGGCGAAATTGATAGCCTTTTTTACTTCACCTACTGGGTGAGTATTGTCATCTTTGCGGCTGTTGTTTTAGCCATGGTGTACTTTGTGATCAAGTATCGCCGGCGCCATGCCAATGAGCGTACGGAGCGAGTGGAAGAAAACCATCTGCTGGAACTAACATGGATTGTTGTCCCAACCATTTTATGTATGGTTGTATTTACCTGGGGATTTCAATCGTTTCTGAAGATGAGTATTGCACCACCTGATGCGTATGAAATTACGGTGCGTGGAATGAAATGGAATTGGGAGTATGAATACCCCAATGGCACCATTTCAATGAATGAACTTCGGGTGCCGGTTGACAAGCCTGTGCGACTTGTAATGAGTAGTTCAGACGTGATTCACAGTCTGTTTATTCCTGCATTCAGAGTAAAGCACGATGTGCTTCCCAATCGCTATACTTCTGTGTGGTTCGAGGCAACAAAAACAGGAGAGTATCCTTTGTTTTGTACGGAATATTGCGGTACGCTGCATTCAGGGATGCTATCAAAGGTATTCGTGTTAGAGCCTGATGAGTTTGATGAATGGCTTGAGTCTGCGGGAGGCAGTACGGATGATTTGCCGCTGGAAGAATATGGAGAACTCTTGTATACGCAGCAAGTTTGTAGCGCCTGTCATTCGCTCGATGGATCACGCATTGTAGGACCATCCTTCCAGGGCTTGTATGATGCGCAACGCCAAATGGATGACGGGACGACTGTGGCGGCAGATGATAATTATCTCCGAGAATCGATTCTTAATCCTGGCGCACGGATTGTTGCCGGCTATCAGAATCAGATGCCTGCAAGCTATAGTTCCCTTTCGGAAAGACAAGTATCTGCGCTTATTGCATTTATTAGAGAGCAGCAGTAATCCAGATATACTTCATACAGATATAAAAGAAAAATGAGTCAGAAGTCCACAACGGTAGAGGATACCGGGCAGCAGACGGTACAGCATGCGCCGAAAAACTATCTGAACCACGAGAAAACTTTGTGGTCGTGGCTGTCCACTGTGGATCACAAGCGTATTGGCTTGATGTACGCCGGCACGCTCGCTGTGATGTTTCTCATTGGTGGAATCCTGGCCCTGTTGGTGCGTCTCGAACTGCTTACGCCGGGCGACACCATCATGGGGAAAGATGCTTACAATCAGGTATTTACCATGCACGGTATCGTCATGGTTTTCCTGTTTCTGGTGCCATCTATTCCTGCCATCATGGGTAACTTTGCGCTCCCCATGCATTTGGGTGCTGCTGATGTTGCTTTCCCTCGATTAAACCTTGCCAGTTACTACGTCTATCTGACGGGGGGCGCTCTTGTACTTGCTGGCCTGGTTGTGGGGCAAGTTGATACAGGGTGGACATTCTACACGCCGTATTCGAGCCAAAGTGGAGGTGCAGTGCTCTTTCTGACCTCGGCCGTATTCGTCGCTGGTTTTGCCTCCATTTTTACCGGAATTAATTTTATTGTAACTGTACATAAAATGCGAGCACCGGGACTCACCTGGAATCGGTTGTCGCTGTTTACATGGAGTATGTACTCTGTAAGTATTGTGCAGGTACTGGCAACGCCCGTTGTTGGTATTACGATGGTTCTGCTTTTCTTTGAGCGTTTAATCGGGATTGGCATCTTCGATCCGGCACTTGGCGGGGATCCGATTTTGTACCAGCATTTTTTCTGGTTCTATTCGCATCCTGCAGTGTACATCATGATTCTGCCGGCGTTTGGTGTGGTATCAGAACTTATCGCTCCTTTTGTACGGCAGCCAATCAACGGCTACAAGTTTGTTGCACTGTCTTCAGTTGCAATTGCTTTCCTCGGCTTTTTGGTCTGGGGGCATCACATGTTTGTTTCTGGTCAATCAGCAGTTTCCTCGATCGTTTTCTCTTTGATAACCTATCTGATTGGGATACCTACAGGGGTTAAAGTCTGTAACTGGGTGGTGACCATGTATAAAGGGTCCATCTGGTTGCAAACACCGTTCTTGTATGCGCTGTCCTTCCTGTTCCTTTTCACGATTGGCGGCCTAACAGGCATCATGCTGGGCGTATTGGCAATCGATATCCACTTGCATGACACCTACTTTGTCGTGAGTCACTTCCACTATGTGATGATGGGGGGGACAGTAATCGCCGCGCTTGGCGGGCTGCATTACTGGTGGCCCAAGGCTACGGGTAAGATGTACAGCGAAACAGTTGGGCGCATTGCTTGCTTCCTGATTTTTGTTGGCTTTAACCTGACGTTTTTTCCACAGCTTATTCTGGGGAGCCAGGGAATGCCTCGGCGTTATCACGATTATCTGGTTGAGTTCCAGGGACTCCATGTTGCTTCGACAGTTGGCTCGTGGATATTGGCTGTTGGCTTATTCACCGTACTGGGTTGCTTCATTCATTCGCTTATGCGTGGCAAACGTGCTCCTGCGAATCCATGGGGTGCAGCAACGCTGGAGTGGACACATGCAACGTCACCTCCTTCTCCGCATAACTTCTTGAGCCCTCCTGTTGTCACACACGGTCCATATGATTTTGATGCAGTGGATGACATCTTCCGTTCTGGTAGCTCAGGCGATGGATCAGGCGGAGATGGTGGAGCTCGTGTACCTACGCCCGATGTGCCTGTCCCTGGTTCTGGACAAGCAACTGCATAATTCGTAAACGATGTTTTCTGTAAGAATGTGTTTCCCGTGTCTTACAGTTCAAAAAGATTTTTTGTAAAAATGGCTTCAACTAAAGTTGCACCAAATCCAGATGATGCGTCTTCCGGCTCCCATGCCGGAACGGATCATCATAATGGGCATAGCGATCATCCACCTCATTTACAGCATTATTTTGTCTCGTCTGAGCAACAATTTGATGCTGCAAAAATGGGGATGTGGCTTTTCCTGGTTACTGAGATTCTCCTTTTTAGCGGGATGTTTGTCGCGTACACGGTATACCGTGTGTGGCATCCGGAAGTATTTGTTCACTCGAGTGAATTACTCGATTGGAGATTAGGTGGCCTGAACACGCTGGTGCTGCTGGCTTCTTCACTCACCGTTGCCCTTTCGATTCATTGTATACAAAAAGGGAATACGAAAGGACTCTTCTGGAATCTGATCATTACGCTGTTTTGTGCATGCTTCTTTATGGTTGTGAAGTACTTCGAGTATACAGCAAAATTTGAGCATGGAATTTTCCCGGGTGCCGGCTTTGATCCGCATGGCGCTTACGCAGTCTATGACATTCCTTATGCTCCGCAGTTCTTTAGCATCTACTTTATCATGACCGGGATTCACGGATTCCACGTTCTGGTGGGGATGGGGCTGATGACATGGCTCGCCATTCGAACAAAACTGGGGCACTTCTCCAGTGAATGGTATACCCCTGTGGAATTGACTGGCCTTTACTGGCATATTGTAGATATCATCTGGATTTTCCTTTTCCCATTGATGTATCTCATCTAGTTGTTGTACGAGTTTCCCTGAAGAGAAACTGGAATCCAGAATATTGAACACCGAATTTTAAACCATTATGTCACACGCTGAGCACCACGAACATCATATTGTCCCGCTTAAATTGCTCTGGACCGTTTTTTCGGCGCTGATTGGACTTACTATCCTTACTGTATTGACTGCTCAATACGTAGACTTGGGTCCGCTCAACTTTCCGCTTGCCATGGCCATTGCGTTAACGAAGGTTATTCTGGTGGCTACCTTTTTTATGGCCTTGAAATGGGATAACAAGGTTAACGCATTAATACTCGTCCTTGGCTGTGTTTTTGTGGTTGTTTTTCTCTCCTTTACCTTGTTTGATACAGCATTTAGAGGCGATATCGGTAACGTAGGTACTGAGACAATCATGGATGAAGAGCGGAGGACCGAGGAGTTAATGATGCGCGAGCGCGTGTTGAACGGTGAAGTGATAGAAGCGCCGGCTGAGGCTGCTGATGGCGGTGATGACCATGGCGCCGAAGGCGAAGAAGCTGATCACTAGAGACAAAATCTGTCGGTAAAATTTTTTAAAAGCGGTTTGGGATGTTGTCCCAAACCGCTTTTTTGCGTTGGAACCAACGTTACTCAGATTTGTCATAACAATCAGGCTCATCATTTTACGTTTCCCGACCCCATCGGAAATGGTACATCAGTAAAAAAAGTAGATGTTGATGTAACGAAGCACCTACTTTTTCTTCTAAGAACTTGCATCAAAATGTTCTACCTGTTAACATCTATTAAGCTTTAACTCTTCAGGTCATTTTTCAGGGCCATCGTACGAACATGTCAACTTTGTTTGCCCTTTTCGCGATTATAGCTGTACCAATCCTGTTCTTCATGCTGACATGGGTTGTTGTAACCGCATGCAGAATTTTCTTTCCTGAAAAACCGCAGGTTATCGAGCGAAGTGCGTCCGTTTTACGGAGAAAGGCTTCAGAAGAAGGTGTAAGTATTCCCGTTGGCGTCAGAGAAATAAGAGAAGATCAACGCCACCAGTTTGTACAGAGCAGCGACGCATTCTATTCATATGCCCACGGTGATTCTGAGGGACTGCCTTTATCCTGGTTTGAAGATTTGCACGACCGCCGCAACTGAGTTGTTTTTTATACCGGCCGTGTGCACCATTTCGAGATGTCTATTCTAGGGCGTGTGGACAATTAACTTGCAAAATGCATTTCGCGTCCTTTTTGCCCATATCTGCGTTCCTTTTTGCGCCCGATGCGCTGCATCGAACTCAAAAAGCGCCTTGATCTGAACAAAAATGCCATTGAATGCTCTTTTCCCTGCT
>JBGCEN010000504.1:0-16058 GCA_045106435.1 Rhodothermales bacterium
GTCAATTGCTGACGAACCTATCAGTACCGGCCCAACAGACAGGGTAGAGGAAGCCATAATTGAGTCGGCAAATATATTGCTTCCAGAACTAGCCTCTCAAGAACTAGCGTCACAACAAGACAACGTCTACGAACAGCCCACAAAACACGCCTTTATGGTACGGAGCATCCCAACCGGTGCCACTGTTTCCATCGACGGCAAGGAAATGGGTGTAACGCCTTTTCAGCTATCAAGAGTAAGCCACAACAGCATGCGCATTGAGCTTGCACTGGCCGGCTACAGTACATTGAGCGAGGATATCCAGTTGGATGACGATAAGTCTACCGAAGTATTTTTCCGGTTGACGCCCAACAACAGACCTTTGATCATTTCTGTATTTCCATGGGGCAATGTATACGTTGATGACCAGCTAATGGCCGAACGTGTTTCAGGTACAGATACCCTGATGATCACGCGAGAGAACGCATCTATTTCTGTTAAACACCCTTCTTTTGGAAATTGGGAAAAGCAACTTAATCAACAGGGAGTGGGCCCCCTTGCATTCACTATAGACTTCAGAGAACGGGCTACACTGCGTATTTCTGCATTTGATGAGGAAAATCAACCGATAGCCGGCGAAGTGATTATCGATGGGCATAACACCAATCAAGTCACGCCCATTGCCATGGAGCTCTCCTTTGGCACCCATAACATCGAAATTAGATCAAGTGGATTTGAGACGTTCAAATTCAACACAACAATCGATGCAGAAAGCGGCCAACCCCAACCCCTTAAAGTTCAGTTGAAGAGGAAATGAGATGTTAACACTACCCCAAAACATGTCCAGCATACTGTCTTTTGGCCGGCCTGATCTTAAATTTCTTGCTTACCTGTCATTCCTCTTACTTTTCTTGCCTTACCAGAGCAGCTTTGCCCAGGTAAATGAAACGGAGGATTTTGACCACTGTAATGAGATTGTATCAAATGCCGAGGATCAGTTCTTCAACGCTGAATTCAAACAGGCCATTGACGCGTTGAAATCATGTACGGCGGCGCCGGCACTGCTTGATGCTGAAAAAGCCGAAATCTATTTACTGCTTGCACGGGTATATTTTGCGGACCAACAAAAAGCGCCGGCTGCCGAAGCTTTGGGACACCTCTTCTCGCTAAAACCAGATTTTGAACCGCAGTCGTTTTTACCGCCGCCGTTCATCGAATATGCAGCGCAAATCCGCGAAATTCAAACGGATGAGGAAGTACTGGATAAACACCTGGTGCCTCCCCCAACCATTTCAGAAGAGAAGCAAACGAACGGCAAGCGCTGGCTACTTATTGGAGGGAGCGGACTGTTTGCAGTAACTGCCGTTGCAATTATGAGCAGCGGCCGATCCAGCACAGCAAATGCATTCCCACCAGCACCAGGACCTCCTGCTGGACAGTAGGGAAATTTTAAAGTTAAAAGTTTGTTTAACAGGCTGCCTGGGGATGGGATTAAGCTAGGATGGGGGTGATTACGTGGCCGTGAACGTCGGTTAATCGGATGTCTCTGCCGCTGAAATGATAGGTCAGGTTTTGGTGGTCCATTCCTAACAAATGTAGCATGGTGGCATGTAAATCATGGATTGTCGTTGGGTGCTCAACAACGCGGTATCCATACTCATCGGTAGCCCCGTAAATGGTCCCTCCTTTGATGCCGGCACCGGCCATCCAGATACTGAAAGCAGACGGGTTATGATCGCGACCGTCTGAGCCTTGGGCAAAAGGTGTGCGGCCAAATTCGCCGGCCCAAACGATCAGCGTCTGATCAAAAAGCCCCCTCGACTTGAGGTCCTTGATTAATCCCGCGATGGGTTGATCGACAGATAACGCGTTGAGCTCGTGTCCTTTTTTCAGTCGGCTATGTTGATCCCATCGGTCATAGCCGACATTCGGGCATGTGAGCTCAATAAACCGGACGCCTCGCTCAACGAGCCGGCGTGCCAGCAAACATTGCGCTGCGTAGCCACGGGTGTGCTCATAGGTGGAGTTAAATCCGTATAAATCCTTGGTCGCCTCCGTTTCACGAGATACATCTGCTAATTCAGGGACCGAAGCCTGCATTCTAAAAGCCAGTTCATAGTTCGCAATAGACGCCTCAATCTGATCAGCGCTACCCAGCTTACCCATCAGTGTTTTATCCATTCTATTCATCAGCGCCAATTTATTAGACTGCTGAACCGGATCAGACTCCAGGGGCAAAATATTCGATAACGGTTGATCTTTGGCGCGCAGAATCGAGCCTTGAAATGATGCAGGCAGAAACCCGCTGTTGAAGTTATCGAGGCCGCCCGGCGGGATCAGTCCTCCATCCAATACAACATATCCGGGCAAGTCCTGATTTTCCGTACCAAGCCCGTAGGTAAGCCATGCCCCCATACTGGGCCGGCCCTGAATGCCGATGCCTGTATGCAAGAAGTAGTTCGCATTGGTGTGCTCTGGGAAACTGGACACCATCGATCTAACCAGCGCCAAGTCGTCCACGCATGTGGCAATGTGAGGAAATAGCTCACTCACCGGCATACCACTCTCCCCATATCTTTTAAAAGACCAGGGGCTTTTTAACAGTTTACCTATGTTATTGAACTGGGTATTGTCAACCTTAAATTTATCGTACGGATTTTCGCCGTGCTCACGATCGAGGCGCGGCTTGGGATCGAAAGAGTCTACTTGAGAAACACCCCCATCCATGTACAGGAAAATCACACTCCGTGCTTTCGGTGCAAAATTGGCAATTTTGGGAGACATCGGCATGCTTGCAGCAGCTTCGGCCATGGTCTGAGGCTTACACCCCATCGCCCCGGCACCCATCAAGCTCATCGCAGCCAGGGAGCCGAAGCCATTCCGGCATAAACTCAACATTTCACGTCGGGTCATGCCACAATTCAACTGATGATTTTTACTCATTGGATTGCTATATCAAACCAGATGGATGAATTCTTTCATGTTGAAGATCGTATGGCAGAAGTCTCGCCAGGGGCGTTTATCATTTAAGAATTCGCCGGCTTCTAACGCATAGGTTGCCGCCTGTTGCTCCAAAAAGGCAAGCGCTTGCTCAACCTCTTCTGGCTTTGGTGCCCGCGCAAATGCCTTCAAATATATATGCGCTATTTTCTGCTCCATGCCAAGTTCTTTTAACGATATCAACTCCTGCGCCCAGTGCTCAGCCTGATCCAATACAAACGGGTCGTTGAGCAGGGTCAACGATTGCGCCGGCACATTACTCGTATTGCGTTTGCCAAACGTAGTGAACGGTATAGGCATGTCGAACACCAGCATAAATGGCTGCAAGAAATTGCGACGCACGGAGACGTAGATACTTCTTCGCCCATCGCCGTCCAGTGGTCCCACTTCAGCCGGCCTGCCACGGCCTTCCATAAATTTGGTCAGGTGGATTGGGACATCTTCACCATACATCGTCGGATTAAACCGGCCTGATGTCACCAGCATCGCATCTCGAATGGCTTCGGCTTCGAGCCGGCGAATGGGGTAATGCTGCAGGTAGATATTTTCAGGATCTCGCTCGCCGGCCTCGGAAGAAGCCACTGTAGCCCTTCTAAATGTTTTGGTCAGGACCATCTGGCGAAGCATATTTTTAATCGACCACCCGTCTTCAACAAATTGGATAGCCAAATAATCCAGCAACTCAGGGTGGGAAGGGTATTTACCTTGCACCCCAAAGTTATCAACCGTCTCCACCAGTCCTTTGCCAAACACATAATGCCACAAGCGATTGACCATGACACGGGATGTAAGGGGATTATCAGGGTCCAGTAGTGACTGAACAAAATGCATGCGACCACTCCCGTCGGTCTCGAACGCTGCCTGCGTTTTATCGTGTACAGTAAATCCGCGCCGGGGCACCAGGGAATCACTCGGCGTGGTCATAGCCCCCCGAATGAAGACCGGATGATCAGCGCCTATTCCATCGATTATACCCATATAATATTCCTGCGCCGGCAGCTTCTGCTCCGCCTGAACCCAGTTCTCGCGTGTATCAGCCATAGATGGATGGGCTTTCGTTAAGACACCCGCTTCCAACAAGCCATTAATCAACGCAATGTCTCCTGCTGTACCTTTTCCCTCTCGCCACGCTACAATGGCATCACGCGCGGCAACGCCTGATATGTCCCCGTTATCTACGGTTTCCTTGAAGAAAACGGGCTTCTCTTCGTCATGAGTTACTGCGTAGACCGCCTCGATATAGGCATTGTCTTCACGGACAAATTCATGCCTGTGGAATTTTGCCGGCAGAAACTCCAGATACATTTTCTTTCCTTTCCACATCCGAAGATCCAACGTATAATCCAGCAAGGCACTGGTATCTACTTCCGCTTCCAACTCTCCGTAAATAGGATTCTGGATTAACTGAAAGTTATCCATGATTACCCTTATTCGGGCTTCTTTCCCTACAGCGCGTACAGTGAGGAAATTATGCTTTAACTCAAAATCTGGCGACCGTAAAACGCCGAACAATCTGGAAGACACTGCAGCACTGGAAACACGTGGAGGTGTCAAAGCAGTCAGTTCACCTGATTCCTTTCCTTCAAATCGTGGTATCCCCGGTGCCACCATCTGATCAAAAGCGAGCCCATCAGGGATCCAACCAGTAAAATCACCCGACGTAAAATCGCCGATCACCTGAGTACTGTTCACCTGAACACTATTCACCTGAACACTATCAATGTTCTCAGGGAGGGATATTTCTGATTGTTTAAGTTCAACAGCGTACGTAGCTGCTTCACTGATTTGCTCTAGCCAAGTATCAGCCAGTGTATCTCGGAACCGGGTTTGCATGTCTTTTAACTCAACCACCTGTTCCTCAATCTCGCTCGTCTGATTTGCTACACGCATGGCGTAGCGAGAGCTTTTAATGATCCCGTACAACGCATAGTAATCCGTGGTTGGAATCGGATCAAACTTGTGATCGTGGCACTTTGCGCACGCAACCGTCAGCCCTTGAAAAGTCTTTGATGTTACATCGATAATATTGTCGGTTCGATCATACTCCTCGAGTTGCGTGTCCACAGGGCTATGTTTCCCTTCTCCCAAACCAAAGAATACAGTACCCAAAGCAGATTCATTGAACCCTTCGCCAGGATGCAGCCTAGGAGTCTCCATTAAATCGCCGGCCAGATGCTCAGTGATGAGTTGATCGTAGGGAAGATCAGCATTAAACGCCCGGATCAGGTAATCTCTATAGTGGTTGGCTCCAATGACTGGAAAATCAAATTCATGGCCCCTGGTGTTTGCAAAACGGACCATATCCATCCAGTGACGCGCCCATCGTTCGCCATAATGGGGAGAGTCGAGCAGGCGATCAACCAATTTCTCATACGCGTCCGGCGCATCATCTTCCAGAAATGCGCGAACACCTTCAGGGGTTGGCGGCAGACCAGTCAGCACAAAGGAGAGTCTTCTGATTAAAGCTTCTTTATTCGCTTCATTCGCCGGCGAAAGCTTTTGCTGCTCCATCGCCGCAACGATAAACCGGTCGATGTCATTCTCTGCCTGCCACGTTCTTCTTACCCTCGGGACAGCCGGTTTTTCTGGAGGTACTAGCGACCAATGCTCCTGCCACTCGGCACCTTGGTCAATCCACTTCTTGAGTAAAGCAACCTCGTGATCGGATAATATCTTTTTGAGCTCGGGCGGGGGCATCCGTTCTTCCGGATCTAAAGAGGTCACCCGGCTGATCATTTCGCTTTCGCTCCCCTTACCCGGCACAATAGCAAAATTTCCGCTTTCCAGTGCGACAATGGCGCTATCGCGAAGATCGAGTCGGAGGCCGGCTTCCCGTGTACTTATATCAGGTCCATGGCATACATAACAATTGGTAGATAATATAGGCCGGATATGCTCGTTGTACGCTACGACGTCAGGTAAAGCATCATCTGAAGATCTGTTCACGAGATAGGCACCGCTTGCTATCAAAGCAAAGAGCAATAGTGCTACCAGAGGCAGTTTCGTTTTTATTGAACCGTCACTCATAATCTGTGATGTGGGATTAGGCCCAACCTCAAGTTTATCCAGGGATATACTCTCGAATTGGAAATTTCCAAATTATACAGTTGAAATTTCCAATTACGTGGGGTTTGCTTTGAACTTTGACCATCGACGTTAAGCAAATTCGAGTTCTGTACTTTAAATAGCAAGCAGCACCCTTCAATAAGAAACACGCCGGCCTTTGGGGTACTTCACATCATAACTAAAAGCAATCGTTTCACTGGCCAATGGCTCCATCGTTATTTTCCACACAAGCCGGCCCGTTTCTTCATTGTAATCTGCTTTGTTTGATTCTCTCAGGTCAACCTCGATGCTATTGTCGCTCGAAACAGGTATTCGCTCTTCGATGATTACAGTTACCGGGACTGTTTTATTATTGCGCACCTGAATATCAAACCCGAAACTGTCTGTCTTTTTACTCCCTAACTGACGCTTGCTTGTAAAGGCTTTGGATTGCTTTCTCTCTACAGAAATCCCTTTATCTATTCCTAAAGACACTTTAAGGCTATCATTTACATTTCCTGTATTTATATAGGCCTGGCCAACATATACCTTGTTAAAAATTAGATTTGCATCGCCATTCAACAAGCCATACGCCTCCCAATCAGAAAATGCTGCGGTCAAAAAAGCCTCCTGTTTTACCGCAGGGGCGATGAAATATTCATAGTGTGCATCAATGGGGTGTACGGCAACTTCGACAAGCGTAGGGTCTTCATACGAAGCAACAGAATAGGGTACAGGGATATGAAACTCGGCGGATGTAGTATTTGAAACAAGTGTGGTTTCCAGTGCACCACCCTCCTCTGGCGGGCTAAAGTAATCAACAGTTACTTCGTCCAATTCCATGCCACTGCTGCTCAAAACAAAATCCATCCGATCTGATCGTATCTCGCCAGAGAATGACCCAAACCCGATATAGTTAACAACCAATTCCGAACAATTTGCTGTATTCTGAATCTCAAAAAATCCTTCAAGATCAGCCTGCACACCATAGAGTGTATTTGCACACATGACACTCGCGCCGGCCAACGGTTCACCTGTATCTGCAACCACGCGCCCGGCAATCATGGCGGGGGTTTCCATATTTGAGCCATAAATCACCCTGCTGGAAGCTTTCTTTCTGGCAGCCATGGGTGGCAACACAGATGATACCATTCGCCTTTCACCTGCGTAGCCGATCCGCCAAACACCCAACTCAGGTTTATTGGTATTCACAGAAGGATTGGCCGTTGAAAGCGTAAGCATGATGTCTTCCCAATCCTCGCGCGTGTACTGCTCTATATTGGCTTTGTAATGGAGCATCATGGGCGAATCTACGTCCTCAACCCTTAGATCATAAAGCGGCGACCATGAAGCGTTTGGCGTTACATAGTTGAAAGAAAAGTCATACTGACCAGCAGACGCAGCTTCTACCAGTGCCACCACTTCAGACGAACCATTTCTGCGGTTCTTTGCTGCAAGGTTGCTTAACTGGTTATCAATATCCCTAACATCATTCTGAAGCCGGCTGGCCATATTTTTATGTATTAGCTGGTTTTGTTTGATGTCTGATAAACGTGTTCTAAAAAAGTCAGCCATTGCTTTAAGCTTCGCAAGATCAACGCCTGCTTCCGGAGACCCGACCGACTGGTTTTGCATCAACATGTTTTCTTCCAAAAGGAAGACTTTTAAAGCAAGCTCTTCTTGCTGCAGAGAATCAGTTTTAAGCTTTTTGAGCTGATTTAATCGCTGTACTTCTTCGGTAGATGTGGCTTCAGCAAGGAAGTTATTTCTGGCAGAAACAGAAAGGACAGTCACACCGGAATCCGTGGACAATTGAATACTCTCTGGGTTTAAATCTATATCCAGCTGTGAAAAAACAATGTTAGATCTGCCGGCGGGTACCTGCGCAGAAGCTGTACGAAAAAGCTGTGCGCCTTGAAGAAAAACAGTAGCTCGTTCGATGGTAGACACAACCGGTACTTCAGCCACCTGTGCAACCGAGAGGTTCGTATAGAAAAGAAGGGCAGACAGAGTGGCGAGAAATTTGACGGTGATAGATCTGGCAGACATATATATTTTACATGAAGTTAAAGTGAAGCAGGAATAATATAGGACTTTGGGTTGTCTAGGAAGCGCAATTCAGAAAAATTTGCAGCGAAGGGTGCAATATCTCTAGCGAAACTGTCTTTTTTACTGACGAATCATCCATTGGGATCATGAAACACAATATGCTACGCATTAGCTTTTTGCTCTTCCTTTTTACCGCCTGGCTGGTGCCTTCAGCAGTGGCGCAGCAAGAAAAACTACCACAAGATCCTGCCGCGCGTCAGCAAATCATGCACGCACTGCGCACGCTCAGGAATCAAATGCCGCAGTTGCCGGCTGCCCAGAAAGCCTTGCAGGAATCTGCAGCTGCATCAAAGTTCAATGGCACAGACTCTCTGGACACAGGTGCCATCATTGGTCGCATTGAAGGCTTCTCTTTCGCAGATTCTTCGGGTGTATCCGGCTGGGTGATTGCAGTAGCGGCTCATCTCCATGAAGATCCAACAGCATGGGCCATTGGCGATGTAAAAGAGGATGGCGAATACATTATTAACGGACTAAAAACCGGCTCTTATCTCGTAATGGCCGGCGCTGACGGGTTTTTCCCTCAATTCTTCAGCCATGCTTATAACATATGGGAAGCCATTATCGTTGAGGTTGCCCCAAATGAAATCACCGGCGGCATCGACTTCTTCCTTGAACCCAATGAAACAGGGGAAGGAAGCATAGCTGGTCAGATTATAGCAGAAGAAACTGGAGAACCCATAGCCAACGCGCAAATTTACGCGTACAATGCCAACAATCCATTCGTTTCTATTTGGGCCTCTACAAATGACGACGGCACGTATGAGTTGCCCAATCTCCGAACAGGCGAGTACTATGTACAAGCCTCTGCCACTGGTTTTTTTAGCCAATACTTTGATAGCGTTTCCAATCTTGAAGATGCCAGAACCGTTGGTATTACAGACGGCGAAGTCACATCAGATATCAACTTCGCGCTCAACCGCGGCGGTACCATTTCAGGTACGGTCGTAGATGCTGCCGGCGATCCTGTAGCCGGCGTGAATATTCAGGCCTATACAGAAGAAGGACGAGGCGACGACTCCGGGTACTGGTATGGATGGGCTTCTACGGATGCTGCCGGCGAATATACGATTTCCGGACTCAACGACGGGGATTATATCATAAGCGCGCATTACTACCGCTCCAATTATTCAGTGACCGAGTGGTACGACAATGCAAAATCTGCAGAAGATGCGACACCTGTCCCCGTCTCTTTTGGCAGTGATACCCCCAACGTTGATTTCACCATGGACACGCCCACAGAATTTGGTAGCATTTCAGGTACGCTGACAGGAGAAGACGGCTCGGCAGTTCAGTCGGCGCTCGTCAGACTAGAATCTATTGACTCGCCCAACTTCTACTTCTTCACATACGCGTATCCAGATGAAAACGGTAAATACAGCATCAATGAAGTCCCTGTGGGCACGTATCGTGTAGTGCTTGAATACTGGACAAATTGGTTTTATGATATCCTGTGGTATGATCAGGCTACATCTCAGGCTGATGCAACGCCAGTAGATATTGCTGTCAACGAGCAACGTCAGGACATCAATTTCGTGATCCCCATTTCAACCGGCGTGCTTTCAGGTATCGTTACCAACACCGAAGGCAAACCCATTGCGAATGCCTACATCCAGTTGAACAATGCGTATCGGGAAAACTTCGACGGAGACTCGCGTTACGTTTGGGCCTATGCAAATACGGATGCGGAAGGGAAATATGAGATTGAAGGCCTGCCAGATGGCGAGTATATTTTGTCTGCCTTCTCCTGCTACTTCTGGGAATGTGCTCAACAATGGTGGCCAGGCGTTGACTTTGAAGAACGTGCAGTACCCGTGGTCATCAAGGATGGCGTGAGCAATCCTGTTACGGCTGACTTTGAACTACCACTTGAATTGGGCAACGCCTCTATTGCCGGTGCAGTTACAAATGAAGATGGCGAACCACTAGCCGGCGCACTCATCTCCATTGCCCCCAACTATATCAACAGAGACTCAACGGGCAACGACCCTGATTATCCCTGGATAACTGAAATGCATACCTACGCAGATGAACAGGGTAACTATGCATTTAACTACCTCCCGGGCGGAGAATTTATCCTCTATGCATCTTATTGGGAAGACGGTGCCTCCGGCTTCGAATGGTATGAAGACGCTGCTGATTTGTTTGACGCAACGCCGATTGTACTTTCAGAAAATGATGAGCGCGTCGACCTTAACTTTGCACTAGATGTACGCTCCTATTATGGTTCATTGGCCGGCTCTGTTACCCTGGAAGACGGCAGCCCGATCAACCGTGCCTATGTAGAAATCAGCTCCTACTACCGGAATTACGATGACCGGGCAATCTATCCCTCTGAGTGGTACGGGATTACGGATGCGAACGGTGACTTTCAAATAGATCGACTATTTGAAGGCGAATACATGGTCTCGGTCTACGCCCAGGGTGCCATTCACGAATCTGTGAATTCAGATGATCCCGGCGGCATAGATTCAAGTGGCGTAGATGTTACTTACATCAAAATCCAGGGCGGAGAAATCACACGTATTGAAGTGAGCATGATCGCTCAGAATGATGGGCCGGCTGAAATCGGCGGCATGGTTACAGCAGAGCAGGGTGACGCACTTGAAATCGGCATTGTAAAGGCCATCCCGGTTACGGACGAGGGTGCCCCTTTCTATACAGCCATTACAGATGAGAATGGTATCTATCGATTAACCGGCATGCCTGAAGGCGAATACTATGTCCAGGCCCGGGGTACGATGCACATCGCTGAGTACTACAACAATACTTCAGACCCAGCCGCAGCTGAGCTTGTAAATACACAGGAGAATGCGCCGGCTGAAGGCATCGATTTCTCTCTGGAGCCTTTCTACTACTTCTATGACTTTGCAGAAGGTGATGCAGATGGCAGACAGGGATCTGAACAGGCAAGCATTATTTACGGCACTGTCCATGATGAAAATGGAGAAACACTTGCCGGCGCGACAGTTTTCGTTGTAGACGAATCTGGAGAACCGCTACTTTCTACGGAAACGTTTGAAGATGGTATGTACGAACTGATCGGGATTCAGCCAGGGCTTTCTTACCGGGTAAAAGCAACGCATGCAGGCTATGAAAGTCAGTTCAACGATGCCAAATCGGATGTTGAATCTGCGCCGGCCGTCGCAATGAACAGCGGAAGTTATGAATTCAATTTTGAATTGGAAAAAGCTTCTACGTCCGTCGCAAATGAAGACACCCCGACCCTGCCAAACAGCCTTAAGTTGCTGGGTAATTATCCCAATCCTTTTGCAGGCACCACAAACATCAGCTTTTCTCTCCCCCAGGCAACGCACGTTTCTATAGAAGTGTACGATGCACTGGGCAGAAGAATCGAGCGTGTGCACAACAGCGTCTTAAACGCCGGCGCGCACAACATCAGATGGAACGCTGCCTCAAGCAGTAACGACCTGCCAAGTGGGCTTTACTTCTACCGTGTCACAACCGGTAATGAGAGCCTGTCCGGTAGCATGACGATACTCCGGTAAAACAAGAAGGACGATGGGGCGGGAAGGTACGATGGGTACGAGAAGTACGTACTCATCGTACCTCTCGTACCCATCACACTTCTCGTATCTATATAACCTATTCGACCAATGACTGATACAGCGCAACCCGGAAATCAGGTAAAATGGGATAGCGACCGTAGGGCATGAGCTGTGTAAGAAAGATGCCGATCAAGTTTTCCTCCGGATCTGCAAAATAGTGTGTATTTGCTGCGCCATTCCATCCATAAGTCCCCGGTGTACCAATAACGCCCGGGGCCATGTCATCCAGACGCACACTAAAACCGAGTCCAAAACCATATCCCGGCGCATGTACGCCGCTAATGTGATCGATCGTCATGTACTCGACGGTTTTACGGCCAAGTAATCGTACACCATCCAGTTCGCCTTTATTCAGAAGCATTTGGGCAAATCGGATATAATCTGAAGCCGTAGAAACCAAACCGCCGCCGCCAGACAGAAACTCACCCTTCTTGCTAAACTGTCCTGTTGCCGGCGCATCAACAACCAACAGACTGCCATCTGCATTAATACCATGGTTGGCTGAGAATCTTGCTATCTTTTCAGCCGGCACGTAAAAGCCTGTGTCAACCATTTTCAACGGATCAAATATCCTCTCTTGCAAAAAGCTGTCAAACGACTGTCCAGACAAAACCTCTACAAGATACCCTAGCACATCCGTTGCCAGACTATAATGCCAACGCTCACCCGGCTCAAACAACAGCGGCATTTCACCAAGTGTTTCTGACATGACTTGCTGGTTCTTCCACCAGGTGCCTCCTGTAGACTTACGGTAAAGGCTATCAACAGGTGTATTGCTGAAAATACCATAGGACAAGCCAGATGTGTGTGTCAGTAAATGGCGAATGGTCATTTTATTCTTGACCGGGGCCAGCACTGGATTTGCAGCAGTGCCTTCCACATATACGCTTTGATTGCTAAAGGCCGGAATGTACTTGTCTACAGGATCATCTAACTGAAACGTCCCCTCTTCATACAGCATCATCATAGCAACGCTCGTGATGGGCTTGGACATCGAATAAATCCGCACAATCGTATCCAGCGTCATGGGGTCACCGGTTGCCATATTACTTTTCCCATACGACTCAAAATGAACCACCTTGCCATTCCGTGCGACCATGGAAATTGCGCCGGCGATCTTTTCTGCATCCACATATTTAGCCATCAGTTGATTGACCCTTTCCAACCGCTCACTGGAAATACCAACAGATTCAGGAGAGGCCTCTGGCAATCCCTGTGCAATCGCCGAAATGGGTAAAAAGAGCAGGCCCAAGGTTAGCATTAAGGAAAAAAAACGATTCATTTTCATATCAGAGATGGGGGGATAATGTAATCATTTAACGAAAGTAACCTAGAAATTTCAACGCTGGTAATCCAATGAATTACAGCGATTAAAGAATTTCTCTATTCAGCCGATCTTATAGGTATGTAGGTGTATTCCAAGCCCATGGTGCAGTAAAAAAACTCATCGAGAATATTAACTGCATAGCCTGCACAAACTCTGCAAATTCCTGATTCAAAATATGGGCTTCAGACTTTTCTTTGCAGAAACAGCGCCGAAATAAACATTAAATACGAAATCTAACTTGAGGGCCTACCGGATCCTTGAGAAAACGTTTATACCAATTCCAAACGCATAGATCGGTAATTTCATGGATACGCAAACAACCAGCGACGCAGTCGTAGAAGAAGAAAAAGTTGAATTCCTACAACTTATTTACATCAGCGCTTCTACCGTTTCGTTTAGCACTGAGGACCTTACTACTTTACTAGAAAAAGCGAGAAGCAAAAATTCGCAAGTTGATGTTTCAGGAATGCTCATCTATCATGAAGGCTCCTTTTTCCAGGTCCTTGAAGGACCAGAAGAAGAGGTTTACCGCATCTACGATATGATAGCCGATGATCCTCGTCATGATGAAGTACGACTTCTACTCAAATCAGTTGTAGAACAGCGTAGCTTTGAAAACTGGAGCATGGGTTTTGTAAATCCAGACCAGAAGCTATTTAAGCAGATTGAAGGATTTGCAGATTTCTTCAAGACCGGCTTTGCCGTACCAGAAATGCAAAAAGAAGGAAGTTTGCTTGGCCGTGTAATGGGCGAATTCCGCGAAGGAAAATGGAGACAGTGTATTTCTTAAAGTACGAGGAGTACGAAAATAAGACTTGCTTCCCTGACATTCGTACTTTTCGTACTCCTCTTACTAATAGACAATATATTTCTGACGCTCAATATATATTGAGTCAACAATGTACAAGTACTTAGTCAGCGAAATAATTTCAGCATTTCTTGTAATTGATTTCAGAATATCGATCAAGGAGTTGTGATTTTAGAAGTATTTTCGCTGGTTTTATTAGCTCTGATGAAGATCACAAATCAAAAATCCTTGATCGATATTCTGAAATCAAAAGAAGCAAACGCCATTATCTTTACCGACAGAGCACTAGCGCTTCGCTGTAAGAATGGCGCGCCTAGGGGCGGGATAACCTTCCATCGTTAATGTGGGGTCTTCCGGATTCAGATAATCTTGTAATGATTCAAAACGCATCCAGGGTGTGGCCCGCTGTTCTTCATTCGTGGTAGGGCTCACATCTACCAGTTGCACATCTTTAAAGCCACATCTTTTAAGCCATCTTGCCAGTCCTGCCGGCGAAGGCAGAAACCAAACATTTCTCATCTTGGCGTATCTATCTTCAGGTACCAGTATAGCGTCTTCATTTCCCTCAATGACCAGCGTCTCCAGTACCAACTCGCCGCCTACCCGCAGTAATTCCTTCAGCTTCAGTAAGTGATCAAATGGAGAGCGTCGATGGTACAACACGCCCATCGAAAACACAGTATCAAATCCGACCAGATTTTCAGGCAGCGCCTCCACACCAATCGGGAGCACATAAGCCGGCACGTCTCCAATAAAACTACGCACAGCCTGGTATTGCATCACAAAGAGCAAATACGGATCAATACCAACCACGAGCCGTGCATCTGCACCAAGCATACGCCAGCAATGGTAGCCACTCCCACAGCCTATGTCCAGCACGCGCCGGCCGGCTAGCGGTTCTATGGCGTCAGCAAGACGCTCCCATTTCATATCTGATCGCCACTCAGTATCCACATGAATACCAAACAGATCAAATGGCCCCTTGCGCCACGGATGCAGCACCTGAAGCGATTCTGTCAACTGATCTTTGTGGTTCTTGGATATATCATCCGAAGTCCCAACACGGACTACATTTGCATTTAAATCATAGGAAGAAGCCTGTACCTGAGGCAGCTCCTTAAGCGTAAGTAGCCACAAATCCAGATCGCCATTGCGCTTTGAGTCAAACGCATTTTGCAACTGAGAGGGCAATACATCTAGCCACGATTCCAAAGGGGAAATGGCCAATTGCTCGTAAAGAGAAGTGTAATCTATCAAGTCTAAAGTGGGGATGTTATTTTACAGCGGGGAAACAGACGCTTCACGTTCATTCAAGATGATTTTCTTCGACATCTTAATTGCCTGAAAAAACCATGAACGCTGAACGTTAAACCCGAAACGAGTCACGGATAATTCGGCAGCTTGTCTATGACTCCGATCAGTTTTAGTGGGTGCTGCCGGCAACAAAATAAGAAAGCGGAGATCAACTTTTGTCACGATACTTAAAATGCCGGTCTATTTTGCTTGCTCTGTTGGTTTGACGGCAAGTATCGATACAAAGTTCAAGCTTTGAAACCACATGGCGGGTGATGGAAAACCAGCTTGCTTTAAACGCTCCAGATGAACCTCCTCTGTATCTGGAACCAAGACATCTTCGAGGGCAGTACGCTTCTGGCTTATCTCAAGTTCACTGTATCCATTGGCGCGTTTGAAATCAAGATGTAATGCCGTCATCAGTGCTTGCTTTTCGGCATCTCCGAAAACAATCTTCTCAGATAATACAAGTGCACCGCCAGGCAAGAGGCCCTCATAAATTGACGCAAGTAAGGCTTGCCGCTCATCAGTATGTATAAATTGAAGCGTATAGTTTAGCACAACAAGCGAAGCATTTTCCAGAGGCACATCACTTATATCTTTGCAGCGCAACGTAACGGGCGTGGCAAGCCCGGCTTCATCAATCCGAGATTGACACGCAGTGATCATCGCCGGCGCATTGTCTACACCAATCACCTGACAATCTATACCTTCAACAGCACGTCCTATTGACAAAGTAGCTGCCCCCAGTGAACACCCCAGATCATAACAGGTACTCCCAGCCTGAATGTATCTCGCTGCAAACATGCCCGTCATGGCCAGCACCGTCGAATATCCTGGTACAGACCGCTTGATCATATCGGGGAAAACATCTACCACGGCCTGATTAAACTCAAATCGGGCAACGCGTTCTCTTGCCTGGGCATAC
>JBGCEN010000505.1:0-3751 GCA_045106435.1 Rhodothermales bacterium
GGCGCAGTAGGAGGCGGCGTGCTCATGGCCATCATCGGTTTTATCAGAAAATTACTGGGCAAGTAGTTTACACCAGCATCAGCAACCGCCAGGGGCAGTGTGTAGCACTGCCCTTTTTTTGTCTCCTTAGGCAAGCTCTGGTCAAGTCGCTTCGCCTACATGCACGTTCGGTTTCCCCTTTCACCCGACCCTCCAATCCCGTGGGCTTATTCAGAGGCTGCTTAGATCATCAGGATCAGACTGCCCGCAACCATTAGCAGAATGTTGGCAAATGCGTAGGTTCCGGTATAGCCAAGCGCCGGCAATGAACTCTTTGCAGCGCCGGTAACCACGGCAAGCGAAGCGCCGCTTGTCATCGCACCGGTGATGGCGCCAAATAGAAGCACTGGTTTTATCTTCAGAATCTTGCTGCCGAACCAGTAGCCAATGAGGATCGGCAGGATAGTAACGAAGATTCCAGCAAGGATCAGCAGCGGCCCCGCATGAGCCAGGGTTTCGATTATCTCCCCGCCGGCGCGCAGACCTACCCCCGTCATGAACAGCAGCAGGCCGAATTCCATCAGAATCCACTGCGCGGCTTCAGGAAGCCGTCCGAAAGTTGGCCGTCTACTGCGCAGATAGCTGATCACCAGCCCGGAGGCAAGCAGTCCACCTGCCGAGCCTAGGCCGATAGAGACACCACCCACCTCGATGGAAAGCATACCCACAAGCACACCGATCACGATGCCGAAAGCAAAGGTCAACATATCCGTTTCCGCGATATCGCGTTCGATGTATCCCAGGTAGTCGCCAAGGGCATCGATCTGCGACGAATTGCCGACAACGGTAAGAATGTCCCCCTTTCCCAACTCCACATCACTGCTGTGGGGCACCTCTACGCCCAATTGATGGATTCGCACCAGCATCAGCCCATATCGACTCGGGATATTGACATCGACCAGCTTTTTTCCAATGACATCCTTGTTCAACACTACGACCTGAGCCGTATCGGTGACATCACTGATACGCCACTGCGGCGGCGTCTCCTCGCCGAATCGATGAGCGACATCGACAAAGAAGCTGCGCGGCCCCATAAACTCCAGGCGGTCGCCGATCTGCAGCCGGTCGTCGGGTTTAAACTCTCTCCGCTCTTCGCCCCGCACAAGTTTAGCGACGGTGAGCTGGTCCCAGAAAGCGTCGCGCAGTTCGGAGATCGGTATGTTGGTTATCTCTTTATTGGTGACCCGGTAGCAGCGCGTCGTGACGTTGACAGGTTGTATATCAGTTTCGTTCATTTCATTACCCATGCGCTGCGCCTCCAAGGCAAGATCGATGCCCAGCCAGCGCGGCAGCAGCTTGATCATGGAGATCAGGCCAGCCAGTCCGAATATGTAGGTGATAGCATAGCCGGTGGCGATATTATTGATCACCATATCCCTGGTCCAGCCTTCGGGCAGCCTGATCATGCCGTGGCTCACCGCATCCTGTGCCGCAGCAAGCGTCGGCGAACTGGTGAGGCCGCCTGCAAGCAGCCCTGCAGACATTCCCGGCTGCAGCTTCAGCAGCCAGGCGCCGGTTCCGGCAATGATAAAGCCGCTGACGGCTACGACGACAGCCAGCATGGCGTATCTGACCCCATCCTCCTTAAGAACGCTGAAAAAACGCGGCCCGGCCTGGTATCCAACCGAGAAGATGAACATGGCAAAACCGACAGTTTGCGCCCCCGATGTGATGCGAAATCCGAAGTGGCCGAGAAACAGACCCGCAAACAACACACCGGCAACCGGGCCGAAGGAGAAGTTTCCGATGCGTATGCGTCCTATCAGGTAGCCCGTTCCGATTACCAGAAACAGCATCAATGCGGAGTGGTTGTGCAAGGCCTCGAGAATTTCAGCTTTCAGAAGGGGAAGAAATTGATCCATCGGATTTCACCATAGTATTAGAAGCCTGGGGAAGCTCTGATCAAGTCGCTTCGCCTGCAGGAATGTAGGTGAGGGGCGTGAGCAGCAAGTTGAGGCTTTGGACATGTTCAGAAGCTACCTGAATATAAATGAGGCTGGGAGTTTATCAATAACAGCGCCGTTTTATGCCCACTCTCAAAATGTAATACCAGCCCTTACTCCCGCCACGACCTGAAAGCTGCTGCCGTCACCCAGCCCCTCTCCGAGGATAATCTGCAGGTCCGGTGTAATCATCAACTCCTTGGTCGCCTGCCAGCGGTAGTAGATCTCACCGACGCCTTGCCAAGTGCTGCTGTCGAGTGCGGATCTCCCCAATCCCAGGCCGATTCCGAGGTGATCATGTTTTTTGATTTCACGTCCCCAGCCGAGCATGAGCAACTGGTCCACATCGGTCGCGTCACCATCGGAAAAGGCATATCTTGCAACAAAGTGATCTCGCTCGGAAATACCCTTTTGCTCCAACACCAGACTGACTCCTCTCCCTTCCGAGAGCCTCTCTTCACCATTGCTCCGCGTCTCCCAGCCCATCAGCTGTACCCGCGCATTTTGATTGGCGATGCCTTTGAAGCCATATCCGCCCTGCACTGAATAAAAAAGTGCCGAGGAGTCCAGGGTGAGATTTACTTTTTTAGTGGGGTCAGTGCCCTGGATATTGGAAGCACCGATTGTAATATCCCAGTTCCCTGCATCTTTCCACTGCGCAATGATGCCTGCACCAAAACCCGGAAAAGCAACGGCAGGATTGTTTGAGAAAGCGTAGTTGAGAAAGTAGCGTTTTGCGCTGCGTAAATCGTGTTTATCAAAAAAGTAGTCGATGCTGTACTGTCCGTAGCGCAGCGTGAGTCTTGCATCGGCCAGCTCCTGGCTGAAATAGAAATTTGGCACCTGGAGCCCCGCATCGCTGAAGCCGTCCACGGTTTTCCACAGCAGGCCGGTCGCGGAACTGATTTCAGAGGGGGCGTGATCACTATATGCGTGACGGTCGCGCAAGCGGAAAGAGAGATAGAATGGCCGGTTATATTTTTGACCAAACAGCAGCCAGCGGGCGCTGAATGAAACCTCGCCGGATGAAGCGCCGAGTGTGCCTTTGCTGTTGGCATACCCCTGTCCAAGCGCATCATAAGAGTAGACAGTCTCCAACCTGAATTTTTTCTGCATCTCCTCGCGCCTGGCGCGAAATTTTTCGAAAAAGGGTGGAATCAGGCTGGGTCTGCTTGGATCGTAATCAAGAGCATCCCGGCGCTCAAGCGTAGAGTCGATACTGTCTGCAGCCTCCTTCTCCTCCACTCCGGGGGAGATCAAGGATTCGGTTGCCATGACTGGAAATGAGAACCAGGCAAGCAAACCGGGCAGCAGAATGAGACAATAACGCATAGGGTGGAGTTGAAGATGTGGCCTCGGCAGATTAGGATAAAGCATAACAGAAAATTGCCGCAATGAAGCACGAGCCGATTATGTCAGCAACTCGTTGAGAATGAGGCGGTTTGAATAAATACCTTTTAATGCCAGCTCGCTGTCAGGGGTTGTGGCAGGTTTTCGATCTTCATAACTCCTGCAGCGGAGAATACATTATGGCTTACATCTATCTTGCTATTGCGATCATTGCCGAAGTAGCAGCAACAAGTGCATTAAAAGCCTCGGAAGAGTTTACAAAGCTTGTCCCAAGCCTGATTGTCATCGTTGGATATGGTATTGCATTTTATCTGCTGACACTGGTGTTGAGATCGATTCCTGTCGGTATTACCTATGCGATCTGGGCGGGTGTGGGCATTGTACTGGTGGCGATCGTCGGTGCTGTGCTGTACAAACAG
>JBGCEN010000506.1:0-12483 GCA_045106435.1 Rhodothermales bacterium
TTAGTGGTTAGTTTTGAGCCATTAACAAAGCCCAAAACTAACCACTAATAACCAACCACTAATAACTACTTAACCAACATCATCGTTTTGCTGAACGATTTGCCGGCGGCTTCCATTCTGTAAACGTAGACGCCGGATGCAAGACCAGTTGCATCAAAATTGACGCGGTAACGGCCGGCTACTTGTGTCTCATTTACAAGTGTAGCAATCTCCCTTCCCTGCGCATCGTAAACGAGTACTTTGATGTGGCCTTCAACAGGCACATCGTATTCGATGGTTGCAACAGGATTGAACGGATTTGGATAGCTGGTCACATCGTATGCCTGAGGCGCTGGTAGTGTAACCACCGCTGCTTCACTCATGCGAAATGAGCCATCAAAATCGAGTTGCTTCAGGCGATATGCGACTGTTGTACCTCTTACACTGCGTAGATTATCGCTGTATGTGTAATAAGTAGTCGCGTCCGAAGTGCCTCGGCCTTCAACAAAGTCAACCATTCGCCACTCCACATTGCCTTCTCGAGATTCAACGCGGCGCTCGATTTCAAAGCCGGCATTGTTCGTTTCGCTGGCTGTCGACCAGGCTAACTCAACTTTGTCATTGTCATAGACGGCTTCAAAGCTGACCAATTCTACCGGTAAAGTGACATCGCCCGGATTCTCGGTAACCAAAAGCAAATAGTCATCATCCTCCAGATCAATTCCGGTGAAACTGGCTACGTCTGACCCAAAGCTGCTGGCCTGTACCATGATACGGTTGCCATTGGTTGGATCTGTATCTGTGTCTACAACCAACCAAAAATCTGAAGCCGTTGTACCTGTCACGTTAGCAGCGGATACGTTAAACTGGAGTTCAAGACTACCCGTATCTCCAGTTTCCTTCACAAACCACACACGGTTTAACATTTTGGCATCACTTGCGCCAAACATCACGTCAGCTTCAGTCAGCGGACCATCGTCGTGGCCCCACATCAAAAACGTGCCATCAGCGGTGAATGTATTCGAATTCGAAGCATTATCAGCCGCAATAGCAGTAAGGCCAATGGCCATAACACTGTCTGCTGACTGACGTTGATCGAGCCCGGAAACATCATCTCGCCCGATGCCGGCTACATCATATTGATATGCAGCGTTAGCAGTAGCATCCCAAAGCGTCACCCCACTGGCTGACGTATAGTCATGCGGCATGGTAATGCTGTATTTGATGCCTAGATAACTTTGAATTCGCTCCATATCAGCGGACATCGCATCAGTATAAATGATGACCTCAGCGATATCAAAAATCCCACTATCTGTAGTGGTTGCGGAAGACCCAATGGTGTAGAATGAGCCGCCGTCAAGATCGATACCATTCGTACGCGCTTCTGCAGTACCCAGGACACCGTTTGCATATACAGATGCCGTTGTGCCATCGTAATGCTCAGTGATCACTGCCCACTGATATCCTGTGCCAAACGGAGACGTCCCCATTGTTAGCGTATTCTCGTCCCAAATGCCCCATCTGGTATCGTCAAATTCCAGGCGATGGTCGCTGTCTGAGCCAGAGAAGGTAAACGCCGTATGGTTGTCCGTTGAACCACGATCGATAAGCACATAGAACGCAGACACAGCCGTATCGTCATCCATATCGAGATCGCTGCCGTCCAACCGGTCGACGGTCCCGTTAAATTCCAGCACCGGCTGGTAGTTAACCAGTTTAGCGGCATCCGACTCAAAGGTTATTGTGCCAGCACCTGTGCCTGCATCAAGTGCATAAAGCCCCTGATCTAACCAGGCGGTGATTGTGCCACCATCTGAAGTTGTGCTGGTACCCGCGTCAGACCGAAGCCATAGTTGCAGATTTGCAACGGCGCCAGCCGGCGCGAGCGCAAATGCGCCAAAGCTGAAATAATCACCGTCGGACAAATTTACCGTAGCACTCCAGGTGCCGTCGCTGTTGTCTGTCAGTGCTGTTTCTGTTGGTGATGTAAAACTGCTGTTATCGTCTACCAAAAGATGCGTGGCACCAAAAACATCAGACAGTTGTATTTCCACATCACCTACGGTTCCTGTTTCTGCCACGGTCCAGGTCCGGCCCATGCGCACATTGGCATCGGTACCTGCGACTGCAGTGTTCATGTCCGTTGAGGCATCATCGTGGCCCCACATCATGAAAGACAGGTTGCTGCCAAATGCGTTGGCATTGGACGCGTTATCAATGGCAAGGGCGCCAAGGCCAATTTCTACGACATCGCCGGCCGTTGACTGCCGCTGGTCGAGGGTAGAAACATCGTCACGTCCTATCCCAGACACACCATTGTAATAAGCCCCGAAGGTAGCCAGGTCCCAGAGGGAGGTACCATCAGATGCAAAATAATCGTGTGTAAGGGTAATGCCATACTTGATGGCCAGATACGATTCAATTTCTTCGCGTTCCTGCGTGGCAAGCGAAATGTCGTGTAAGATCACCTCGTAGATGTAGCCATTAAACGACAGCAGGCCATCCCCCACCGCACCTATTTGCAGGGTATTGGATGTACCAGGATCATGGTTGGCAGTAAACTGCGCCAACTGCGTGCCATTGCCATAGACATAAGATCCGTTGGCAGCGTCTTCACCATAAATCACAGTACCAACCATGGGCTGATCGATGGCAAACAATCCACTGACCACTTCAAATCCACTACCATCTCCAACATTGGTATCTTCCCCGCTGTTGTTATGGATCAGCCGATCCGCAGTGCCATCATATTCACCCCAGGGCGCGCCGGCTGCTGCACCCAGCGATGTGTATACCGCAAAAACTGTAATGTCCGGGAGCGTTGCCGCGCTGATATCGAGGGCGGTGTCGAGGTAATCATCTGATCCATCGAACAAAAGTCCCGGGTTATAATTCTGAGCAGCATCAACGATAACAGGTTGATTGCCTCCCGTACCCTGGCTTGCATCATTTGCATTGATGCTCTGATCGCTCCATGCACTTACATCTCCTGAAGTTTCAGAAACGCCGGCGTCGGCTTTAAACCAAAGCTGCAGGTCTGCAATTTCTCCGCCAGGTGCTTCCTGAAAAGCGCCAAAAGAGAAGAAGTCGCCGTTTGCAAAATCAATCGTTGCACTGACCGTTCCGTCACCATTGCTGCTGAGTAGCGTTTCAGTGGGTGACGTAAAACTACTGTTATCGTCAGATACAAGATGGGTCACCCCGTAGGAATCCGGGATACGCACCTCGACAGTCCCTACCCCATTTACCTCCTTGATTTTCCAGACGCGCTCCATGCGTACATTGGCATCACTGCCGGCAACCGGTGTAGCCACCGTTGTACTTGTATTGTCATCAGCCCAGGCAAAGAATTGCAAATCGCTTGGAAATGTATTGGCGTTTGAAGCATTATCCACTGCATAGCTTCCCAGTGCAATGGTAACCAATGCGCCTGATTCGCTACTCATGGTTTGCTTTTGGTTCAAACCTGAATCATCATCCCGACCAATAACGCCGATATGAAAATCGTACGTTCCGCCCAATGAACGCACTACGGTGCCGTCAGAAGCGAAGTAATTATGATCCAACGTAACGCCATATTTAATGGCCAGATACGATTCTACCTGCTCAAAATCCTGCGTAGATAATACGCTACTGATAACAATGACTTCGTAGATGTAGCCATTAAACGGTAAAAGACCATCACCCACTGCTCCAATTTGCAGAGGATTGGATGTACCGGGATCGTGATTGGCAGTAAACTGCGCCAGTTGCGCGCCATTGCCGAATACGTAAGAGCCGCTGGCAGCGTCTTCATCATAAACCACAGTGCCAACCATTGCCTGATCGGTGGGAATTAATCCGGAAACTACTTCAAATCCACTACCATCTCCAACGTTGGTGTCTTCACCCGAATGATTATGAATGAGCCGATCTGCAGTACCGTCGTATTCTCCCCAAGGGGCCCCGGAGGCTGCACCCAGCGATCTGTATACCGCAAAAACGGTTACGTCGGGTAAGGTCGTCCCGCTGATGTCCAGTGCTGTGCCCAGGTAATCATCCACACCGTCAAACAGAAAGCCAGGATTGTAATTCAGCACGCTGGCTACATAGCCGGGCTGTAGAGAACCTGTACCCTGTGTAGCATGATTTGTATTGGTACTCTGGTCATCCCAGGCACTCACATCCCCACTGGATTCAGTAACGCCGGCGTCTGCTTTTAGCCAGAGATCCAGATTGGTTGAGATACCGCCAGGGGCAGTTTGCGCATGTGCGCGCATTGGAAATGCAAAGCATAGAAATGCGATAAAATAGAATAGGTATTGCCTGTTCATGGCTCGGGTAATTGAATGTAAGAAAGTGCTAACATCCCTCGTATCGGCCAAAAAAGAAGAGTATCAAGTACGATTCGGGGGAATTCAAAGATGTGTTTGTGCAACGATACGTGATGTCACTGATTTGCCGTTGCGCTGTATGAAACTCGCTACAGGTATAAAGTTCAAAGTTGGTGATGATGTAGACGAAGAATGGCTTGTGATGTAAAACATATACCAATGCTGGTGGCAGAGAAACGCCCTTCGTCAGGATGACATGCGCTAGCGTTCTCGTTTCATTTAAGCATTGTGCTATAGAGTAGTACGGTAGGAGAAGACTGTGCCATAGCGTTGAGGCTTTTATGAACCGAACCCTACACCCTGCGAAGGCACATAAGCCTCAAGGGAATCGTTACACTTGCGATGAGAATCCGCTCTGCAGCCTTTATTAATCGCATCCGTCACCTCTGCGCAGGCAGAGATCCAGAAAAGCAGGCTATTTTCAGCTAAAAACACTGGATCTCTGCCTTCGCAGGGATGACGGATGTGATTAGGGGAGACTTCTCAGGGATGACGGATGTGGTTAGGAGAGACTTCTCAGCTAACTTTCAACGTAATCTTAACGGTCTCCTTGACGCCTATGGAGGCAGGCAAAAAAGATGGGTATGGGCATCGCCTTTGCGCCACTACTTCAACAGGAGCATTTTTTTCAGGTGTACTTCTTCAGCAGCCTGCATTTGGTAAAAGTAAACACCCGAGGCTAAATCTGAAGCGTCGAATTGTACTTCGTGTTTGCCGGCTGGCATGTCTTCATCTATCAGTGTATGTACAGGCCGGCCAAGCATGTCGTATACGTTGATTCTCACATGAACCGACTCTGGCAAATCAAATCCGATGGTTGTTGAGGGATTAAACGGGTTGGGATAATTTTGATACAGCGCATACATAACCGGTATCTCAACTTCCTCAATCTCTGGCCCATCAGGAATTTTGCTCAAACTGGCAGCGGTGGCATCAAAACGCAGCACCCGATTGTGCGCATTGTCAATGATCCATATCTGATCGGAACCCGAATCTATAAAGACATCATGGGCACCGTTAAAAGAATCATCATCCACCGTACCATGAGACGTTACAAAATCTGGCTGCCCCAATACACCGTCTGCTGCTGCGCCGTCTAATTTTGTTGCAGCATCTTCATACCAGAGCACACGATCTCCCCATCGATCAGCGACCCAAATCCCCCCCTGGTTGTCTCCATCAATACCAGCATCGGGCCACCTGAGTGTATTTGCTGCAGTTTCACCCCCTCGATTCACACGCCAGGAGGTAAAGTCTGCCTGGCCCAGTACCCCGTCTGCATCTGCACCATTTGCTTTGCTTGCAGCTGTATCAAATCGGAGGACACGACTGTTACCTGCATCGTTGACCCACAAGCGGCCGGCGCCATCGACATATACACCGGCAGGGTAAACCAACGAATTCGCGTCGGTTTGATTTTTCCACTCAATCTCTCTCGATGTAAAATCGGGTTGCCCAATGACACCATCCGCGTCAGTACCATCCGCTTTTGACGTAGCGCTGTCGTAGCGCAATACGCGGTGATTCAGCCAGTCGACTGCCCAGAGCCGGCCGCCGCTGTCTACGTACAAATCTTTGGGCCACCGCAGAGAATTGGCAGCCACATTTTGCCGGCGATTCGCTTCGAACGATACAAAATCAGCTTGCCCCAATACGCCATCTGCTGCCGCTCCAGAGCTGACGCTTTCAGCATTGTCAAAGCGAAGAATCCGATTGTTTTGTGAATCACTTACAAACAAAGCACCCGTGCTTGTTACAAACAGGCCTGTCGGATCATACATTGTATTTGCGGCTACGGCGCTTCCACGATTTGCAGTGTTTGAGGTAAAGTCTGCTTGCCCCAGCACGGCTTCTGCAGCACTGCCATTTACAGCCGCATTCGCTGAACTCCAGCGCATGACCCGATGGTTTTTCGAATCAGACACAAATATTTTCCCCGTCGGCCCCATCGCAAAATAGGTGGGACCATTTAGTGCCGTTGACGAAACCCCACCATTATTTCCAGTAGCTGAGTCAAAATCAGGTTGCCCCAACACGCCGTCAGCAGTTGCACCATCGCTCACAGGCGGCCCAACGGGTACTAAATCATAGTCTGTTAGCAGGATGAGGTAGTCATTATCTTCTACGTCTACGCTCGAAAAGGTCACAATATCAGATGCAAAACTCGCTGCTGATATAATCTGCCGGGTGCCGTTCGACGGGTCGTTATCTGTATCAAGCACGAGCTTGAATTCAGCCGCTGTTGTACCAGAAATGGTCAAGCCAGTGAGGTCAAATTTGAATTCCAGCGTGCTGCCTGTATCGTTCGTTTCTTCAGCAAACCACTTGCGTGCAAGCTGATCCGCGGTATAAGCGCCCACAGTTACCGCGCTTTCGGTCAAGGCGCCGGCGTTGTGCCCCATCACCAGAAAGGTCAAATCCGTACTGATGGTGTTTGCATTAGAGGCGTTATCTGCAGCCAGTGTACCAAGGGCGGCTGTGACAATCGATGCGCCTGATTGCTTCTGATAAAGCGCTGAGACATCATCACGGCCGATACCAATTACATCGTTGTGGTAGGTCGCGTTGGTTGTGGCATCCCAAAGGGTTGTTGCATCTGAGGCCAGATAGTCGTGACTCAGTGTTACACCATATTTAATGGCAAGATAGGATTCTATTCGATCTTGCTCCGTGTCCGTAATAAAAGCAGGATACACGATGACCTCAGCAATCTCGCCATCATAATAGGCTCCGTCAATTAATTCGGAAGCAATTTGAAATTCATAACTGGAAGAAAAATTGAACGATGCAACCGTTGCATCTGTGGCAATCGAAGCTCCATCTCGGTAAATCGTTTGCTCGGGTGTAGCCGATTCGTATTCAAAGCTCCAGATATATTCCTGGCCGGCCGTCTCAGTCCAGGCAGTTTGCAATCGATTACTACCCGAGGCTGCTCCTGCATCCCAATAGATTGTTGAAGTATGCGGCAAATGTAAGCCGACCCTGTTGCTAGACACATCTGTGCCTTCAATTAAGGCCCAATCAGTGCCGGCCGTATTGGTTTTAGCCACTAAAAACAGGTTGACGTTGCTATGCGTAGCTGTTCCAAACACACTCGATGTTTTTAATCCCTCTGAATTGCTTCCATCAAATTCAATAATTGGATTATAATTAACATCCGTGCCAGACATGGATGGTAAGTTTGCGGCACCATTATCCACCGCATCTCGTCCTGAACCACTTTGATCTGCCCAGGTAGTTACGTCACCTGCTGCCTCAGTGACGCCGGCATCGGCCTTTAACCACAACTCAATATCCGCAGACACGCCGCCCGGAGTTGGACCCACCCCAAAGCTAAAAAACTGCCCATCTGTAAAGTCCACTGTCGTGCTTCGCGTACCGTCACCATTGTCCGTAAGTACAACCTCTGTAGGGGATGTCAGACTGCTGTTTGCGCTCACAATGAGATGGGTCGCATCGTAGGTATCAGGGATCTGGATTTCTACTGTACCCACTGTCCCCGTTTCTTCCACTTTCCAAACGCGTGCCATCCGGGTTAACACATTGGTGCCGCTAAAAGACGTGGCTAAACTTGAACTTGCATTGTCGTGGCCCCAAATCATGAAAGAGACATCTGCACTGAATGTATTGGCATTAGTCGCATTATCTACAGCCAAGGCTGACAGTCCAATTTCAACAATACCCCCACTCTCACTCGTGGATTGCTTTTGGTTCAGTGCTGATCCATCATCACGCCCGATGCCGGCAACGCCGTTGTTGTAGGTAGCGTTGGTCGTAGCATTCCAAAGAGTCGTTCCATCCGTTGCCAATAGGTCATTGGGCAAGGTGATGCTGTATTTGATGGCGAGATAAGATTGAATCTTCTGCTCATCATCCGCATTTCCATGGTCTGTTGTATAAACGATAAATTCGGCTATTTCTCCGTTGAAATGCCAGCTATCAGAGCCAACTCCCCCGCCATAGGCACCCATCCGGGCAGGGCCTGCTGGTGTAACAGAAAAATTCAGCGATTCATTGATGTTTGTACCCGCATCTATGTTAAAATACATGGTGGTTGTTCCCACGTCGTACTCAGCAGTAGCAAGGTAGTACCCTGAAGGGCTCGTATCTGAAACGCTCGCATTATCCCCAAATGATGCTGTATTCGACATCAAATAAGTGCGACCATTATTCGGCCCATTATTCTGGTAGATATTCCCAACGCCATCTCCATCATTATCATCAATCACATAGTATGCATGCACATCGGTTGCAGTAGCAATAGGAATGGTAGAGAATTGGAGATAATCATCCTCAACTTCGTCAAAAGAGAAAGAAGGGTTATAGTTGATCCCGGCTGAATTGTAATCGGGCCTGTAACCGCTTGTGCTTTGTGTTGACGCGTGGCCATTTCCTGCCTGATCTTCCCAACAAGCAACAGCATCTGCATTGTCCGAACTGGTAATCGCAGTTGAACATGTATCGTCGGTGTATCTGCCGGCATCAGCCTTCAGCCACAACTCCAAATTACCAGTTACACCACCAGGCGCTACATCGTTTTTCCCAAAGGTAAAGAACTGTCCATCTGTAAAGTCCACTGTCGTGCTACGCGTACCGTCACCATTGTCCGTAAGTACAACCTCTGTCGGGGATGTCAGACTGCTGTTTGCGCTCACAATGAGATGGGTCGCATCGTAGGTATCAGGAATCTGGATTTCTACTGTACCCACTGTCCCCGTTTCTTCAACTTTCCAGATGCGCGCCATTCGGGTATTGGTGCTGCTGCCACTGTATACGGTGGCTACTGTAGTGCTGGCATTGTCGTGTCCCCAGATTAAGTAATTTAGATCTGTACTGAATGTGTTTGCGTTTGAAGCGTTATCCACAGCTAGCGTGCCGAGTCCAATTTCAACAATCCCGCCGCTCTGACTTGTAGACTGTTTTTGATTTAATTCAGCAAGATCATCACGCCCGATGCCGGCCACATCATTGTGATACGTCGCATTCGTAGTTGCATCCCATAATGTCGTAGCATCACTCGCCTCATAATCGTGCGCCAGAGAAATACCGTATTTAAGGCCGAGGTAGGTCTGCACCTGATTTAAATCCTGGCTGGAAAGCAAGGCTGAATAAACAATGCCTTCAAATACACGCCCTTGATATTTATCATTGGCGGCTGCCCCTCCGCCCCATGTACCTACACTAAAATTATTTGCGGTAAGGCTTGCTTGATCAGCGGTGAATTGTCGTTGCAAAACACCGTTTACATAAACAGATGAACCATTAGACGCATCTTCATCATATGCAACGGTTGTAATGTTTGCCTGGCCAGACACAAAAAGATTGGTAACATTGTCTGTACTACCCGCCGTCCCTATGGACACAGAATTATTCCAGGTAGCATCATCCCAAATACATCGATTCCAGTCCCCGTTGCTTATGCCCCAAAGTGCGCCGGCTGGATCAGTTGACGGGGTATAGACAAAAACTACAGATACATCGGGCACCGATGTGGGATTAATATCAAGTGAGGTACCCAGAAAATCTTCGGCGAATAAAATACCCGGATTGTAATTCAGCGCATTTGATTCATAGGTAGGCTGATAAGACGGCGTCCCCTGACTCGCATCATTGCTGTTTGCAGTCTGATCCGCCCAGGCACTAACAACATTGCTTGATTCAGTCACGCCGGCATCTGCCTTGAGCCACAGCGCAAGATCTGTGGTAATTCCCCCCGGGCCAAACAATACTGGATTATCTGTATTCTCGAAGTAATTGATCACTCCTGTCCCCTCTCCAATGAATACATCGAGATCACCATCGTAGTCATTGCCATATAATCCTACGGTACTATACCCACCGATATCCTCGCCATCGAGTGGGTTTGAGGCTCCAGTGCGTTCAACAAAAGTTGGAGAAGCCGCACTGCCCGTATTTTCAAAGTAGTATACATTGCCATCCTCGTCCCCTCCAAAAGCATCATAATCTCCATCATTATCTATATCTACAAATCCTGGCTTATTTTCTATACTCAAAGATACCCCATTAAATGGGTTTGAGCCGCCAGTTTGAAGCGTAAATGTCGCCGCAGATACAGAGCCTGTGTTTTTATAGTAGAATAAACTGACATCTTCATCACTTATGAATACATCAAAGTCCCCATCATTGTCGATGTCTACAATTGCGGGATATGCATAGCCGCCGACATCTACACCATTGAATGGATTGGAACCGCCCGTTCGTTGTACATAAGTAGCAGCTGAAGCTGAACCCGTATTTTCAAAATAGTTGATGGTACCATCATCCTCGCCGGCAAACAGATCCAGATCTCCATCATTATCGATATCCACCAGCGCCAGCGCACTCTCCGTGCCTATATCTACGCCACTTAGTGGGTTACTCGCGCCAGTTTGTACCGTATAAGGGCCGGCATTGGTGATAAAAGGCAGCCCACCAAAGGTCTCTAAATTATCACGCTCATTCTGAGTACTTTGTGTTGCAAGTTTACGGTTTTGCCTGTTGACCTCGTTCTGGCCAAACACAAATGCACCACAAATCGTCCAACAAACGATTGTCACTAAAATAGAAAGACCTTGTACAGAGATTCGTCGTAATATTACAGACATGGGCGTTCCGCTAAGAGACTGGCATTATCACCCAAGTGTGTCGACCACACCATCAATTACTTTAGTAGATGGTTTAATTAGCGAACGATTTACAATGGTCAGTTGTCGATTCTCAAGAATTGGTTTTAGACATAGATTTTGGATACTTATAAAATCTGTAAACTGATTACTGTAAACTGCGCTACGCGATCTCGCTCACGTATGCGCTGGCCCGTTCTTTCAGATCGAACAGGTCTTTAAACAGGATTTCTTTGTCTGTTTCTTCGAAGAATTGGCTTTCAATAAGGTCGTCCCAAAATGGAGCCTCTATAAATGCTTTCCTGGAAATACTGCGGTTAAATGCAAAGCCCACCGTATTGGCCAATTTGTTACTTGCAACCACAATATTTAGCAAGAACTGCTCTCCCTCGTCTCGCTCCGCCTCCTTCATGAAGTTGTGATGTGCTGCAACGGCCATTTCCATTGAGCTCAAGAAATTGAGCTCGTGCATTAAATAGGTGCCGGCTTCAACGTGATCTATACCAAAGATTTCTTTCTCTTCTTTAAGTATGATTTGTGCATCTGTGTCTATATCCCACCCCCTTTCATAAAAAGAAACGGCTTCTTCGGGGAAATTGTAGAATAAAACAATCTTGCCAAAGTCGTGAAGCAAACCAAGCGTAAAGGCTTCGCTTAAAAAGCCATTTTCATTATCAACGGTGTCACGCGCCAAACAAGTCATCGAAGCCATTTGTCGCGCTAGATAGCCTACAGCTACATTATGCCGAATCAGTTTGTTAAACACATCACTGGTGGTAACATGCAAATGCTTCTTCATATCCTCCAAACTCACACTCATTACCAACCCAAGCACAGCCTGCGGCCCCAAGCCAACAACTGCACGATGCAGACTTGTCACTTCATTTCTTAAACCATAATAGGCAGAGTTCACAACCCTGAGAACCCTTGCAACCGCACCTGGATCGTTCTCGATAACCTCAACGACTTCTTCAATCGTGATATGATCTGCCTGACGCGATAGCCCCATAGCCAATAAAAACGTATGCGGCAATACGGGAAGATCTATATTCAGATTTTCCTGAGTAATGGAGGAATGTTCACCGCTAATCATGGGCCGCAAGACAACAGGTTACTGGGGTTAAAGAACGATAAACGCTGCTACCTGTTGGTGTCGACCAAAGATGTGCCGGCTAAATATGATTGTGGATCGAATCTGTTATTCTGGTACCGCCACGGAAGAAGGGAAGATTGTAGATGACCAGCAATCTTTTTTCCTGCTTGACCAGCCGAAGAAAACCTTGCAAATCACAAATTAATACTCGCTAATCGCTAACAAAAATCACAGAATTAGCGAGTAGCGATTTATTATTGACAATTTTCGAGGGCCATAGATTTCTGCACACCTTTAAGCTCGACTTTGTCCTTTTGGACAAAGTCTCGAATATCGAACTCCGATCAAGGAATGTCCAATGTTGAAGGGTTTTTAAGCGCTATCTCGATGTTAGACATCCCTTTTGAGTCTTCGC
>JBGCEN010000507.1:0-12822 GCA_045106435.1 Rhodothermales bacterium
ATGTTAGAAGTGCTTTACCAGGATGAATCGTACGTTGCCGTCAACAAGCCGGCTGGCGTTCTGGTACATCGAAGTAAAATTGATCCCAGAGAAACGCGGATTGCACTCCAGATGGTAAGAGATCAGGTGGGCCGGCATGTTTATCCGATCCATCGGTTGGATAAACCTACTTCTGGTGTGTTGATCTTTGGGTTAACCAAAGTTGCAGCGCAGCATCTTGCTACTGCGTTTGCAGAGCGCAAAGTTCAAAAAACCTATATCGCCATTGTACGGGGATATGTAGACGATGCGGCCGAGATTGATTACCCGCTCAAAGAGGTGCTTGACAAAAAAACAGATCGTAAAGCGCAAAAAGACAAACCGCCACAACCTGCTGTTACTGGTTATCAGCGACTTGCAAAAGTGGAGCTGCCTTTTCCTGTGGGCCGATATGAATCAGTGAGGTATTCAATTGTCAAGTTGTCACCCAAAACGGGTCGGAAACATCAATTACGCCGGCACATGAAACACATTTTTCATCCGATTCTTGGTGACAGGAAATATGGAGATTGGCGGCATAACAATTTTTTGGAGTTGCACTTTGGCTGCCGGCAACTGTTGCTGCACGCTGCTACGCTATCGTTCGATCACCCGCTTTTGAATCAGCGTATTGAGCTTTCAGCAGCACCTGAGGCGCTGTTTCTAAAGGTTGTAGCCGAGATGGGGTTTGATGGGGCGTTGGTGGTTTGAGTAAATAAAAAAGCAGGTGCCTTGTGTGGCACCTGCTTTTTATAATTTAGAAACCCGTCGGGTCTTGAAGACCCCAAGGGTTTAAATAAAAACCTGATTACTTCAACAGCGTCATGCGCTTTGTTGCAGTAAAGTCGGCAGCCTCAATAGTGTAGAGGTAGATGCCGGCTGAAAGGTTATTGGCGTTGAACGCAACATCATAGCGTCCCTGTGCCTGATAACCGTCTACCAACGTAGCCACAACCTGACCAAGCATGTTATAAACACGCACCGTTACCTGCGTAGCTTCTGGTAAGCCATAGCTGATAATTGTGGTTGGGTTAAATGGATTCGGGTAGTTCTGCAGAATGTTGAATTCTGTTGGAATCGCAGCAATCACGTCACGGCTACCGTTTGCAGCTGAAGGCGCAGCGGTAGAACAATCGAAGCTCGGATCATCGTTCTGAGCAGGATCATAGGTGAGTGAAGCATGCGTTACGTTGTCTGCGCAAATGCCCAGGTCAAATGGACGTGCAGTAAACGAATCAGAAACCAGTATTGCTTCTCCACTTCCGTTGGTCACGCCTGTGTCGGTACCGCTCAGGTCACCACTAAAGGTACCTGAAACAGTCGCTGCATCTACAGGATTGCCACTGTCGTCAACAATCATGAAGGTTGCGTTTACAGTACCACTGCCGGCGCCACGGTTCAGTACCGTGGAGATGTCAGCAATGTGCATTGTGCCACCGCCCGTTCCGTCGTTTACAGTAACAGACTGGCTTGTTGAACCCGTACCACCCATGTCGTCAGTAACAGTCAGCATAACGGTATAGGTACCATTAGCTGCATAGGTATTGCTTGGGTTCTGTGATGTTGACGAGTTGCCATCACCAAAGTCCCAGGCCCATGAAACTACTGAACCGTCGCTGTCAGAGCTGGCGTCTGTGAAGTCAGCCATAAGCAGCGTAGTTGATACAGAGAAAGCAGCTGTTGGCAGGATGTTGCCACCACCGCCGCCTTCACAGGCGTACGAAGGATCGCTGTTTCCATTTGGATCATAAGCGAAATCTGCGCTCGTTACTGTATCAACACAAATACCCAAATCAGACGGGCGGATTGTGAAGTTGTCAGATACGAGAACGGCTTCACCATTGGCATCGGTTACAGCGGTGTCTGTACCAGACAGATCTTCGCTAAACGTACCAGATACGGTTGCGCCGGCTACAGGCATTCCATTTTGATCTTCGATGGTAACTACTGCTTCAACAGTACCACTTCCTGCACCACGAAGTATGGTCGTGCTGATGTCTGCAACGCTCATGGTTGCTGTACCATCATTCACCGTTACAGACTGGGTAGCTGAAGCTGTATTGCCATCGTTATCAGTAACCGTCAGCATAACAGTGTATGTACCATTAGCTGCATATGCGTTGCTTGGATTCTGTGATGTCGACGTGTTGCCATCACCCAAATCCCAAGACCATGATACGATAGAACCGTCGCTATCAGTACTGGTGTCTGTAAAGTCGCAATCAAGTAGTGTACATGAAGTTGCAAAGCTTGCGCTAGGTGCGCCAGGATTTGCTTCGAGTACAAACTGCGAGATACGCGTTTTGAAGTTGAAGCTGGAGGTTGTTTCGTAGTACTCTGTTGTGAACCAGAAGCTGTCATCTGTTGGATCAACAGACATACGGCTGTAGTCACCCCAGCGACTTGCTGCTTCCTGAGAACCTGTACCTGCATGAAGAAGCGTTTCTGCAACGTTCATGATGCCTGTTCCACTTTGATCAGCTGTTTGTCCCGTCATATAAATAGAAGGAAACATGGAGCTGCTGGAGCGCGAGTAGCCGAGTGAAATATCGCCATTTGCATTGATGGCAATCGATCCCATCCAGCGATCGTCAGCATCAGGGCTGTAGGTACCTTCCTGATAAAGCGTCCAGCCACTGCCCGTGTTGCGGAACTCATACCAGCGGATGCCGGCTGTGTTGGCTGTTGTTTCAACAGTGTGTGTAGCAACCATAGACTGATGCGTACCGAAGTCACGCACGTTCAAACGATTCATCGTGAAGTTTGACAGGTCGTCAAGTACCTGGCCGTTTGGCTGATTTACTGAAGGTACTACGCTATCGTACGCGCTAATCGTAACACCAGTAATGCTGCTGAAAGTAGCTGCATTAGGATTTGACCAGTCAACGTCCAACTCCCATAATTCGAACTCGGTATCGCTATCGTTGCCGTGGGCACCGAAAATAGCAGGACCTGTTCCGAATGAAGCACCACCGTCATGGTCTGCAGGTAGCGGACCATCACCGATTGAGGTGAATGAGTTAGCAAAGCGAACCATATCCGTTGGATCGCCATTGAGCATCGCTGTGCGATCCATAGCAACGGCGCTGATGCCGGCAAAAGAGGCACCATTCGCGAAGTCACGCGTGGTCATGGTGTAAGAGTCTCCCCATATTCCGAGCTTTGGATAGTCCGGGAAGTCACTGCCAAAATCAAATGCATACTGATGGTATGCACCTGTTGGATCCGGCGTAACAGAGATCGCAATACACATGAAGTAAGGAGATGCCTCAACAGCAAACTGACTCACGAGCCAGCGGTCAGCTTCCTCATCATACAACGTGATGGGGTCACCACTGTTGTCTGATTCGCAATCTCCACCAAGGCCCTGGAAGTACTGGTTGCCGGCAAATGGGCCAACAAGTGTATTTCCATTCTTGTCGAAGATCTCAGATACAGAGTTGATCCACTGCACGTAATGGTTTGGTCCAACATCACCGTCCGTATCAGGCGGTACAATGGCAAATCCAAGGATGGATGAGTTATCAGCATCCGTAGATCCATCAAAGTTCGCACCTATAGAAGGCGCGAGTGTCCCCATGACGCTTTGATGGACAGGATCTGTAAAATTAAACTTATCCGCAGCCGTACTGGATGGCTTGCCAAGTTTTAGAAAGTTTTTAACTGCGCGATTTACAAACGTCCCGCCTTCCTGACGCGCGACCTTCATATTTCTTAATGGAATGGAGGTATTATGCCTCGCATTTTGCACCACTTGTTTCTCTTGCGCAGACGCCGCTCCAGGCGCCATTAAGAAGACAAACATGAGCAAAGAAAGCACAGTGTACAGTTTTTTCATATGCCAATATTTAATAAATGAATAAAACAGGGGCCCTCCCGCTTCAAAAAATGAAGCAGCATGAGTAGTTGTTCAGGTGGCTTGGATAGGGGAATTAGAACGTGATGAGCTTTTTCACGATCAACTGGCCCGTGCGAAGGGGGGGCAGTGATATAGCGGGAGGTGCTAATATTTCACCAACGGCACAAAATTGAACTCGCTAAGAGTTTTTCAGCCAAGCGGATTCTAGAAAAAAGAACGTGCAATGGCAAGAGTTTTTAAGAAAAAACGCAGGCGTCTTTTGGACGCCTGCGTTTTTGATGTCAATAACAAATATTGCCTAAATTCTTACTTAAGCAATGTCATGCGTTTGGTGACAGTGAAGTCGGCTGTCTGCATTACATACAGGTAAACGCCGGCGCTCATGTTTGTCGCGTCGAAGGCTACAGTATGTGTGCCCGCGTCGCGAACTTCGTTCACGAGCGTTGCTACTTCCTGACCTAACAGGTTGAACACTTTGATCGATACGTGTGCTGATTCCGGCACGCCGAAGTTGATCAAGGTTGTTGGGTTAAACGGATTCGGATAGTTCTGCTCGATCATGAAGGCCTCAGGCACTCCCTGCGGAGCAAGCTGATCTCTTCTGGTATCACCGCGTTCGCTAACAGGTGCGCTGGTACCACAATCCCATGAAGGATCACCGTTTGCCCCTGGATCATACGTAAATCCAGCCAGCGTAATGGTGTCTACACAGAAGTCCAACTGATTGAACTGATTGTTGGGGAACGTACCAACAGAAACGATAATGGCACGTCCCTGATTGCTCGTGTTAGCTGAACCAGATTCGCTGATCGGACCGGAGAATGTACCAGTTACCGTGGCACCCGACACAGATGAACCATTTTCATCTTCTACAGTGATAATCGCTCTACCCTGACGTAAAGAACCGCCGGCGCGCACTTTGCGCAACGATAGTCCTGAAACGTGAAGCGCAGGACCACCGGTCATGCCATCATCAACAGTAACAGAAGAACTGGTAGAGCCCGTAGCCCCCATGTCATCTGTTACTGTCAGCATAACGGTGTAGGTACCGTTGGAGGCATAGTTGTTGGTTGGGTTCTGTGATGTTGACGTATTGCCATCACCAAAGTCCCAGCTCCAGCCAACTATAGAACCATCGCTGTCAACACTGGCATCTGTAAAGTTACAGTCAAGCAGCGTACAAGATGAGCTGAAGCTCGCTGTAGGCGGATTGTTTCCACCACCGTTGCCATCATCAAGCAAGAACTCCGCGATACGCGTTTTGAAGTTAAAGCTCGACGTGGTTTCGTAGTACTCTGTTGTGTACCAGAACGAAACATCATCAACAGGATCCACAGCGAGTTTACTGTAGTCACCCCAACGACTGGCGCCAGACTGAGAGCCTGTCCCTGCATGGATTAGCGTTTCCGCTACGTTCATCACACCTGTTCCATTCTGATCAGCGGTTTGACCCGTGAAGTAGATGGAAGGAAACATAGAACTGCTTGAACGCGAGTAGCCAAGCGCAATGTCACCATTGGCGTTGATGGAGATCGATCCCATCCAGCGGTCATCCGTGTCGGGACTATAGGTACCTTCCTGATGCAAGGTCCAGTTGCCGCCAGTATTGCGGAACTCGTACCAGCGGATGCCGGCTGTGTTGGTTGTTGTTTCAACCGTATGGTTTGCAACCATGGAGAGGTGCGTACCGAAGTCGCGCACATTCAACCGATGCATCGTAAAGCCTGACAGATCATCAAGCGACTGGCCATTCGGCTGGTTGGCAGAGGGCACAACGCTATCGTACGCGCTGATGCCAACACCCGGAATGCTGCCAAAAGTAGCTGCATTGGGGTTATTCCAATCTACATCCAGCTCCCATAGTTCGAAGGTGGTACCGCCGTTGTTGCCATGGGCACCAAATACGGCAGGACCTGAACCAAATCCAGCACCGCCATCATGATCAGCAGGGAGGGCGCCGTCGCTGATACCGGAGAATGCATTGGGGAAACGAACCATGGTGGTAGAGTTGCCAGCAAGCATGGCGGTACGATCCATTGCCACAGCGCTGAGGCCGGCAAAAGAAGCACCATTTGCAAAGTCGCGCGTGGTCATGATGTAAGAGTCTCCCCAAATACCCAGCTTCGGATAGTCAGGAAAGTCACTGCCAAAATCAAACGCGTACTGGTTGTAAGCACCCGTTGGATCGCCTGTCTGCGAAATAGCAACACACATAAAGTATGGCGCTGCATCTACAGCAAACTGGCTCACGAGCCAGCGGTCAGCTGCTTCGTCATAAAGCGTGATGGGGTCACCACTGTTTTCCGTTTCACAGTCTCCGCCAAGGCCCTGGAAATACTGGTTGCCAGGAAATGGCCCCATGATCGTGTTTCCATTTTTGTCGAAGATCTCGGAAACGAGGTTGATCCACTGAACATAGTGGTTCGGGCCTACGTCGCCGTCTGTATCCGGAGGAACGATAGCAAATCCAAATGCAGCTGAGTTATCTGCGTCTGTAGAACCATCGAAGTTCGCACCTACTACTGGCGCGAGTGTGCCGGCAAAGGATTGATGTACGGGGTCTGTGAAGTTGGTTCTGTCTTCTGCAGACTGTTTGTTTGCGCCAAAGTTAAATTTATTCTGAACCTTTCTATTTAGAAAAACTCCTTCTTCACGAGCTGGCGGTGCCATATCGCGAATGTTCTTTGATTTGTTGTGTCTTGAATTCCTCACCACTTCTTTCTGCTGAGCAATCACATCCGAAGGAAGAATCAGCAGTGCCATTAGAATAACGGCAAAAACAGTATAGACATGTTTCATGTACAGTAGGGGTTGAAAAGTTATAAAAAAGGAATCCCATAGCGCTTTTAGAAAAGCACTCGAACGAGCGGGGTTAGTAAATGGGCTAGGGATTTAGTGATAGATGATCGAGAAAACGATCACTGGCCGATGCGAGGGGAAGCAGAAAAGAAAAGGGATTAGTCTCTACAACGCAGTCTGCACAAATTCTAACTCGCTAAGAATGATTTGGCCAAGCGGATTCTAGACAAAAGATTTGGTAAAGGCAAGTACATTAAATAAAAAAAGTAGATGCCGTGAAGACACCTACTTTTTTTATTCTAATCTGGTCGGTTTACCCTCTATAAAAAAGACATATGTAAACCGTTTTCTCTTCAAACAAAGTCAAGAATTACTTGAGCAATGTCATCCGACGCGTTGTAGTGAAGTTAGCAGACTGCATTACGTAGAGGTAAACACCTGAGCTCAAGCCGGCACCATTGAAGGTAACCGTATGATTTCCAGCGTCACGCACTTCGTTAACAAGTGTTGCTACTTCCTGGCCCAACAAGTTATACACGCGAACTGAAACATGACCAGCCTGTGGCATGGCAAAGTTCACCATTGTTGTTGGATTAAACGGATTTGGATGGTTTTGAGCCAAGCCAAATTCTGATGGTACTTCTGCAGCACGCACCGTAAGATTATCCGTTTCAGCGTTGTTCGCTTCGCTTGTTCTATCAGCAGATTCAGAAGCAGCATTGCTTACTGGCAGTCTGAAAGCTGCGATACGTGTATTGAAGTCAAACGCGCCTGTTTCAGCGTAGTACTCCTGTGTATACCAGAACGTCTTGTCGTCTTTAGGATCAACAGACATCATGCTGTAATCACCCCAACGAGAAGCGCCTTCCTGAGAACCACCACCGGCGTGAATGAGCGTTTCAGCAACGTTCATGATGCCTGTGCCACTGTAATCAGCCGTCTGGCCGGTTACGTAGATAGAAGGATATTCTGTATCGCTAGACAGGGAGTACCCGAGTGCGATGTCTCCATTGCCATTCATGGCGATTGAACCCATCCAACGGTCGCGTTTGTCCGGGCTGTATGTACCACCCTGGTACAATTCATAGCCGGCGCCTGAATCTCTGAATTCGTACCAGCGAACTGCTGCTATACCAGGATTCATTTTGATTGTATGATTCACAACGATTGAACGATGTGTACCAAAATCACGCGTCTGAGAACGGAACATCGTGAACGTATCGAGATCGTCCAATGGCTGGCCATTTGGCTGCTCGATATATGGACCGCTACCAATGTTGTAATCTGGTAGTGGAATCTCAGCTATTTTCGTGAAAGTAGAGGATGCTGGATCGGCGAAATTTGGATCTAGTGCGAAGATTTCAAATTCCTTTTCGTTCCGCATGCCTTTTTCTTTACCAAAAGCAGTGTGTCCACCGAACAATGCAGGACCGCTGATGCCTGGATCGTCTGAATCCATTGGCTGATAGCCATCTGCAAAGAAATCACGTGGAATCTGGAATGCGATTGCTGAGGTCGGCGCTCCTTCGAGCATTGCCGTACGGTCCAATGCGATTGCAAACTGACCTGACGCACCAACGAAGTTACGCGTAGTCAATGTGTAATAATCGCCCCAGATACCGAGCTTTGGATAATCAGGAAAGATCGTTCCAAAGTTCAGTTCATACTGGTGGTAGCTTCCTGTTGGATCGCCAGTAGTTGAGATGGCAATACACATTGAAAAGTTTGTATTGTCAAAATCAAGTGCAAACTGACTTACGTTCCAGCGATCAGCACCTTCGTCATAAAGAACGATAGGATCCCCATTGTTTGTCGTTTCGCAAATGCCACCAAGTCCCTGGAAGTACAAGTTTCCTGGGAATGGTCCCATGATTGTGTCGCCTCTTTTGTTAAAGATTTCAGACACAGAGTTAATCCACTGCACGTAATGGCGTGGTCCTACGTCTCCATCTGTATCAGGAGGAACTACACGAAAGCCAAGAATTGCAGCATTGTCATCATCACTTGAGCCGTCAAAGCTCTGCGCGATTTTGGCATATTTGGTGCCGGCATAGGTCTGCAACATCGGGTCAACACTTTGTGCTGACTCAGGTGAGCCGGCATTTTTCAAAGAGCCGAACATGCCTTTCAGCTTGTTTGGCACTTCATAAAGTGATACGGCGCCTTCTGCAGCATTGGGCACTGCCATGCTATGTAAAGGTCCGGAGGTGTTGTGCCTCACGGATTCCATCATTATGACCTCCTGTGCTACGGATACCGAGGGGAGTAACAACCCGGCCAGTAGTAAACAAGAGAACAATGTGTAGAGATTTCTCATAGGGTATCTCCAGCTTTATAGGTGTGAAAAAAGAATAGACCAAAAAGTACAAACTCCAAGGATACGAAGATATACCTGGTCAACTGAAATTATAAGAGGGGGATTGGGTTGGTCTGTCAGTTGGGCGGCTACAAATACAGAAGAGGAGGGCTACCTGAAAAGAGGAATGATCTGCTAAACTGAAGCGGGTTTCAACGAAGAACACCTTCAACCGGATGTAGGGTATTAAGAAGCTAAATTAAACGCAAGGGAATTTTGGCGCATGTTTTCATAACATTGCACTTAAGAAAGAGAAAGCGCTTTTCTCGCAGGCGCCGTAATCCAAAGCTACCATAGCACCACGGACAAAATGAAAGCGCCAGCCCCCCTGAGGAGACTGGCGCTCTGAAGAAACACACGAAGAATGTGTATCTCAATTCATTACCTAAGCAAGATATCTTACTTGAGTAATGTCATGCGTTTTGTGACAGAGAAGTCAGCTGTCTGCATAACATACAAGTAAACGCCGGCGCTTAATTCTCCAGCATCGAAGTTAACTGTATGTACACCCGCGTCGCGAACTTCGTTCACCAGCGTAGCCACTTCCTGACCCAACAGGTTGTACACTCTGACCGATACGTGTGCCGATTCTGGCATACCGAAGTTGATCAGTGTTGTTGGGTTGAATGGATTCGGGTAGTTCTGCTCAATCATGAACGTCTCAGGGATTCCCTGAGAACCGATCTGATCGAAAGAGCGCCCACCACCGGCAACACCGGCAGCACTTGAACCGCAATCCCATGAAGGATCAGCGTTTCCATTCGGGTCATAGGTAAATCCTGCAAGCGTGATGTTCTCAATACAGAAGTCCAGATTCTGGAACTCTTTATTTGGGAACGTTGCTGCAGAAATAATAACTGCGCGACCCTGACCATTGGTAGCGTCAGATGCAGTTTCGTCGATTGGGCCTGAGAACGTACCTGTTACAAGCGCGTCAGCTACTTTAGCACCATTATCGTCTACAACGCTAATGGTTGCTTTACCTTGACGGCTTGAACCACCTGCACGAACTTTTCCAAGACGCAGGCTTGAAACGCTCAGTGCCGGACCACCAGATACGCCGTCGTCAACAGTTACCGAAGCACTTGTTGAACCAGTAGCACCCATGTCGTCAGTTACTGTCAACATAACGGTATAGGTACCGTCAGCTGCATACGCGTTGCTTGGATTCTGTGATGTTGACGAGTTGCCATCACCAAAGTCCCATGCCCAGCTAACTACGGAGCCATCACTGTCGCTACTTCCGTCTGTGAAGTCACAAGAAAGCAGTGTACAAGATGAGCTGAAGCTCGCTGTTGGCGGATTGTTGCTAATGCCATCATCTACTGTTACATCAGAGCTGATAGAACCAGTAGCACCCATGTCATCAGTAACGGTCAGCATAACAGAATATGTACCGTTGGCTGCATAGGTGTGGCTTGGATTCTGTGATGTTGACGAGTTGCCATCACCAAAGTCCCATGCCCAGTCTGTTACAGTACCATCGCTATCAACACTGGCATCTGTGAAGTCACAGTCAAGCAGTGTACAAGATGAGCTGAAGCTTGCAACTGGCGGATTGTTGCCTCCTACGTTGTCATCCAACAAGAAAGAAGCAATACGCGTTTTGAAGTTGAAGCTAGACGTTGTTTCGTAGTACTCAGTTGTGTACCAGAAAGTCTGTCCATCCACAGGATCTACAGCAATTTTACTGTAATCACCCCAACGGCTGGCGCCAGACTGAGAGCCTGTTCCTGCGTGGATCAGTGTTTCCGCTACGTTCATGATACCGGTTCCGCTTTGATCAGCGGTCTGGCCTGTGAAGTAGATAGAAGGATGCAATGAACTGCTTGAGCGAGAGTATCCCAGGCCAATGTCGCCATTGGCGTTGATTGAGATTGATCCCATCCAGCGGTCATCTGTATCAGGACTGTACGTACCTTCCTGATGTAGCGTCCAGCCACTGCCTGTGTTGCGGAACTCATACCAGCGGATGCCGGCTGTTCCAGTTGTTGTTTCAACGGTATGGTTAGCAACCATAGACTGATGCGTACCGAAGTCGCGCACGTTCAAACGAGCCATTGTAAAGAATGAGTGATCATCCAGTACCTGACCGTTAGGCTGGTTCGCTGAAGGTACAACGTTGTCGTATGCACTCACAGTAACACCAGAAATGCTGCTGAAAGTAGCTGCATTTGGGTTGTTCCAGTCTACGTCCAATTCCCACAATTCAAACTCAGTATCATTGTCGTCGCCATGCGCGCCAAAGAGTGCAGGGCCTGAGCCCATGGATGCACCACCGTCATGGTCTGCAGGTAGCGGACCATCACTGATAGAAGAGAAAGCGTTCGGGAAACGAACCATCGTTGTTGCGGTGCCATTCAGCATCGCCGTACGATCCATAGCAACTGCGCTGATGCCTGCAAAAGCAGCACCATTCGCGAAGTCACGCGTGGTCATGATATAAGAGTCTCCCCAGATTCCGAGTTTCGGATAGTCAGGGAAGTCTGTTCCAAAGTCAAATGCATACTGATGGTATGCACCTGTTGGATCAGCAGTCTGAGAGATCGCAACACACATGAAGTATGGTGAAGCGGCTACGGCAAACTGGCTCACGAGCCAGCGATCAGCAGCTTCGTCATACAACGTGATGGGGTCACCACTGTTGTCTGACTCGCAATCTCCACCAAGACCCTGGAAGTACTGGTTGCCGGCAAACGGGCCAACAAGTGTATTTCCATTCTTGTCGAAGATCTCAGATACTGAGTTGATCCATTGCACGTAATGGTTTGGTCCAACATCACCGTCCGTATCAGGCGGTACAACGGCGAATCCAAGGATGGCTGAGTTATCAGCATCAGAGGATCCTTCAAAGTTCGCACCTACTGAAGGCGCGAGCGTCCCCATGATACTTTGATGAACGGGATCAGTGAAGTTGAGTTTATCTGCATTTGCTGCAGAGCTATGCTTGCCAAAAGCAAGTCGTTTATTCGGTACAGATCTACGTGTCAGCTGCACATTTTGCTGTCGCGGAACAGGCTGCATGGAGCGGAGCGCGGTCGACGTATTGTGTCTTGAGCTCTGCACCACTTGCTTTTCCTGCGCAAATGCAGCGTCAGGTACCAGCATTACCGCAAAGAGCAGTACCGCCAGCACTTTGTAGAGATGTTTCATACAACTCTCCAATGTTTGAAGTGATTATTAATAAAGGAAGTACAGACCAGCTTGATATGACGCTATTAGGCCGTTTCTTAAGGTCTGTTCAGACGGGGTGCTGAATAGCTGAGTACCCTACACCAAAGAAGGGGGGAGCCAGGCAGATGACTCCAGAGATGGATCGGTCTACGTGCCAAGAGTGATGCATGAAAGGTGCCGATACGTTGTTCTTCGCTCCGACTATACAGCACTAAAAAACAAACCAAACGAATGGGCAATACTTCCTTGTCTTCTGAAACCATCCTCCCGAGATGGTACAGCGTATTGCATTCATAAAGAAATGACTTTTAGTATCTATATCTCCAGAATCTTTAATGTTTAGTTAACAAAGGACAAATAACCGGTTTACCCTCAAGTAGGAACAGCCTACCCACGATATAAACGATTTGCAGAAATAACAATGGACTATTGGCGCAAGTTGATGCGCCAAGGGATAAATTTGGGAACCTGGTGAAAAGCGCTTTTTCGTATAATTTTGTAGATATTTAGCATTGTGCTGTTCAAGTGACTAAAAATATTGAACATAAGAGAAAGGGCAAACATCCTTCAGGATATTTGCCCTTTTTCAGTGCGTCTGATTTTCAGTTGTTAATCA
>JBGCEN010000508.1:0-12325 GCA_045106435.1 Rhodothermales bacterium
CAAAAAGCGCCTTGATTTGAACAAAAATTGCTGCAAATGCAATCTCGGCCATAGATCGTAGACAGGTTCTAAACGCTACAGCACAAATTCCTCAAACAATTTCATATCTTCAAGCTTTCAGTTTTACCGTAAAAATTAAAACGTCAAGCTAACATACCCCGATACTTTTGACATTATTTGATTGGGTCATACCGATTCGAGTAGTTGATCTCATTGAGATCGCCATTGTCTCTTACGTCCTCTACAAATTGTATTTGTTGATGCGAGGGACCATTGCGGTGCAGCTGTTCATCGGTATCCTGGCTTTATTCCTGATCAAAATTTTTGTCGAGTCGGCCAACATGACCATGCTTCGGGTCCTGTTTCGTCAGTTTAACGAAGTCTTTGTTCTGGCCGTCATTATTCTCTTCCAGCCTGAAATAAGGCGTGTATTGTTCATACTGGGGAAAAACAACCCGCTCATGCAGCGATTTGTCGTGACGCCGGCACAGGAAGGCATGATCACAGAAGTGCTGTCTGCCATCAGCGAGATGTCCCAACGATGCATCGGTGCCCTGATTGTTTTTGAACGATCCACCGGCTTGAGGAATTACATTGAGACAGGCACCCAACTGCAATCCAAGATAAGCCGAGACTTACTGGTCACCATTTTTTACGCGCAGAATCCCTTGCATGATGGCGCGCTTATCATCAGAAATCAAAGAATTGAGGCTGCTCGCTGTATCCTCCCTGTTTCAAACAGTATGCGCATGAGTCCTTTGCACGGCCTTCGTCACCGTGCTGCTGTAGGGCTTACCGAGCAAACGGATGCCTTTGTCATTGTCGTATCCGAAGAAACCGGACAAATCTCGCTATCAAAAAATGGTGAGCTTATTTCAAATTTGACCGTCGAGGAGTTGCGTACGTACCTTACAGAAGCGTTGACGATTCTTCCTCAGGCTGCTGAAGAGAAGCCGGCTGTACCTGAAGTTTGATCAATTGATAAAAAACTTACAAAGCCGATTGTCTTAACGTTACGACACGACCTTACCCCACTAAAGCACCCTACCGTTGCAAAAAGAAGATCGTAAATTTTCTCGCTTACGAGACAGATTGGTGGATGAGCTTCGCGAGAAGGGCATCCATGACGAACGCGTACTAAAAGCCATTGGTGCCGTACCCCGGCACTTGTTTGTGGAACAGGCTTTCCAGCACAGAGCCTATGAGGATGAGGCGTTGCCTATTGGCCTCAAACAAACCATCTCCCAGCCGTTTACCGTGGCTTACCAGACGATGAAACTGGATCCACAGAGAAATGAAAATGTGCTGGAAATTGGTACAGGCAGCGGGTATCAGGCTGCGGTCCTCTGCGAGATGGGTGCACGCGTGTATTCAATTGAGCGGCATGAACCGCTGTATCAACGTGCCAAGAAAATCCTCAGCTCATTGCGTTACCGCGTTGTATCCAAATGCGGCGATGGCACACTGGGATGGCCGGCCTTTGCACCGTTCGACAAAATCCTCGTTACAGCCGGCGCGCTAGGTGTCCCAGAGGAAGTCCTCGAACAACTCAAAGATCCGGGCGGGCTGCTTGTTATTCCTGTTGGCGATCAGGAAGGACAGGTCATGAAACACATCACACGCACGGGCCCAACATCGTACGAAGAAGAAAACACCAAGTCCTTTCGGTTTGTACCTTTGATTGGTGAGGGGAAACTGAGAAAGTAAGACAGGAAGTATCCAGTGATAATTCCCTAATCTTCCCATCTATTCTGCCCGACAGGAGTAAGTTATCAAAAGTGCTAGAAGCACCCACATTGATTCAAGAAACTATGGACTACACAAACCTCGGCAAGACTGGCCTCCAGGTATCACGTATTTGTATGGGATGCATGACTTTCGGCATACCTGACCGGGGCGCGCATCCGTGGACCCTTGATGAAGCCCAGAGCCGGCCCATTATCAAACGCGCCCTTGAACTGGGTATCAACTTCTTCGACACGGCCAATGCCTATTCAGACGGTACCAGTGAAGAGATTGTGGGCCGGGCATTGCGTGATTTTGCGAGCAGAGACGAGGTCGTGGTTGCAACCAAAGTATTCTTTCCGCTAAAAGATCATCCGAATAACGGCGGACTCTCAAGAAAGTCCATCATGGCGAATATCGACGCCAGTCTGCTGCGTCTGGGCATGGATTACGTAGATCTGTACCAAATTCACCGATGGGATTATCAGACACCAATCGAGGAGACGCTGGAAGCACTACATGATGTAGTAAAAGCCGGCAAAGCGCGCTACATCGGCGCATCCTCTATGCATGCCTGGCAATTCACAAAAGCGCTCTATACCGCTGATCTGCACGGCTGGACCCGATTTGTAAGTATGCAGAATTTTGTCAACCTCATCTATCGGGAAGAAGAACGTGAGATGCTGTCTCTTTGCAAAGAAGAAGGTATAGGCGTCATTCCGTGGAGCCCATTGGCGAGGGGCAAATTGACACGCGACTGGGACGAAAACACCACCAGACAAGCCTCTGATGAAATCGCCAAGAGTATTTACGCTGAGGTGAGCGAATCTGATAAAGAAATTGTGGCACGTGTGAAGCAGGTTGCTGATCAACACAGCGTTTCAAGAGCACAAGTAGCCTTGGCCTGGGTCCTGCAAAAATCTGGCATCACTTCGCCAATTATCGGCACCTCAAAAATCAGCCATCTCGATGATGCGGTCGCAGCCCTTTCGCTCAAGCTGACGGACGAAAATATTGCGTACCTGGAAGAACCCTATGTACCTCACGAGACAGCCGGCTTTTCGTGATCATCATATTCGAGATTCTGTGCGCATAGCTTTCCTCAAGCTAAAAGGCCTCCCCTTCACAGACAAAAGGCACCTTAAAGTATTTAGCTACAGTAGCCGCATGGTCAGCAAAAGTACTTCTCAAGCCAAGTGGCCGGCCTTCGTCGCCCTTCGAATACTTTAGCACGGGGACATACTCCCGGCTATGATCCGTGCCCGGCGTTGTCGGGTCATTGCCATGATCTGCGGTAATTACTAACACAGCATCTTCGGGCAAGCGATGGGTCAGTTCAGGCAAGTGCTGATCAAATTCTTCGAGCGCACCGGCAAACCCTTCAGGATTATTTCGGTGGCCAAACTCCTGATCGAAATCTACCAGATTCACCCAAACAAAAACATTCTCATCAGGTGCAGCCTGCTCAATGCACGCACACGTTTTTGCGATGCCCTCAGCGTTTGTTTTGGTCTTATAACTTTCATCAAAGCCTACGCCACCAAACAAGTCGGCAATTTTACCCACTGAAACAGTTCGTATGCCGGCTTCCTGCAGCACAGACTGCACCGGCTTCGAAGGCGGCATAAGCGAATAGTCTTTCCGCTCTGCAGAAATTCGTTGAAACGCGCCGGCTTCTCCAACAAACGGGCGCGCAATTACACGTCCAACATTGTACCGCCCTACACACACTTCGTCTCTGGCTACGGCACAAATCCTGTAAAGCTCTTCAAGCGGCATGGTCTCTTTGTGCGCTGCAACCTGAAAGACACTATCTGCGGATGTGTAGACAATGGGCAATCCTACCGCTTTATGCGCCGGACCAAACTGATCTATAATAGCCGTTCCTGAAGCAGCACAATTGCCCAATACTCCTGTGTATCCGGTTTTAGAGAGAAAGTGTGCAATCAGATCGTCAGGAAACCCGTCAGGAAATGTAGGAAAGGGGGATTCGAGCTTTATTCCGCTCAACTCCCAATGGCCGGTTGTGCTGTCCTTTCCCGCTGAAACCTCTCGCATCTTACCGAACGACGCTACAGGATTCTCAACGGCTTTGATGCCGGCTAAAGATTCAATACAGCCAAGTCCAAAATGCTCAAGATTGGGGAGATGCGGACGCGCGACTTCACAAACATGCCCCAGGGTATGACTGCCCTCATCTTGATATAGAGATGCGTCTGGCTGCTCGCCAATACCGACACCATCCAAAACGATTGTCACAAACAGCGGCATAGGGAGGCCCAAGTGTCGAGTGTCGAGTGTCGAGTGTCGAGTGTCGAGTGTCGAGTGTCGAGTGTCGAAAATAACTATTCTATGATGGTACAGGCGCCTGTTTCGAAGGCTTCTCTGAGGGCTTCGGTAGCATCAGCTCTGAAATCATCCGCATCTTTGTGCCGCTTTTGCAGTAGCGCGATGCCAATGCTGACGCCGCCTTCAAAGTGATCCCCTTCGCGCACCAGTTGATCTTGCAGTTGCAGAGCCCAGGCTTCCACTTCGCTTACGCCTTCGTCCTGGAATATACCATACGTGAGTTCGCCAAAGCGTTCCAGCCGGCCATCATTCGCAGCCAGTTCAAGCCGGTTTGCCATTGCACGTTCTGCGTCACTGATCGATTTGCCGCCTTCATTGGCAATCTCTTCGGCCCGATTCAGGTAGATCAAAGCCAAAGCCAGATCGTGTTTACCTGCTCTGGCGCGTTCAATCTCATCCGCAATGATCTCTCTGCGAGGCCGCACGCGCGGCTTGATATATTCGCCGCCCTCTTCTACAGTCAGCGGCGTAGACATGAACGTACCCAGCAAGGTCGAAAATTGGCCGATCATAAGCCGCTGCCAGGGGTCATCGAGGTCTTGCCAACCAAGCGCATCTACCAAAAGAAAAAATGATTCATCATCGGTAGGCACTTTGATGGGAGCGATAGCAACCTGGCGAACATTGACAGGAGATCCGTAATAGCCTAAAACTTCTTCCGGAGATTTGTTTGTATCGATGTCTTTCACCAAAACAGCTGTACCGGATGGCGCAAGGCTGTCGAGCAAATCATCCATGACAAAACTTTCGGGGCCGAGCGCCGGCGCATTCTGACTTACAATGGCCTCAACATGACACCGCCCGTTGGCATCGCGCTTGATCAGACATGCTGTATAGCCATCAACAGAGGCTTGTACTGCGTTTAAAAGTCTGAAGAGCGCTTCTCGTCTGGAAACGCCGGCGCGTTTCATATCAGGCAACTCAGCTTCATCATCCGACTCAGCTTCTGAGTCAAACGTTTCAGCCGGTTCGTCTAACGCATCATCCGGTTCGTTTTTCAAATCGCTTACTGCAACTTCCTCCTCCTCATCTTCTTCCAAAGCAGCCTCCATTTCTACGCCTTCTTCCACCTCATCAGGCTCTTCGTCCTGCGCCTCTTCACTATCATCTACTTCGATGATTTCTACATCTTGCTCCGTCTCTTCATCATCATTCGCATAAGAAGCTGCTGTACGCGGTTTGATTTCTAAAATCCCCAAAGCGCTCAGTTCTTCCTGAGGAGTTCGCGACGCAGGGATAATCGACTGATATTTGGCTGATTGAGATTGCTGCCGGCGGTTATACCATATTGCCCCTAAACCAAAAAGGATCAAGGCGCCGGCGATGATGCCAAGTATAATTGCTAAAGTACCGCTCATACTTAAAATTGAGAGGCGTAGGCAGAACTGCCATACGATGTGTTAACGCATGCCGCCATCATATAGATCTTACATGGTGCCATTGCGCAAAGGTCTTCCAAACAAAGAATAGAATGTACCAAGTACCAGATAGTATCTGAAAATATAGTATTGAAAATATAGTCGCTCAAAGTTCAGTGTACGAAAGCAGATTCCTCCATCATGTTCAGGGTGGGCTGCTCGCACTTGCCCGGGAAACAGCCTTGTCTCCTGTATATAATTTAAAGCCCGGAACAGTACCTGATTAATGATCCAATCTACTAGCCGGCATCTGAAAATGTCAACTGACTTATCCATAACGAACAATTGTCCATTAAAGTCAGTAAACTATGCTTCTGATCCGTCATTCTTGGCATTTTCAGGATTAAATCAATACACACCAAAAGCCCATGCTTTTGCAACAAAAACCGAATATCTTTTTGTGCGTATTTTAGTTTACAACTTATAAGACGGCACGATACTACCAATCACACCAATTCCATCCGTCTTTAATTTTAACAACTTCAATTTAAACTCTTTCTGGCCTGGTATTTGAAAGTGTTATGTTTTCGCCCAATCGGTCGATCTTAGCACGAAGAACCACCTTTCTTTTTTGTAACTAAGTCGATTGTGTCCCATTATTGCACAAATCCAGCCACAGCTACCTATTGGTATGCCGCAAAATCAAAAACAGGATTCTGCATTGCACCCCGTTGAAACCATGCTTTTTTCAAATAAATCAAGATCCTTTTTACGGCGCTCCTTTGGCCTGGCATTGTTGCTGACGACGTTCTTTTCCTTTGGCATTCAGGATGCCCGAAGCCAAACCCAGGTTATCGATTTTGAAAATCATGCTGCAGGAGAAATTCTGGAGTACGTAGCCGGCTCTGATGGATATGGCGGTATTAAAGTGTCTGCCGAACATCCGGCATGTCCGACACGAAATGCGGCTATTATTTTTGACTCATCCTGCCCCGGGGGTAATTGCACGGGTGGTGATGATGATCTAGGCACACCAAATGCCACTTTCGGCGGCCCGGGAATTGGCGCGGGTGGCGAAGCGGGTAGCTCCTACGAAAACGATGATGCACTCGGCAACCTGCTGATCATCCATCAGGTTTGTGGCGAACTCACAAGCAGTCCGGTTGCCAACCCGCGAGATTTTGGCGGCAATGCAACGGTCTCTCTTACTTTCCCGACAGACGTAACCATATTCGAGCTAACCACGCTGGATGTTGAAGGATCTGAGACGCTTCAGATTGACATGTACGACAAAAATGGCGCAGCTGTTGGTTTCGCCAACCCTGTTACCACTGGAGATAATGGTAAAGCAGTCTTGTCTGCCATCGCCCTCGGAGGCGGTGCAGATCCAGTATCCGGCGTAAGAAAAATTTCCGTTGTGCGCGAGGGCTCCGGCGCATTAGACAACATCGTATTCAGACCAGATGCAACCGCAGACCTCGAGCTTACCAAGACGGTCGACAATCCTGCTCCTGACAGCGGTGCAACGGTTGTATTCACGCTTGCGTTGGTTAACCAGGGACCTGATAATGCTGCCAATGTAACAGTTGATGACCGCGTCCCGGCCGGCCTGAGTTATACAAGCCACATGTGCGATGCGGGCGTGACCGCTATTGACGTGAGCGATTTCATCAACGATGCAGGCGAAACACAGCAACTTGTGAGTGCAACGCTTGATGAAATTGCAGCCGGCGAATCTGTCACGTGTACAGTAACAGTGTCTGTTGACACAGGCCAATCCGTTGAGAACATCGCCGAAGTGATGACGAGCGATGCGTACGACCCAGATTCAACACCGGGCAACAACCTACCCGACGAAGACGATCAGGACGATGCGACCGTTACACCGGGGCAGAGCTCTGGCGGCGGGAGCGGAGGCATTGAAAGCGATGGCAATATGGCTACACATCTGGCGCGCCGGCTCTTCAATCGCCGCGTTGATGCACAGCAGCAGGCTGCGTTATTTTCTGCACCCGAACCCTTATTGTTTACACCTACCCAGGCAAATGCGGTACGCCTTGCGAAATCGGCCAGTGGCCTGGATGATCTTAGAAACTCAATTCCCGAACACGGCCCGCACACAACGATTGCCTACGAGGTAACCCCCCGCGACTTACTCGGCATTACCAACGCAACCGGTGTGCTGGCAGTAGATTACCTGCAAGTTGACGGCCGGCGTCTCGGTGCCATCTTCAGCACTACTTCGCCAACAGGCGAACTGTACGATCACACAAAAACATCTTGCGACCGTTTAGGCGGTGGCATGCTGGAAGATGTAAGGCTGGTAGAAATCAACGACAACAACTTTGTTTTATCAAAATTGCGTCATGCAAGCGGCGACATTGATTACGCAATCAGCTTTGTCGCATACCGATCGGGATCTACCTACACCATTGACAGCCGATTTTCGCCTAATGAATATGAAGTACCGCAAAACAGCGAAGTCATCAACATTCAGGTATGGGGTGTAGCACCCGAATTTACCCAGCAGGTTGCCGGCGATCTACTCAACGAACTGGGCACAAAAGGATCTTTAATCTACGGAAACAGCGCAGCGCAAGCGCCGCAGATTTATGTAGCAGATGGGGAATACACGCAGGGAGCAATAACGCTCAGAATAGCCAATAAAGTGGGTGCAACCCAGGTCACGATACGTGGCACGCTATCCAACACCGAGGCTGATGCTGAGCAGAGTATCCGCACACCTTTTGAGCGCACAATTTCGTTAAGTGCCCCAACCGGAAATCAACCGTATTCTGAAGTCTCGCTGAATGTAGGTTCTATATTTGACGCCGTCCTGACGGTTGAGCACGAATCTTCCCAAAGCCTCGATCAGCTCTATCATGCTGATGGTACCTGGAGTTATGCTTCCGGTGATGAATCTGAAGTTGAGGCTTTCGCTACAGCATCCAACAAACAGTTTTATGGAGCGGATAAATACATCGTTGAGCGTTCCGGTTCGATTCATGGCAAAGTAAAGAACTGGGTAAGCCTCTTCCGTTATCTGCAACCCAACGGACAATCTGTAGACCTTTCTGATTACTCATACATGTCTTTCACAGCATCCGGCACGGGCGATGTTAGACTCATTGCAGAGAAGGCAAGCATCAAAACGTGGGATCAATACGGTTTCACATTCGGACTTACAACAGAACCGCAACGTTTCAGCATCAACTTCAGTGAAATGCGTAAAGAGTCTATGTTTGATGGACCATTCACTGCTGAAGACATTACCTTACTCGCTTTTTACGCGCTGGGAGATGGCCAACAAGCCAGAGACTTCTCAATCAACATTGAGAATGTAACCTTTGGCGGTGCAAGTATCGATGAAAATGGAGAGATCCCCACGTTATACAGTCTGGATCAAAACTACCCCAATCCATTCAATCCTGTAACGCAGATTAGCTTCGGCGTGCAGGAGACCATGCATGTGCGTTTAAGTGTTTATGATATGCTCGGCCGGGAAGTTGCTGTACTGGTTGACGGCCTGCAATCCGCCGGCGCCCATGAAGTATCCTTCGAGGCTGGCGACCTGACAAGCGGGTTGTACATGTACCGGATTGAAACACCCCAAGGCAGCACTTCAAAAATGATGAGCCTTTTGAAGTAAAAAGTTAAAATTCAAAAGTTAAAAGCCTTTTCCGATACCTTCACAACTGCCTTTACAACATTGGGAGGGGAACGAACGTAGCAGCGCCCGTGGGAATGGTATTGATTCCTTCGGGCGTTTCTATTTCAGGTAAAGTATAGGTTGTGTTCTCGCCTTCAGGTACAGGATTGGGTTCTGCCCACAGGGGGCCTTGATATGATTTCATGATCACGTGATCTCCTGAACGCCCGAGTATGTATGTACCATCCAGGGGCACCTTACCATAGGGCGTATCCAGTACATACCGCGGGATGGCAAACCCGGTAAGGCGGCCCTGTAAACCCGTCATAATCTCCAAGCCCTTTTCAATAGACGTCCTGAAAGCAGCAGTCCCTCCAATCAGTTGTGCCTGATAGAGATAATAAGGTCGGATGCGCATCTCAACCAGCCCTTCCAATAGAGACTTCATCGTCTCCACATCGTCGTTGATCCCGCGTAAAAGAACGGTTTGATTGCCCACAGGAATGCCGGCGCGTAACAATTTATCTATTCCTTCGGCGGCGTCTTCGGTCAGCTCTTTGGGATGATTAAAATGCGTATTCACCCAAATCGGATGATACTTCTCGAGCATTGCGCATAGCTCATCTGTTATACGATAGGGTAACGTAACTGGTAATCGCGAACCCAGTCGAATCACACCTACATGCGGAATCGCACGCAACCTTGAAATAATCCATTCCAGATTCTTTTCATTAAAAGTGAGTGGATCCCCTCCCGTAAGCAATACATCCTTGATTTCAGGATGCTCGGCGATATAGTCGATTGCGGTCTGCAATTCAGTTTTATTCATAAACTGCTCTGCATCGCCAACCATACGCTTCCGCAAACAGTACCGGCAATAAATCGCGCACTCCGCGGTTACGCAAAACGCCACGCGGTCATTGTAATTGTGAATCAGGTTTTTCACAGGAGAGTGCGCTACTTCCTCCAATGGATCCACAACGCCTACAATATCCGGTTGCATTTCAGACATTTTAGGGACAACCTGCCGGCGCACCGGGCACTCAGGATTATCAGCATCCATCAGGGAGGCGTAATACGGTGTAATATTCCACCTGAAAATACCTTTTGTTGCATCGATCGCTTCAACTTCATCTGCCGTTGGGTTTATATAGGACGCCAATGCATTCAGATCGTGAACCCGATTGCGCATTTGCCACATCCAATTACGCCACTGATCGTTGTTCTTATCTACCATTAAGCATTTCAGGTTCAAGGTTCAGGGTTTTCTTCGATGTTCAAAACTCCAAGTATTAGGCTAGTAAAATACTAACCACCAATAACCAATCACTACCCACTTTTTCCATCCAGTCCCAGTCGCTTAAACCCTTTGTCCAGGGTTGCTGCGAGGAATTCAGGATAAGACTGCCCTACCAACTCAGCAAGGATGGCAAACGTACCATCAGGTGCGAATGTCGGAAGCGGGTTGATCTCCAGAAACCACGGTTCGCCGGCTGCATCAACCCGAAAATCGACGCGGGCAAAATCAAGGCATTCCAGCTTTTCAAATACCTTCAAAGCATCTGCTTGCAACCGATCTTCTAACACTTCACTTAGTTCACCATCCAGCTTGTATCCCAAATCAGGATGAACATACCCTCGCCGATCCAGGGCGTGCAAGCCAATCTCCGTAACTGACTCCACAGCTCGCTGTAAAACAGGCAACGCCTCAGGCGGGTTATTCCCTATTACTGCGACCGTAAATTCTCCACCGCCTGAAATAAAAGACTCAACAAGGGCGTCTTGCTTGTATTGAGCACACGTATGCACTACCTGTTCTTTTAATGCAGACAGACTTTCTACTTTGCTCGCGTGGGTAATCCCTTTGGAGGATCCTTCATACCGTGGCTTGACGAACAAAGGAAAGGGAGCCGGCGGCTCTTTGATTCCACGGACAGATGCTGCCGTATATACGGCGTATGCAGGCGTGTTTACGCCGGCGGCATGTGCCAGGTCTTTCGTCCACACTTTGTCCAGACTAAGAGAAAGGGTTAGTGCATCAGAACCAAGAAACGGAACTCCTGCCATTTCAAGCAATATAGGTACATATGCTTCTCTATTTCGACTATGCGCACCTTCTGCAATATTGACAGCTACATCAATATTTAGCTGTGGCAACTGTGCTAACAAGTCGTTTGCAGTACCTATCCTTACGGGTTCATGCCCCAGGTTTTCGATCGCTTTTTCAAGCGATTCTACTGTTGCATCAGGTTCAAATTCAGCATCAGCATCACGGGGGTCACTGGCTTTCCAGGAATAAGACGAGAACACATCATAAACAAGACCGACACGCATAATGGAGTAAAGTCAAAGAAACACCACTGGTTTATCTATGACTTATTTTGTGTTTTAAGAAACTGTTGAGATTCGTGTGATTGTACGCCTCAGACCCTTTTTGGCAAAAACTGTGACGTCTGAGTAAAAGCTCTCTTATGCCTGCTTCGGCGCTTAAGAGGTTTATACTTAGTTGATTGCAACAGTTTTTTGCTGGGAAAACAGGCAGTATGCGCTAAACTACTATTGCGCAACTAAAGGTTCATTATTATTCTTTAACACTACATTTCCTCAAAACCTCATGGGCGACATTGCCAAGCCTTCCATCTTAGCAAATGAAAAGGCAACTATCGGTTTACCAGGGTATGCCGGCAAAAAGGGCGAAAATAAATCACGCTAGCTGATTGTCCACACACCTTAAGAACCTGTCTACGATCTATGGCCAAGATTGCATTTGCAGCAATTTTTGTTCAAATCAAGGCGCTTTTTGTGTTCGATGCAGCGCATCGGGCGCAAAAAGGAACGCAGATATGGGCAAAAAGGGCGCCCAATGCACCTCGGAAATAGATCGTAGACAGGTTCCAGGCTCGACTTTGTCCTTTTGGACAAAGTCTCGAATATCGAACACCGATCAAGGAATGTCCAATGTTGAAGGGTTTTTAAGCGCTATCTCGATGTTAGACATCCCTTTTGAGTCTTCGCCGTTTAATTTATCCATGTCTGGTTGGTAAACCGAGACGTATAAATAATCGAAAAAGACCTTGGTGGCGCTAAAAAGAGGCTTTGACAGTTTCTTATTGGACAAAGTCGAGCTTAGAACAAACACCTTTAAAACGACGGATCATGTCATCCTGAATGTTTGTGCAGGCTTGCCCTCTACTAGATTGGGGCATCTGCCTAAAACGCAACCTTCAGGCATTTTATAGACAAA
>JBGCEN010000509.1:0-5970 GCA_045106435.1 Rhodothermales bacterium
GCGCTGCATTTCACCTCACCCGAAAAGCTCAAATCAGAATTAACTGAGATGGGTTTGTTGCCGGCGTAACGCCCGAACTTAACACACCTTTGGCCTCTCTCTTTTGTCTTACTCTCTAAGCTGGACTTTATCCATTTGAAGTCCACAAAAGAGGCTTAATCTGCATAAATAGAAAGGTGTGGTAATATTTAGAGGTCTCGGTATCTATGCCAGACCTGGATAAATCGACAATAATGTGTGTGGGATATCCCCACGCAAAAGTTTATTCAAAAGGGTATGCAAAATGGATAAAGTCGAGCTAAGAACCTGTCTACGATCTATTTCCCGAGGTGCATTGTGCGCCCTTTTTGCCCATATCTGCGTTCCTTTTTGCGCCCGATGCGCTGCATCGAACACAAAAAGCGCCTTGATTTGAACAAAAATTGCTGCAAATGCAATCTCGGCCATAGATCGTAGACTGGTTCTGAGAGTTGTTTACGATTTTAATGTTGTGTAATTAAAATTGGAGCATTAAAAACACCACTGTACAATTCACGCCAAATCACGTGAAAATATACGCTGGCTGTCGTTAATTACGATGTGTTGATAGTTTCTGAGCTCGGCCTTAGCTATTTGAGGAATGACATATAGCCGTTTTCTGACATAAGAGAATTCGTTTAATAAAATTCCATACCACGGTTTGTTTATCAGTTGTGGAAAATGGCAGTAGAATCATATGTCAAAGCTCAAAATAATTTAAAATTCGAGACATTATCCAAGTGGATAAGTCGAGTAGGTTGTACAAACGCCTGTAGATCATACCATGAAGAAACTGCTTTTCTTTATTATTCTGTGTGCTTCGTTGCAAGATTCTATCTCATTTGCGCAATCACGTGAAGTATCTCTTGCGAGTGATGAGGGTGTAATGGCGGCCTCATTTCTTGAGGGGGCGATTGCACTAGACGGAATACTTGATGAAACGTCCTGGCAACAAGCAGTCGCCATATCTGATTTTAGGCAACACGAGCCCGTTGATGGTTTGCCGGCAACACAGAAAACCGAGGTGCGTGTCCTCTATGGTTCGAACAGCCTTTATGTAGGCGCAATTTTGCATGATGAGGATCCATCAGCGATTGAAAGCACGCTGGGCCGGCGAGATGATTATAATCGTGCAGATTGGTTTCTGGTGTCTTTGGATGCCTATTTCGATAAACGGACAGCTTACACTTTTGGTGTAAATGCAGCCGGCGTACAATTCGATGCCATTCAGTCGGGCTCAAGCAATGGACCGTCGCGTGGCGGAGGGGGTAGCAATGCCCCGCGAGGTATGGATCCTTCATGGGATGCCATCTGGTATGCAAATGTTCAGCGCACGGGTGAAGGTTGGGCTGTGGAAATGCGGATTCCCTACAGCATGCTGCGTTTCTCTGATGCGGCCATTCAAACGTGGGGCATTCATTTTACACGAAGGAATCCGCGCCTGGGAGAACAAACCGAATGGCCGCATGTGCCCCGCACGGAGCGCGATAATCTGATTGCACGGTTCGGGAAATTGGAAGGCATCAAAAATGTAAAGCCCAGGCGAAATATCCAGATATCGCCGTACACCGTAGCGGGTCTTTACACAAAAGAGAACGAAGATATTGTTGGGCAGAGAGCAAGTAGTCGGACCTTTGACGTTGGCGGTGACCTCAAGATGGGCCTGGGCCCCAACATCACATTGGACGCAACCATTAATCCGGATTTCGGGCAGGTTGATGCTGATCCTGCCGTACTTAATCTTACCGCATTCGAGATCTTTTTTGAAGAACGCCGGCCATTCTTTGTTGAAGGAATCAACATATACGAGTTCTCGCTCGGTCGTGGTGGTTTGCTCTATACAAGGAGGATTGGGGCAGATGCCCCCATTATCGGTGCCACAAAGATTTCAGGGCGAACCGGTTCGGGTTTGTCGTTTGGTGTTCTAGGTGCTGCAACGGGTGATCGCTTTAACCCGACACGCGGGTACGCTGTAGCCCGTGTAAGCCAGCAAATAGGTACGTATTCAAAAATTGGTGGCATCTTTACCCTTTTTGATGGTGCAAATGGCGACGATCTGCATCTTCAAAGTCTGGTAGCCGGCGCTGATTGGGATCTCCGCTTGCTCGACAACCGCTACGGCATAGAGGGTTTTTTAGCACTTTCTGATAGAAACTGGACGGACACAGCCATCGAAACGGAGACCGGAATCGCTGCCAATCTGGAAGTAAGAAAAAGACAAGGGGATTGGGATGGGTTTGCTGGTATAGATATCTTCGGAGATACTTTTAATCCCAATGAAGCCGGTCAGTTGGGGCAGAATAACTATGTGTCACTGAAAGCAAGGGTCGGCCATGAAATCAATGGCGGACAGCCTTTTGGCCCTTTTCTAAGGGCCGGCGCACGACTGTTTACCACGCAGCAGTTCTCTTACGATAAAGGTCTTGATCTAGGACAGCGTATAGATTTTGGCTCTCGTTGGACGCTTAAAGGATTCCAGTCATTAGGTGTTGATTTTGAAGTAGATGGCCCGTTTGGGGGATATGACATTTATGAAACAAGAGGGCTGCTACCCTGGGCCAAGCCCACCAGAGCCGGGGGAGAGGTAGACTTCGAAACGGATGAACGGCGCAACTGGCAACTTGAGCCCGGCATTGGGTGGACCTTTTTTGATGATGGAGGGAAAGAATACGAGCTGTCACTGGAAGGTAAATGGAATGCCGGCGAGAAATTGTCCTTAACTGGTGAGGTTACAGGAGCATGGGAAAACAACGTGACTGCATGGTCAGCCAATGAGTCTTTCAGGCGTTCAGGATCCGATTGGCTGATCGGGTTGGAGTCGAACAGCCCGGACGAGCAGCTGGTTACAGATTTTGCTGCCTTTGAAGGTGCTGAAGGGCTGGACGACATTTTTCAAAATGTAGTGCCTTTGGCGCCAGATCTGTACTATGCCTCAATATTTGGTCATAGAGATACACGCTCGATTGATTTTACACTACGCAGTTCGGTGACCCTGACGCCAACGCTGTCCATACAGCTGTATGGTCAACTTTTCGCTGCCAGAGGCCAATACGGAGAATTTCAGATCCATCAATCCAGGGACGATTTGGTTGATTTTTCCGGGTATCCCAAACGGGATGAGTTTTCTTTCAGCAGTCTGCAATCCAACGTTGTGCTTCGCTGGGAGTACCGGCCAGGTTCATCGCTTTTTATGGTGTGGTCGCATGGCCGGCGTGCTGAAGATGAGTTAAATCCGCTGGCACCCTGGAGTGGCTCTCCCTATGACCGATCTTTCAATGATCAGTTTAGCAATACGTTTGATATCTTCCCTGAAAATGTATTCCTGATCAAGTTGAATTACACTTTTTTGTATTAGGGAAGTAGTGAGGTTTTTGATAATGCATTGCTAGTATGATCTTTTACGTTCGATAAGATGCTGCAGTTATTGCTACTTGGAAACGAACAGCCGGCACCTACCTTACCTCTCAATACTCACATAATCCTCCCACGCTCTTCTCTTCGAATATCCAACCTTCGGATCACTGCCATCCATTTGGAGCCCGTGGGTGTTGGGCAGGGCTTCCAGTATCGCCTTCTCTTCGTGGTAGATGTTTAACACCTGCGAGGCTGCGTAGTAGAGTGAATCTTGTGTGGTGGTTGCGTAGAAAAAGTGGGCATCTGTCTCAAATGCGCCGCATTGCGTGCGGCCTTTTTCCCATGTGTACCGGGGCCTGATGTTTTCGCGGACTACTTCTGCGTCCAGGTCTATTTTGAGGCAAACCAATGACGTTGAATTGTCTCTGGTGATCTGTACGCCCAGGCCTTCTGGGTAGCTTTCTGGCTTCAGCAAGCTGAACTTGTCAATGAGCGGTTTTACAGGCGCATTTTTGTCATGCGGCTGTAGCAGCGTTACAAAGATTTCGTAGTCGCCGGCGCGATAGTGGCTGGATTGCGATTGATAGATGGCTAACTCATCCTGGAAATGCCGGCGTTCTTCGTACACGCCACTTGTCTTGGCGTAGTCTTCGAGGAAGTAGATCAACAGCCGGCTATCAGAAGGCAACGCCTCTGTACGTATGGAATCAATGGACGTGTCAAAATAGTTGGTGCCGCTTTCATGGATGCGGCGGGTATGCCACAGGTTGGTGTAGGTAAACAGATCCGTTTGTTCAGCTTTTACCGCATCTACAACTAAAAAGGCATTGTCTTCTTTCAGATAGGTGACAATCCGGTCCCAGGAATAGCCCATGGCTTTGTCTGTAGATCGGGTTCTGCTTACGTCTACATGATCAAAAGACAGGAAGTCAATTTTTTGCGTGTTTACGGGTCTGTAGGCCCCTGAATTTCGGATGTAATCTTGTACGGGTTGATTGGGGTCGCGCTTGTTTTTCCTCACCACCATTTTATTCTGGTAGTAGTCTGCCCTGAATTGGCCAAACGGACCACTCGGCAGGCCTGATCGATATCCACTGCTGTGTAACAGCACACTGCCGCCAGACATCAGCAAGGCAATGTCGTTTTCATCTGCCTGTCCGTGATGCATCTTTTCTTCTTCTACAGACAGGGTGTTGCGCAGATACTCGCGATGTGCAAAGCCGCCCTCTCCTTCATCTCTGTAATTCAGGAAAAGGTAGGTGCTGTTCGGATCCCAGCCATCTCTGAATACAACCTTCTTGCCGGCGATGTCTTCGAGTACTTCCTGACTGAGCGATTGCGGCTTTACCGGTGCAAGGCTTTCATCCGCCCATCGGTAGGCCAACGCAAGGTGAGACGCAGCACTCGCGCCGTAGCGTCCGGTTTTTTGAGACCGTTCGAACATCTGCTGGGCGATCCATTTGAGTTCTGGGTCCTGGTAGACGGCAGCGTATTTTTCAAACACTGCGATAAATCGATCCCAAGAAGGATTCCAGTTTGAATCGCCAAAGGCAGGGATTGTATGCGCCGGCGTAAACATTCTTTTGAAATACTCTGCATAGTAGCGGATAATAGGGAGCTGGAAGAATTTAGCTTCCTGTCCTGTTATTTCTGCATAAGAAAATACAGAGGTTAACCAAATGGCCTGGTAACCAGATGCGTCTTCTACTTCCCATTCCACGAGGTTATCTTTGGCGATAATCTCTGCCATCTTCTTCCAGTTGTCTGCATTCGGGTGATCCTGCATCGCGAGATATCCGTAATACCAGCCCTCGGCACGTAACATGGCGCGGTTGTGCGCCCCCCACTCGGGGTGGTGAAACTGGAAATCAAGGCTTTTGGAGAGGTCTTCTTCTATGGTGCGGCGCATTTCATCGGTAAGTACGTCGCTATCGTTGATGCGCAGATAAGAGCGGGTGTAGGGCGGAAGGAAGAAAAAGTTAGATAACGCCGGCACGCCATCGCTATATTCTACTCTGGTTTTATAATAATCGTCAGGATACGCATCCCGAAGATCTCCATAAGCGGCCAATAAACTGGCTGTTCGCTCGGCATAGATATGGTCTCCTGTCTCTTCATACAGAAACCCAAGTACGTCGGCAAGATAAATAGGATGGGAAGGTGAATTATATCCCCATAATACACTGGGGTCCACATTGCTTTTCCATCGTTCAAGAACCTGAGGATTATCCTGCCAGCCTTTTTCAGCGGTCCGTTTAATAACTTCCAGGTAGGCTGATTTTTGCGCGACAACCTGTTGTGACATCAAGACCCCGATCAGGCAGATGCAGCGAAGATAATTCTTGAGACCGTTGGGGGAAGATGGCATTTTTTTGCAGGATATTTTTGTACGTTTTTCAAAGCATTATGGATAATGCTTAAGTAATGTAATGCATAGCGTTGAAGATGAAAACACGCAGTAAATTCTCCAATGGACTCATCGGGCTTTCTTTGGTAGCAGTGGCGCTGTGCTTGCTGCTCGTTCTTGGTGTGTTCAGCGCTGATTCTTCATTCGATCTATGTAAAGAATGTGCTCGGAATGAGCCAACATTGGCAACA
>JBGCEN010000510.1:0-10888 GCA_045106435.1 Rhodothermales bacterium
GCTTTTGCAAGGAGTTCATCTGCCGGCGACAAACTTACCGAATCGGACGCAACTCCAAGAGAATCGGCATCCCTTGCTTCCACTTCAAAGGCTTCTTTAGTTGGTTTTTCCAGGTAAAAGGCTGAAGCAAAGGCAAAGAGGCCAAAAAACGACATGCACAAAAACACAAATATGCGGGTTTTCATGAGGGGGGCTGGAGTGGGTTTATTGAAGGATACTTGCGCCTTGATAATACAGAATTACGCGTTTACGTTACAAAATCTATGCAAGGGTTTGGTGTGGGACATTGTTATCCGGCGTCTCTGTAGTTTATATATAGACGCTTGCTAAAATCAAATCATACCCTGAGTTATCAAAAAAATTATGCGTTCAAGAAAAAAACCGCCTGTTAGCACTTTTTCAGTGACTCCATTTGAGCACTGAGCGAGGAGGTGTGAACATCTAGAAATGTAAGGGCAAAGGCATAAAAGCAGGGGTTGGGATATTTGTGGCTTCATATATATCGCGCATCCTTGTAACATCGCCGGCCCTCAAAGCGTCCTACCCTTGAATGCCGGCGCCTTCTGCTAAAATTTCTCGAAGAGGGAGCGCTCTACCACGGTACCATTGAACCCTTTAGCCGGCCTGTCGTATTTTAGGACGTACCACTGCTTATCCCTGGCGCGTGAAGCAATTCCTCTACAAAATATTTCTATGGGCATTTGTACTGCTCATTGGTTTTTCGGGACAATATGTCGCGAAAGCGCAGTCTATTGAGCTGGAATTCCAGAACGAACCGCTTACCAACGCGCTTGTATTTCTGGGGGCACAAAGTGGGGTGGATTTCATTTACGCGGTGAGCCTCATCGCCCGGCATGAAACTACGTGCTCGTACAGCGGCACAGATACGGATGCCGCGCTTGATTGTCTGCTCAAAGACACCAACATCTTTGCAAAGCGACTCCACACGCGGCAATACCTCCTCGCACCGCTCCGACCTGTATCTGACATTGCGTCGGCTGAGCCTTCGCTACCTGCCCGAACCATCTACGGCAAAGTCATAGACACATCGACCAAGGCAACGCTTCCGGGGGCCCACATTTACATCCCCGAAATACGCCGCGGGACCACGACCGATCAATCTGGCCGCTTTTTATTTCCTGAGCAGCAAGACACGGTATACCAGGCACGCGTATCCTACATCGGATACCGCACAGCCGAAGCCAGACTTTATCCTAATTCTCGGGCTTTTACCATCCGCCTTGAACCGATTGCGATTGAAACCAGCAACGTGCTTATCGAAGGACAGGAGAATGAAGGAGCTGACCTAGCAGCCGTTCCCGGCCTTGTAGCATTGGGGATTCAGGATCTCGAGCAGGTACCCAATTTTGGCGGCGAAAAAGACTTATTTCAGACACTGCAATGGACGCCCGGCGTGCATAAAGCCGGCGCGTTTAACAACGATCTCCTGGTCCGTGGTGGCCTGGCTGATCAAAATTTGTATCTGCTTGATGGCGCTCCGATTTACCATCCGTGGCATGCGTTTAACTTGGTGTCCACGTTTCAAACCGATTCGTTTGATCACATCAAACTGTACCGTGGTTCTTTCCCTGCCCAGCATGGCGGCCGGCTTTCGTCGGTATTGGATGCCACACTAAAAGATGGCAGTCGCTCCAATCCTAAAATGGTGGCCGGCTTTAGCCTGCTCAGCGGTCGCTTTATGATCGAAAGCCCGCTGACAAAAAAGACTTCCTTTATGATTTCGGGCCGGCGCTCCTATCTGGACAAGGTGATTGGCACCGAACACCCGGTCCAGGATGCAAACGGCCGGCGCGATACTTTAAGAACGGGATATCATTTTTCTGATATCACCGGAAAACTTACCGTCAGGCCGAATAAGCAACACAAAATTTCCTTTACCTACTATTCCGGGGGCGACGAACTGGATCTACGACTGCCTTTTGATCTGTCCCTCGACTTTTCTTCGTGGCTTCGGCCGGCGGATTTATTCTTTGAGGTAGAGCACAACTGGGGGAATCGTCTATTCACCGGGCAGCATCAATATCTACATTCAGATAAACTGCTCTTTACCACAACAGCCTATCGATCTAGCTATAATGCTGTAGAGAGCCAGCTTATCCGCCCAACGAGCAGCTCGCTGGTGCAATCGAAATACCGCGTAAGAGTCCGTGATATTGGTATCCACACAGATGTAGACTACTACCTTTCGAAAAATCATCACCTGCAGACTGGAGTACATCTGGTAGGTCACGAGTTTAACAGTTCGCTTGTGTCTGCACTACAGCGGTCAGCAAGTTCTACCAAGTCTCAAGACCAGGCGAGCGACCTGAATGCTTTTGAAGCAGCTACGTACGTTCAGGATAACTGGCGGCCTAACAGCAAATTACTCATTCAGCCCGGCCTCCGTTTTAGTTATTTCAGTAGTGGTTCGTACACCTACTTGAGTCCGCGGCTGAACGTACAGTACGTGGTTGACCCGCAGTATCTGATCCTCAAAGGTGCAGCCGGCAAACAGGTCCAGTATATGCAGCAGTTGCGGGATCGGTACTCTTTTATGTATGACCTGATTTCAAGCCGCTGGATACCAACTAGTGACAATGTTCGTCCCGCAACGAGTTTTCAGACCTCGTTCGAAGCCGAAAGTCAGGTCTTATCCTGGCTCAGACTGGCATCGGAGGTTTACTGGCGGTCTTCAGACGATATCCTTTTGCCACGGGATGAGTTTCGAACCAAAGATGGTATTGACGGACCGGGCATTGAAGTTGCCAGTTTGCTTGCACAATACACCAGTGGCCTTGCCCGCGCATACGGCATGGAGTTCACCAGTATTATTGAGCGTGGGCACTGGCGATGGTTGGTGAGTTATTCCGGCGGACGATCAAAAAGCAAGGCCCCCTCCCTGAGCGAAACGACATTTCGTCCCACGCGATTTGATGTACCCCGTGCACTCAAAAGCGCCATCACCCGGCAATACACCGATTGGCACCTGACGATATCATCTACTATCAGAAGTGGATACCCGATCACCGTGCCTGTTGCCCAATATGAATTCTCCGGACCGGGAGACACCGAGCCTACGCAGTACCTGTACAGGCCTGAAATCAACAACGGACGCTTGCCGGCCTATATCAGACTGGACATGACGGTGGGCTATCGGTTTGATATGCTCGGCGCAAAATGGCATACCAAATTTCACCTCTACAACCTCACAAACCGGCGAAATGTCATCGACCGGTTTTACGACCCTACCGGTTCGAGCATCAAAATACAAAACCGCAAAGGCCTTCCTATTTTGCCCTTGTTCGAGCTAGAGATGGAGCTTTGAGGTCACGCCCTTTGCATATGATCCATTCATCAGATAAAAAATCCTTGCTGGTACGCTGGGTACGATCATTATTGTGTTTGGGTCTGATGCTACCGATGTTGCTCACCGGATGTGACAGCGTTGAGCCGGCCAACGACAATCTTCTCGTCATCGAAGGATTCTTCAACGCCGGCGCCCCTCTACCGCTTGTAACCATTTCCAAGGCTTCTCCCCTCGAACAAAGCACCGCATCTACTGCCGAATTTATTCGTGATGCCTCGTTCAAAATCTTTATTGATGATCAGGAAATCATTTATACCCCTTCTTCGTCCAGCCCCGGGAAATACGCTCCGCTAGATAACACGCTGGAGATCGTTCCGGCCAATGCAGATCTGCGCGCTGAAATTACCTGGCAATCACAAAAAGCCACTACGCAAGATTTTATCCCGCCCTCTATTTCGATTGACAGTGTTTCGATTGACATACCGGAACAGCCCGTCGCGGCCATCCTTGTTGACACATTGCGGCTAGACAATCCTGAGGTTGGCGCACGCCAGGGCTATATCTACGCTATCGATGTCGCCATTTCCTGGACAGCGAGCCATTCAGACCTTGATGCTGCAGATTCAGATAGCAGTTATTGGGTAGAGGCCCGGTTAATCCCCCAAACAGATTTTTCTTCAACCGTACTCGATGTATTCCTGCTTACTGAAGATGTACAGCTTGAAAGCAAATTAACTACTGAAAACACAGAAAAAGGATCATGGTCGGGTATTTATGCAATCCCTGTAGCGGATAGTTTATCTCCCCCCCCTACGCATAATCTGACCGTGCAATTGATCCGCGGCACCAAAGCATATGCTGACTTTGCGGCCAGCAAGAATGCACCAGAACGTCGTGAGCCTGTATCAAATATAGATGGCGCAATAGGTGTCCTGGCCGGCATTGCTTTAGACGCCATTGAGTTCGAGGTAACAAATGGCCTGGCAACAACGCGGCGGTAAATACGGGAAAAAGTCCGGGCAGGGCAAAAAAACGTACGACCGCAAAAAGCCGGCGTACAAAGAGCGCACGGAAGAAGAGCAAGCACCCAAGGTTATTCACCCGGGGAAAATCACCTCGATCCAATCGCAAAAGAAGAACAGAAACCGCATTTCTATATTCCTCGACGACAAGTATGCTTTTGGCCTTCACCAGGATGTGCTTCTGCAAAACAATTTGTACTCAGGGCTTGATCTGAATGAATCAGACATCAAGAAGCTTGTAGACGCAGATGCATTGCTCCGTGCAAAGGAAGCTTCCATCATGTATCTCGGCCACCGGGCAAGATCAGAACACGAGGTAAGGACCAAGCTGAAGGGAAAGGGATTCAGCGAAGAGATTATAGCCCAGGTGATCAAACGCCTGTATGAGCTTTCCTATCTGAATGATGAGCAGTTTGCGCTCAACTTCACCCGAAATCGTTTTAATCACAAAGGATACGGCCCCAAACGCATACAGGCTGATCTGCGCCGGCTCGGGATCCCCGGCCCACTCATCGAACGAGCGCTAGACGAGTTGCTCTCCGAAAATAAGGTAATTGACAGTGCGCTCGCAGAGGCAGAAAAACGACTGCGCCGGCTACGACGCGAAACAGATCTCACAAAAAAGCGCAAAAAACTGTTCGATTTCTTGCTCCGTCGTGGCCATACGGTAGACGTTGTACGCGAAGTAATCGACAAACTGGATCTGAAGGCTGAACCGGGACCTGTTGATTGATTAGAATTTTATCGACATCTTTGGGCTGGTAATTATTCACACCCGCCCGTCCAATCATGTACCCTTCTCTTTTATCTCGCCCTAGCTTTGCGGCCCTGCTATCCCTCACCGCATTATGTCTCGCTGGATTATGCCTAGCCGGCTGCACTTCAGGAAAAGACCTTCCTCATTCATCAAGCAACTCCAGGCCACAAGCGCTTCAGTTTCTTTTTGTTGGAGATTCGACCGACGTGGAATCCGGCATATTTGCCACCACGCTTGCGCAACACCTCGGCCCTAAGCGAATCTTCCTCACCTACACAGAAAACCTGGAAGAAACACCCCGTGAAATCAGATCTTCTTTTGATGGCGTGATTTTCTATACCTCCACAGTGCAAACCCCTCCGCAAGAATTGGCGGGCTTTCCGGAGGAGACACAAGTCTTCCCCATTGATGGGCGGACAGATCTGGATACATTTGCACAAAGTCTTTTAAATGGCGTCTCCAAAGAAGGGCTGGCCGGCTGGCAGCTAAACGCTCCCGAACCACTCTCCTATACTACACCACCCGTGCTGATCCCCAAATATGTAAACCCAACGGATCCAGCGCTGAAACAGAATCCGCTGGCACCCGAGCACTCTGTAGCCTACACACAAGTCCCACCAAACTTTGAAGCCCAGTTGTTCGCTGCTGAGCCTGACATCATCAATCCCATAGCGATGGCCTGGGATGAACGCGGCCGGCTCTGGGTGATTGAAACGCTCGACTACCCCAACAGCAAATATCCGCTCGGTGAAGGCAACGACTCGATTAAAATACTTGAAGATACAGACGCAGATGGCAGGGCAGATAAAACCACCGTGTTTGCTTCGGGGCTCAGTATTGCTACCGGTTTTACTTTTGCAAATGATGGCATCATTGTATCAGCACCGCCGGAAATGCTGTTCTTAAAAGACACCGACGGAGATGATATTGCCGATGAGCAAAGGGTGTTATTTGATGGATTCCTGACATTTGACACCCACGCCGGCGTTTCTAATCTCAGGTATGGATTTGACAACTGGATATGGATGGCCATAGGCTACGCCGGCTTTGAAGGCGTCATTGGAGATCAAGAGCACCGTTTCAAACAAGGCCTTTTTCGACTCAAGCCCGACCTCTCTTCCCTTGATTACCTGTCCCATTTCTCGAATAACACCTGGGGGCTCGGTTTCTCGGAGAATGGCGACGTCTTCGGATCTACAGCAAACAATGAGCACAGCGTTTATTTAGCCATACCAGACAGATATTTCGCCGGCGTAAATGGATTCGACAAATCAGGCTATAGCCCCATAGCTCCCTACAAACGCTTTCATCCCATTACAGATAAAGTGCGTCAATTTGACGTATTCGGTGGCTACACAGCCGCCACCGGGCATGCGCTTTATACAGCACGGCAATTCCCTCAGGAATTCTGGAATAGAGCAGCCTTTATCAATGAGCCAACCGGGCATCTTGTACATCGGGCAAATCTTCGCCAAGAAGGAACGCAATTCGTTGCAGAGGATAGCTGGAATATCATGGCAAGCGCAGATGAGTGGTCATCACCTGTAATGTCGGAAGTAGGCCCGGATGGCGCGCTGTGGGTGCTGGACTGGTATAACCTGATCATTCAGCACAACCCGGTACCCGAGGGTTTTAAAGCAGGAGATGGCGACGCGTATGAGACCCCGTTGCGCGATCAAAAGCATGGCCGCATCTACCGTATTGTTCATAAAGATGCTAAACCGTATGAGCCGGTAGTATTACGTGAAGATGACCCTGCGCAATGGGTAAACATCCTTAAACACGACAACCTGTTCTGGCGACAGACGGCGCAGCGACTTCTTGTTGAAAGAGGAGAAAAGGATATTGTGGACGATTTATTGTCGCTACTGGATGATCGTTCTGTAGATGCCGCCGGCATCAATGGTGGAGCCATCCACGCTATATGGACATTACATGGTTTGGGAGCGATTGACGGTTCTCTTCCTGCGGTAACGGAAAAAATACAGACAGCCCTCACGCATCCAGCCTCTGGCGTCAGGCGCGCGGCCTTACAGGTTCTTCCTCCCGTGCCGGCTTTGTGGCAAGCCATTTCATCGAATAACTTATTGCAGGATGAGAATCCACTGGTGATCTTAAATACCCTGCTCAAACTGTCTGAATTACCAGCCGACCAGGCCATCGGACGCGCGCTCTACACACTACAAAATCAGCCAGGCCTTGCCGAAGATAAATGGTTACCTACCGCGTTAGCTATAGCAGCAGCCAGGCATCATGAAGGCTATGTGGAAGCTTTGCTGACTGACGCAAGTCCAGATATCCAAAGAGATGTTACCCCTGTTGCCATCCCCAATATGACCTTTGAAGAAAGAGAAGGCAATCTACCAGCCGGCTGGCGTTTAGAAGAATATACATGGCCTATCGAGGAGACAAATCCAAATACCTATACCCACGACATTGTACCAGAAGGCCGGACAGGCAAGGCACTGCAGATTTCCTCCCCCACAGGTGCAGATGTTGGTATCTACATGACAACCCCTGTAAAACCCAATACAGATTACCTTTTCACAGGGTGGATTAAAACGAAAGACGTTGAGAATATGGGCGGCGGGTACGGGGCCGTGATAGACATTATAACATTCGGCAGAACACGTACAATTCGTGGCACATCAGACTGGACCTGGGTAGAGAAGAAATTTAATACGGGCAGCAACACAGAAATACGTATTCAATGCCATTTAGGCCGTTGGGGCCAATACAAAGGTACAGCATGGTTCGATGATTTAAGACTGGTTGAATTAGGCAATATCTCCCCTGCAGCTGTGGTAGCTGAAACAGTATTTAGGCATTTAGGCGCCGGCGGTATGGCTGCGCCGGCGTTGTCTGTACTCGAAAATTTGTCCACGGCATCATCTGCAGTGATAGACCTTGTGCTATCCAGTTTTGCAGAAAACTGGCCGGCTGGTCAACGCCCGGCCAACGCGGCGCCCGACAGTGTTTATCAGCGTGATTTTGCATCAATCCTTTCAGGCAAGCAAACACTACAACTCAACGCATTACTCAATCGCTGGGCAGGCATCAACCCTGAAACGCCCGTTCGCCCAACCGGCATGAAGTCGCTCCTGCTGCAAACAGAAGTAAACACCCTGAAATTTGTACAAGACACGCTCACCATAGCAGCAGGCCAGCTAGTAGAACTCACGTTTGAAAACCTCGATGTTATGGCGCACAATGTCGTCATCGGCCAGCCGGGCTCCCTTGAATCCATCGGTCAGGCAGCCGATGTGCTGGCCACATCAGCAGATGGCCTGGCAAAGAACTACGTTCCACAGATCGCCAATGTCATCGCCGCTACACCGCTTATTGATGCCGGCGAAAAAGTCGTCATCACTTTCCAGGCTCCGACCGTACCCGGAGAATATCCTTTCATTTGTACTTTCCCAGGCCACTGGCGAGTGATGAATGGCATATTAAAGGTGTTGTGATTCGAAAAAGGTAGGTTTCCCCTATCACAACCGTCTTCTTGTTAATGTCCCTGTGCAAGACACATTTGATTCTTAACAAGAAACACAGTGTTACGCGTCACGTAACACCTGAAACCAACATGATCTGCACTTTTGCAAACAAGCAAACTGAAGAACTTTTCTTGCATGGAAGGTCGCGCCATTTCCCAGGTACTATTCTTACAAGAGCACTAGACAAACTTCGTTATATAGATGCTGCGAATGAGCTTGACGATTTAAGAATTCCACCGGGAAACAGGTTAAAACGTTTACAAGGAAAGATAGCAAATACCTATGGTATCAGAGTAAACAGATCCTGGCGTATATGCTTTATCTGGCAAGAGGGAAACGCATACCAAGTAGAATTGAATAACCACTATGCATGATCAACAAAACCTTGCCGAAATATCACACCCTGGTAGTCTTTTGTTAAAAGATTATCTGGAGCCGCTTGGCATAAGCCAGAATAAACTGGCAAAGACGATGGGCGTCCCACCAGGTAGAATTAGCGAAATTGTAAATGGTAAACGCGCCATTTCAGCAGAAACATCTTTACGATTGGGTAAAGTACTAGGCATGTCTGATCGTTTTTGGTTTAACCTTCAAACCGATTACGATTTTCGTATGGCAAAACGTACGTCGCATGGAATGAACAATATTAGGACGCTTGTAAAGCGTACAGGTTGAATCACACCTATTTTTGGGCGAAGTTATGGATACCTACCACTACCTAACTTCTTTCCCTCCCAAAAATGCACCAACTCATTTTTACCTGCATTGTATCCTGCCTACTCATCGCCGGCTGCCAAAGCCAGCAATCTGCAACACACACAGGTCCCCCCAACGTCGTCCTAATCTTTGCCGATGACCTGGGCTATGGAGATCTGAGCATTTACGGTCACCCCACAATCCATACGCCACGACTAGACGAGATGGCCAGGGAAGGCATCAAAATGACGTCTTTTTACACTGCAGCACCTGTGTGTACCCCCTCACGCGCCGGCTTGCTCACAGGGCGCTATCCCATCAGATTTGGCTTACCTGGCAATCTCGGTCCCGGCTCCCCCAACGGACTGCCACAAGAGGAAAGAACGCTCGCGGAAGCGTTAAAAGAACAAGGCTATCGTACCGCTGCCTTCGGTAAATGGCACCTTGGCTCGGTGGAAGGCTATTTCCCAACAGATCATGGATTTGATGAATACTTCGGCCTCTTGTACAGCAATGACATGCTTCCCCCCTGGGTAAATACAGATCGACCGATGCACCTGTATCGCAACAAAGTGCCCACCGACGAGCAACCTGTTAATCAACACACTATTACAAAGCGCTATACGGAAGAGGCCATCAAATTTATCAAGGCGTCTAAAGATCAGCCCTTTTTTGTGTATCTCCCACACTCAATGCCCCACTTGCCTGTGTATGCTTCAGATACATTTAAGGGTACGTCAAAAGGAGGGCGCTATGGAGATGTAATCGAAGAACTGGATTGGAGCGCCGGCGCCATCCTCGACGCCCTTGCCGAAGAAGGTCTGGACGAAAATACGCTGTTCATTTTCACAAGCGACAACGGGCCATGGCGCAACATGCCACCGCGCATGTATACCACAGAACCTGTAGAAAAATGGCATGGTGGCACCACAGCCTCCCTCAGAGGCGCAAAAGCTACATCCTTTGACGGGGGCTCGCGCGTGCCCGCAATTTTGCGCTGGCCGGGGCACATCCCTGCCGGCCAGGTAAATGCGGAAATTGCAACAACCATGGACCTGCACGCCACCATCCTAAAACTAGCCGGCGCCACTTCTCCTCCCAAACCGCTTGATGGACTTGATATCTGGCCGCTTTTAACCGACGGCGCAGGATCCCCTCATGATTATCACCATTACTTTCGCGGCAAACGTTTGGAAGCAGTACGTGATGCAGAGTGGAAACTGCGGGTTGCCATTCCTGCCTCCAACTGGAGTTCGCCCGAACTACAAACTGGAAATGAGCCGGTATCAACTGAGCTATTCAATATGATGAACGATCCGTTTGAACAATTTGATTTATCAGCAGAACATCCTCAAATTGTAGAAAGGCTCCGTAATCAAATGATCACATTTGCTGAAGAAACGGGCGGCGAGCTCCAGTTTACCCCCTGAGTCATTCATTAACTGAGTCATTTGCTTAGCTCGACTTTGTCCAATAAGAAACTGTCAAAGCCTCTTTTTAGCGCCACCAAGGTCTTTTTCGATTATTTATACGTCTCGGTTTACCAACCAGACCTGGATAAATTAAACGGCGAAGACTCAAAAGGTATGGCTAACATCGAGATAGCGCTTAA
>JBGCEN010000511.1:0-31279 GCA_045106435.1 Rhodothermales bacterium
TAGGGCGTGTGGACAATTAACTTGCAAAATGCATTTCACGTCCTTTTTGCCCATATCTGCGTTCCTTTTTGCGCCCGATGCGCTGCATCGAACTCAAAAAGCGCCTTGATCTGAACAAAAATGCCATCGAATGCTCTTTTCCCTGCTAATTGTCCACACACCCTAGTTGTACACAATTAACTATTAACGGATGAGTTGTTGAGGAGAAGACAGGAGGAAAGGAAAAAGAGTCATCCAGTCTTCCCGTCAATTCAGACCAGGAAATACCCACTTGTCTGAATACTAAAGCGTGTTGACAATTAGAAGGTATGAGCTAAAACTTACACGCTGAGCTTATCTGTACTACCCTTAAATGGCAACCGACACCTATCCAGCCCGTGCTTATCTAGCATATTATGAGCCAATATCTTGATTTATTGAGACCATCACACTCATTCCATTGCCTTGGCCTCATTCCAGTATCGATCCATCTCAGCTAAGTCTACATCTTCCCATCGTTTCCCTTGTGCTTCGAGACTTTCCTCAATGTGCGTAAATCGCCGTACAAATTTGGCGTTTGTCGTACGGAGTGCATTTTCAGGTTGAAGATCATGAAACCGGCCATAATTCACCAAAGCAAACAGGATATCGCCAAATTCCTTTTCTTTCTCAGTTGAAGAACCATGCTGTTCAGCCAATTCCTTGAACTCCTGTAATTCCTCTTCTACCTTCGCCCAGGTGTCTTCCGTATTTTCAAAGTCAAATCCTACGCTGGCCGCTCTTGATTGTATACGGTAGGCACGCTGCAACGCCGGCAAATGACGGGGGATGCCTTCAAGCGCAGAACGTTTGCCTTCTTCCTTTTTGATGCGCTCCCAGTTTTTGTGGACTTCCTCGACACTATTGACCTGTGTATCCCCAAATACATGCGGGTGCCGGCGCACCAGTTTTTCCGTTTCCTGCTGGAGCACTTCAAGCAACGTAAATGAGTTCGAAGCGGCCCCAATATCACTATGAAATAACACGTGCAGTAATACATCTCCAAGCTCCTTCGATAACTCCTGCCAATCCTTGTTGTCTATTGCATCAACCGCTTCATAAGATTCCTCTATTAACAACTGTTTGACCGACTCATGCGTCTGCTCTTTATCCCAGGGGCAATCACGACGAAGCTGCCCGACAATAGCGTAAAAGTCGATAAAAGCGTCTATAATTTCCTGAGATGGTTTGAACTTCGCTTCGTATATCTTTTCTTGCATAATGCGGGTGACTATTTTAAAAGCAGGATAAAAGAGAATGTATTTACGGGGCTCAAAATATATCCAAACAGCTATGACACATGCTTGTCAGTCTGGATCTTTTTATTGCTTAAAGGTTATGTTGTGACTCGACAACGTGTCTTAAGAATCAAGGTTCTTAACTAGACGCTGGGTGGATTCATGTAATGTAGATTAATAGGCCGGCACGATGCCGGTGGACTCGTGTGAATCGCCCCGGATTTATGTTTTTCACGCAATCAGCAGAGGTAATTTATGGCACGTGGTATTAACAAAGTTATTTTGGTTGGCAACCTGGGGCAAGACCCTGAGCTTCGCTACACAGGAAGTGGAACGGCCGTTTGTAACATTCGTTTGGCCACCAACGAATCCTACAAAGATGCAAGCGGTCAAATGATTGATAAAACCGAATGGCACAGCATTGTTGCGTGGAGCCGGCTGGCCGAAATTTGCGGCGAATACCTAAAAAAAGGATCGCAGGTATATTTCGAAGGATCACTTCAAACCCGCTCCTACGATGATAAAGATGGCAACACCAAGTGGGTCACGGAGATCAAGGCCAAGGAGATGATGATGCTGAGTGGTAAAGAAGGCATGGGCGGCGGAGGAGGCGGAAACGGGTCATACCAGAACGCACCAAGCCGGCCCCAGCAGCAAAAACAGCAACGCCCTGCAGCAGCACCGGCTGCCGACTCATTCGAGCCAGACGACGATCTACCGTTTTAATCTGAGTTCAGGCTTTAGGGTTTAGGGTTTAGGGTTTAGGGTTTAGGGTTTTTAAAAACGGAACCCTTGCAGTAACTGATTAGATCTTTAAAAAGAAAATCGTTTGTGAAGGTGTAAAACGATTGAAAATTGAAAATTTCACATAGCCAATTTTCAATTTTATGACACAAAGGGGATGAGGGTTTGCTCTCATCCCCTTCCTATTGTCCAGCTTATCCACTTTGATCGTAGCTTAACCGGCATATACAAGGCAGCCCCGAAAACAAGCAGTCCAAACCGCTTTCTTGCCGCAGGATATAGATCATCCTTTTGAATACGGCTTGACACCTGCTTGTACATTTCCTTCAAGTCCCGCTTGTTTGACCCCTCAAAAAGCTGCTGCATAAAACGATGCTCCACATAGGTCAAATGTCTGTCTGACTCCAGCGCCGGCATAGGCAATTGCCTTTGGTTGGCCACTAAATTTATACAGGCATGTACCCGTTCGATGCCTTCGGTATATTTTCGAGAAAGGGAGGCATCAAAGTGTAAAGCGCCCGTCAGATTTGCACCGTGCAGTCTGTAAGCAGACAGCGGGCGGGACAGATATCCAACTTTAGTCAGCATGGGCGCCATCATATAAAGGTAGGCATCTGCCATACTCCGCAGATCAGATGCCGGCAGCGGAAACATCATTGCGGCAATTTCTCTCCTAAAACTCAACGCACTGGCAGGCATATTTCGCCAACGGCCTCCCCGCTGCTCCAGCTTGTCAGCAATCCAACCTTCTTCAAACAACCCATGCACAGGCAATTGCTTGATTATGTTGTGATCCCCGTCAACCACGTCCATCGCATGCTGCACGAAGCCTGTTAATCCTTGCCACTGCATTTTGTCCACAACAAGGCGCACTTTATCAGGATGGAAGGTATCATCTGCATCCAGTAGACAAACAATGGCCCCCTTACATCTTTGAAAAGCATTGTTAAGCGCTGCGGCCACGCCGGCGTTTTCCTGCTCAAGCAACTGTATCCGATCATCTGCAAGTGCTAATCTTTTTACGATTGCGCAAGAATCATCCGTCGATCCATCATCACATACAATGATTTCAATGTGCTCGTATGTTTGCTTAAGCGCACTGCCAACAGCCTCCTCGATGTACGCTTCATAATTATAGCTCGCAACCAATATGGAAACCAATGGCTTCTCGGGCAGGACATCAAGCGAAACGGGTTTACGCATGTTGAGGGTGGTCTTCAACTATATCTTAATACCAAGTCCTTCCCGAATAGAAGAAGCAATCCCCTGGAAATGCCAGCGTCCATACCTACCCAGCATTTCAATGCCATGCGAACGCAGCGTATCAATCGCCTCATCAATCCAATTTGAATCAGGCCACGACCACGTGTAAGCAACTTCAACCCATGTGGAATCAATAGCCTCGGCTGTTTCGATCATACCCCAGGCTTGCAACTGACTCACTACCTCTTCTTCGTATTTCTTGATCTCTTCAGCTGAAGGCTTTTCACCAGGTAAAAACGCACGCTCTATATACAGACTTACCCGATCTCTACCATCTGCAGGATCTGCCGGCAAGAAGTGTGAATCAACATTGCTATAAAACCCAACCCGATGAAAACCTGCATCACTGGACGGGACATAAATCCAGTGTTCATCCGGACAGCGCGGTCCTTTTACTGCACCAATGTTCATCACCAAAACGGCGGTATGTGGATCTGCTTTACTTTTAATCTCCATGCCGGCCATCTGAACCATTTCATTCAACGGTAGAGATGAAAAGAGTTTGTCATACGACGCCTCCTGTCCGTCTTGAAAAACAATTTTTTGATCCTGCGTGTTGATTCGCACGATTCTTTTGTCATAACGCACATCACATGCGTCGGCCATCTTTAATGCCAGACCATCCAATCCCTCTTCAGGATATACAAAGGTAGCGTTGTACCCAACAGCTGGTGTTTTATCTGCGGCACCCTGTTTGACGATGTTGATATCCAGTGGTGTCTTGTAATTGTCTTGTGGCCTGATCCGTGACCACAAGCCTGCGGTATAGAGCTCATGGAATGGCGCAAAAAAGAGCGTATTCAAGGTAGATCCAAACTGGGCACGTACCCAGTCTTCCATCGTTCGAATACCGTCCAATGATGCCGCGGCTAATTCCTTCAAGCTGGCTGCAGATTCCTTCTCATCGAGATAGGAAAGATGATACTGCAACGGATAAGGCACGTAGTGATCGCGCGCCGGCAAATAAACGGCAGACGATCGGCTATATTTTTTTACGGTAATGTACTGGCCAATGAAATCCAGAATCTCTGCATCGCCGCCGAAAATCCAGTGCCCGCCGCCGTATTCAAATCGATACGCCTTTTTACTGGCCTCGGCAAGTGTTTTTCGCTCCCGGCTTCCTGGCTCAAGGTAATATGATGAGCAAATACCACCCGGTACAGCCTGTGCCTCGAAGACGGGGAATCCAGACTTGATGCCGGCAGCCAGCCCCGTCATGCCAGCGCCCAGAATAAATGCTTTCAGTGTTTTGTCCCTTTAAGTATAGCACAAATGAAGAATAGCACGCATAATCACCCCATCAATCCGCAAGCCATGTACTTAGATCCCGACCAATTAAATCTTGAAGTTCGAGAAGCTCTTCACGATAGCGTTGCCCTAGATGTATTCGGATAGACTGGTCTAACGCAGGCCTTGATAAATTCAATTTTTGAATTTGGGAAACCAACTTGCCCCTGACTTTCTCAGACATGGCGCCGGCAATTGCTTGTTTCAACCATCCCTGCCCGGCAACTGTTTTTTGGATGAAGGTGCTCCTCGGTATACCCGATCGATTGGGCCGGCGAGAGAAATCGGGCTCAAATGCATGATCTACATGGAGAAATTCAAAGCACTCACGCAGCATGGCCGCCGGCGCTTCCTGAAAATCATCGTACAAGAGTATTTTGATTTGAGAACGATCAAACTGCGTCAAATAACGATTGAGTTGCGTCGCATACCTGCCCATCTCAACATAATGCCATAGATGCTCCCAGCCCATCCCGATGCGTTTGTCTTCATGCAGAAGACCTTCCTGAAAAGAACCACTGGATTCCCGACCATCCCGCCGAAGATGCAAATAACTCGCATATGCACGATCAACGGGATTCCGCAACATGACCAGTAGCTTGACCTGAGGAAGGTAGTGACGAATCCGCGCCGGCGCCTCTGCATCATAAAGATAGAGCGGCGAAACTTCGCCGGCTACTTGCCCCGTAGCTGTGTCCTCGAATAACTGACCATACTCCGCAAGGGTATTGATCGAATGCCGGCCTACCGTTTCTTTATCTCCCGGACCGGTAAAGTTTATCGTTTTCCCCTCAAGCGCAAAGAAATTGGGCTCTCTTACAGGACAAGCGTAAATACCCGGATGCTGGCCCAAATAATGAAACAAGGCCGTCGTTCCGGATTTTGCAGCGCCAATCAGTAAGAAGTCGGGCAAACGCATGTGACGAGTGACGAGTGACGAGTGACGAGTGACGAGTGAAAAATTAAACGGGGAGAGCGTGATTTGTTCTTAAAAAGAATTGTGTGAACAGGACATAATTCTCATTCGAGGTGTAATAATGTAAAATTGCACCAATTCACGCATAAATAGACAATTATCTTCTCGAACGTTGGCTAAAGTGGAACGATTAATGTCACTAGCGGGTCTGTTTCTGACTGTTATCTGAAGCCACCTTTCTATCAGTCAACTATCCATTAAGCCTGGTTATTTTCAAGGTATAGTTCATTTACATGAGCATTCTCAATACGCAATCTCTTTTCGCAATGGTTGCCCGCATAAGCCTCTTCTGCTTTTGCGCTGTTATTTCTCTCACATCTCAATCTTACGGGCAATCCAATGACTTTGACCCGTCGTGGATAACGAATGGAGAGACTTTTGCAAAAATTGCAGTCCTCGAGGACGGCATGTACCGGGTTACTGGTACGCAATTGGCCAATCAGGGCATATCACTTGGCGACATCGATCCAGCTACACTTAAGATATTTGACAAAGGTTTGGAAATCCCTCTTTGGCTTGAGGGAGGCGTTGCTGCATCTCTAGCGCCAACAGATGCGATCATTTTTGCCGGCAAGAGAAATACAGGCGCCGAAGAAGCATGGGCTTATGGAGGAAATTCTTCTTTGCAGGGCAGCACATACTTCAGCCTTTTCTCTGACACCACCTGGTACTGGTTAACCTGGAATGGTGAAGCCGGCGAAAGGTTTATTGATACGGATCCCAATCAGGCCCTCAATAACCCGACGCCTTTTAGCACGTTCAGGGACACGCTTCACATAGAAGAAGACAACTTTTATTACTTCGGAGATTCTGATGACGCTGGACAACCGGAGTACACCAGAGGTGAAGGATACAACGGCTGGAGCTTATCTCATCTCGACACAAACCCGCTGAGCCAGGCGTTTCCCCTAACTCTATCTGAGCGAGCCGGCACAACAGATTCTTTGGTTATTACAGCCAAAATAGGGAGCGGGTCTGCTCCTTTACACCTTGTAAACCTACAATTGCAGGCAGATGGTAATCTCGTCTCTTGCAGTACGTGCTTCGACGAAAATGAATGGTCGGGGTATTCTTATCGCACATTGCGGATTGCGTTACCTCAAAACCTTGTGGCCGGCGCGACAAACCTTCAAGCGGTCGTCACTTCAAACAACGATTTTAACAGCGTGCCCAACCGGGTTTTGATTGACTGGATTGAAGCATCGTATGTGCGCAATACGGTACTTTCAGAAAATCAGATGGCAATTCCAGTTGTCAATGCTGCGGAGCGGACCATCAGGGTTACCAACCAGACAACCGCCCCGCTTTCGGCCTTTAATCTGGTCGATCAGCGCAGATTCCTGCTCACCCAGGAAGCCGGCAACAGTTATGCTTTTAATGATGCATCCTCCACATCGGCACCCTACTGGATTGTAGCCCATGACGGGTACCTCAACCCCGCTGACATTCAAGTCCGATCTTCATTCGACCTTTCAATGGGACGAAGCGACGTTAACTATCTCATTATTACTACGCCGGCGCTTACTGCTTCGGCGACAGAAATGGCTGCCTATCGACAGAATGTAGATGGATACGGCACCCTGATCGTAAACCAATACGACATTTTCGATCAGTTTGATTACGGCCGGCCAACTCCTCTGGCCATCCGTCGCTTTGTTCATGCCACACAAGATTGGCCTGAAAAGCCTGAATTCATCGTTTTCTGGGGCGACTTACTACGCCCGGAAGACAACAGGGCGCGCCGGCAGTTATTCAACTGGGAAGTCTTGTCTTTTGGCTATTCGCCAGCTGACGGCTGGTTTGGCCTGCAAAAGAACGGTGACGATGACTGGATTGAACGCCCAGCGATTGGCCGCATCCCAATTAGAGACAATGAAACAGGGTCCTTCTTTGTACAGAAAATAGAAAATTACGAAGAAGTACCTATCGCGGAGTGGCAAAAAAGAATGCTCATGCTGGTAGGCGGGCAAACAGATTTTGAGCAATCGCGACTCAGAAATCACGCCTTGTCGTGGGGAGAACTGGCAACAGGCATACCGACCGGCATGGATACCCTGCGTTTTTTCAAAACGGCCTCAGATCCGCTGGACCCAACATTTCAGGACGCCTTGAATGACGCTTTTCAGGAAGGCGCCTCGTGGGTAAGCTATTTTGGACATTCAGCGGCTGACACCTGGGAGATCGTAACCGATGCCCCTGAAGACTATAATAATGCGGATCGCCTGCCTATTGTGCTTTCGATGGGATGTAACACTGGTAATTTTGCCGGCGGAAGATTTGAGCTCACAGATCGACTTGTATACGGTGAACGTCTTGTGCTTGCGTCCATGAATGGTGCAATAGCACACTGGGGATCGTCGAGTGCGTCAACCATTGATCAACCAGCCATTCTTACAAATTTCCTGCACGAGGTTGTATTTCAGGATACTGTTCGTGTGCTTGGCCGTGCCTTGGTAGAAGCCAAAAGGCAATACGTTGCATCCCGTTCTCAAAGTGGCAACGTCTTTAATGTCCTCCTCCAATACGGTCTCATCGGGGACCCCGCGACACGAATTCGTATCGCAGACAAACCCGAATTCCAGACGGCTTCTGAAGCGATCTCTATTACCCCTTTAACACCCGTGCCGGCGGATGGCAATGTCACCGTTGATGCGCTGGTACGAAACTGGGGTTTACTACCTGCTGATTCTGTTGATGTGCAATTGACACACGTAAGTCCTTCTGGCACGGAGCAGGCATTTACAAAAAAGGTATTGCCCAAAGAAAGAGAAGAATCTCTGTCTTTTGATGTCCCAATACTCAATGCAGATATAGGTGAAAATACCTTCCGGGTGGCCCTGGATCCGGCCAATGCTTTTGTAGAAGTAGATGAACTCAACAATATTGCAGAAAAGAACCACACGGTTTTTTCGGCCGGCCTGGCGCTTATTTCTCCTTTAGATTTTGGCCTGATTTCATCTACACAACCACAACTCCTGGTAAGCCTTGCGACCAACGATGCAACTACGCGAACTGTTTTATTCCAGTTGGATGTAGTCCCCACGTTTGATTCTCCCCAACTACAAGCAAGCCAGTCCGCAACAACGGGCGCTATTGCTACATGGCAAGTCAATACCCCACTGACAGACAAACAGTCTTATTTCTGGCAAGCCAGAATTGATGATGGAGATGAATCCGGGATATGGCAACAGGGGCACTTTACTATAGATGAATCAGCAACACAAACCGGCTGGACGCAGCAGAACATCCTTTTTGCTGATAACGAAACAGATGATTTCCTGCAATGGAATGAAGAACTTAATGCATGGGTATTTAGCGAATTCAAGGTGGATGTCCGCGCCACTGCTGAACGTGGGGCCGGCTTTGAAAAAGGTCAGTTCATCGTAAATGGCACACGCTTTCTCGGCGTAACCCTTGGATTTGGCGTGATTGTCCTGGATGGATTAACGGGTGAATTAAAACAGTTTGAGGCATTTCCAACCTATCAAATTCCTGAAAGTCTAGAAGATCGTTTTAACACGGACTCAACGCGCGCTGTAGCCGACTTGACCAATCTGATCAATAATCTTGAATCAGGCGATCATCTTTTTGTACGGACCCGGCATCTGGGAAACTTGAGTGGCCCAACCATGCAAGAAGAAGTGAAAACGCTGTTTCGAAACCTGGGCAGTCAGGAAATCGACGGACTCTCTTATGACCACTTGTGGCTCATGTCTACACGCGTTGGCTTCCCCGAAGAAACGCAGGAATGGGTAGACCCGCCAGGAAGCGGCATTAATGAAATAGCACAAGACACCACGTTGTCTTTTAATCGCTCTGAAGGCTATACGCTTTCACCAATCATTGGGCCGGCCAGGAACTGGCTATCGCTCACTGGCAACGGCGCAATTCCCAACGCAACAAGCGAGATCAACATTCGGGTCATAAACCCTGCTGATCAACAGGTTCTTATCGACAATTTCCAGATTCCAGGCAATCAAGATCTGAATACCATTTCTGCCGTTGATTATCCCTTCCTGCAACTAAAGGCCACGCTTGTCGATTCTTCTCAGGCAGAAACGCCGCAAATGGATGCCTGGACGTTGTTTTTTGAGCCCACCATTGAGCTATCGATTGACCCGACAGCAACAACATTTTCTGCCGATACACTGGCCATTGCACAAACGCTCGATGTAGTAGCCTCTGTCCTCAACCTCAGTACGGAAGCAGCACCCATTGCTACTGTGACGTACACCTTGACAAACGCACTTAACGAAGAGTCTGTACTCGCGCGGGATACGTTGCGCAATCTGGTACCCAACACCCCTTATCAATCTTCGCTGGGTATCGAGACAACAAATCTGGCCGGCAGAAACAGATTGCGTATAGAGCTTTCGCAACCTGATGTCATTGAGCCTTTTTTACTCAACAATGTGCTGATCCGGGAATTTTTTGTCCAAACGGATGATCAGCAACCAACAATGGAAGTGCTCATCGATAGCGAGATGTTGCCGAGTGATTTTGAGCCGGTGCGCAATCTTCAAGATCCTGCGCTTCCGTTTGTATCCAGCCAGCCTACAATAGAGATCAACATCGCAGACGAAGGTGCTTTTCAACTGCTCACGGATACCAGCCTGATTGAACTGGAACTGGATGATGTGTCGATACATTTCTCAGATCCGGACCTGCAATTTCAGCCTGGCACGCAGGAAAAAAACGAAGCCACTATTTTTTACACGCCAAACCTTTCAGGCCGCGACACAACGCATACGCTGTTTGTCCGGGTATTCGACCCGGCCGGCAATGAAGCTGACCAAAGTCCTTACCAGGTACATTTCCGCGTGCAATCTGCATTTGAGATAGAATCCCTCTATCCCTACCCGAACCCGATGCATACCTCTACCACATTTGCCTTCCGGCTGAGAGGCGATGATGCGTTGCAGGCAGATGACTTCAGAATCCGGCTTTATACGCTATCAGGCCGGCTTATCAGAGAATTTGATTTAATAGACGAGCCGGCGCTTCTGGAAATCCCATCATTGAGGATAGGCTGGAACAAGCTGCAATGGGATGGTACCGATCAAGACGGCGACCTGGTTGCTCCGGGTGTCTATCTGTATAAAGTATTCCTGCGCGCCGACGGACAGGAGTTCGATGTTAACAACAGCACCAGCGTAGAAAAACTTATTGTATTGAGATAGGAATTTTGTAATTCAGTTATCAGGTTGTTTGGACAAATATTGCTGGCATGAATTTGTCTCAAACGCTACATTCAGGCATTTTTTAGACCATTGCGCTTCGCAAAGATACTTCGCTTTGCTCAGCATGCCTGGACTAAATACTTGTGCTTGTATCTAGGTTACCTTTTCATTTTTTGATTGTTTACTTCTGCGTTGAAAATCAGTGTTTTAATAGGCACCCGAAACAGACCCGCTTTGCTGCAACGCTGCATCAAAAGCGTGCTTTCGCAATCCTATAAGAATATTGAGATCTGGGTATTGGATGATGCCTCATCTCCTGCGATCAATCAGCGGACTATTTCTGCTCTTTCAAAAACGACACCCATCCGTTGTATCCGGGCTGATCAGCAACTAGGGCTCAATGCCGTACGAAATCGACTGTTAAAAGCAGCCACAGGAGATCTATTTTTCATTATCGACGACGATGCTTTTTTTGACGCAGACCATGCGCTCCAGTCTGTTGTCAATACATTCAAAACGAATCAGTCTCTTGGCATCATTGCGACCAAGATTCTCGATAGTAGAAGTGGGGCTGTAAAGCCGCTCACGCCACATAGCCGGCGCCATATCAAAAAAGACCCATCTATACTCGATGATCAACATCTGATCTCATACTTCCTGGGCGGTGCACACGCAATCCGCCGCTCTGTCATTGAAACCTGTGGTAACTTCGACGAAGTATTGATGTATGGGCTGGATGAAATCGAATTGGCCTACAGAGCTCTTGGGCATGGCTATGAGATCCAGTATCTGCCCGAAGTCATTGTTCATCATCAACCTCCTCCCCCACCAAAAGGTGCTCAAAAAGAATCGCCCTGGCGGTTGTACTATCTAACCAGAAACCGCATCCTGTTTGCCTATAAACATTTACCCCTTCGATATACCTTTTCATATATCCCGGGCTGGCTCTGCTGGTATGGATACAAGGCCGCCATTTCGGGCCTGTTGCCTGTCTATTTTAAAGGGATTCGCGATGGGATAAAAACGACAAAACACCTGGAACGGCAACCCGTGAATAACCGAACGATTGGCTACTTAAAAGCCAACTTTGGCCGGCTTTGGCGATGATTCCCTTCTGCGTATAAGCGGACATGCAACGAGAATTAGGTGTCATTTTGCCACCCGAACCATTCTATGGTTTATTGGTTAATGGTCGATTGTTAATAGGTATGAATATATTAACAAACGCATTTGTCTGGATACAAAAATGTGCATCTAAGTTTTCAATATTCAGTCATGGTTATTAAGAAAGCAGGAAACTGAAAACTTATCTCTGATGCACATCTTATATCATTAGCTCACACGCTGGGTTAAACAAGGGACATTGTCTGAGGACTGTTGACAATTGACCAATCTTATTAAAGCAAGTCTCTATAAATAAATGATTTATGCAGTTATTATGGCCGGCGGTATTGGCAGCCGTTTTTGGCCCAGAAGCCGCAAGGCCACTCCTAAACAATTTCTGAATGTATTTGGCGAAGCAACGCTTATTCAGAACACCGTCAGCCGGTTAAACGGCCTTGTACCTCCAGAACGGTGCCTGATCGTAACACACGAAAGATACGTGGAGCAAACGCAACAGCAATTGCCGGCAGTACCTGCAGAAAACATTCTTGCAGAACCGGTAAGTCGAAACACAGCGCCCTGTATCGCTTACGCTGCGATGAAGCTGTATGAAAAGGATCCAGACGCAACCATGATCGTGTTGCCGGCGGATCATCTCATCAAAAATGTAAAGCAGTTCCATAAAATCCTGAATACGGCCATTGAAAAGGCACAGGAGAAAGAAGCGCTTGTAACGATTGGTATTGCTCCAACGCATCCTGAGACGGGATACGGCTATATCCAGTTTAACGGCACCATTGATATGGAAGAAGAGCCGGCTGCTTTTGAGGTAAAAACCTTTGCCGAAAAGCCCGACCTCCCAACTGCTGAAAGCTTTCTGGATTCTGGCGATTTCCTTTGGAATAGTGGGATGTTTATCTGGCGTGCAGATACCATCCTAACCCAGCTCCAACGACATCTCCCAGATGCCTATGAGGCATTTGAACCGTTGAAAGACGCGCTAAATACACCGGAAGAGCATGATGTGCTGGTTAAGTCATTCCAGTCGTGCCCACACATTTCCATTGATTATGGTGTAATGGAGCGGGCAGAAGGCGTATTCGTAGTACCCGGCTCTTTTGGATGGAGCGATGTAGGTGACTGGCGCGCTGTATATGGACTAAGCGATAAAAATGAACACGGCAATGCAGTAGATGGCAACGTCATCATGCACGACTCAAGTCGATGCCTTGTGCAGAGTGGAGATCGTCTGGTCGTGCTCGTAGGTATTCACGACGCCATGGTCGTTGACACAAAAGATGCTGTATTGATTTGCAATAGAGAAAGCGCACAGCACGTTAAAAACGTAGTTGACTATCTCCACGCACATCAACTCGAAGAGTTTGTTTAAATTTGAAGTGGTTAGGTTTTAGTGGTTGGTGGTTAGTTTTCAATTGCGAAATACTGACCACGAAGTGCTGGTATATCAGCTATCAATCTTAAAAGGCCAAACAGCTATTGAGAAACGTCTCCTTAGCTGTTTGGCCTTTTTTTATAACTCATTTTTTAGTAATGCGAATCAGGGGTTGAAATGCTGTTTTTTATTCTGATTCAACTTTTACACTTGTCATCCCCAATCAAGTTGAGGATGACGTTGAAGAAAGAATTATGCTTGTTCAATCGTGTCAAAAACCGATTCAATTCCTGATTCGCATTAGCCGTTTACAGTCAGTTTCAACGCACGAAATACTAACCACTAAAAACAAACCACTAAAAACTATTCCCCTCCGCCAATTAAAAAGGCCAAACAGCTATGGAGAAACGTCTCGTTAGCTGTTCGGCCTTTTTTATAACTCATTTCCTGGTCGTAAGCAGTCAGTTTTCAATGCACGAAATACTAACCACTAAAAACCAACCACTAAAAACTATATTACCCATTATCCGGCACCAATCGAACAATGCGGCCTGGCGCATCTTCGATGGCAATATAAAGATAGCCATCCGGTCCAGTCTGGATATCTCTTGGCCGGCCTCCTGTTTTGTGGAATACCTCCTCAACTTTGCGTCCACTACCGTCGACTTCGATTCGGTGAATCTGACCAAATTTTAACGACGCAACAAACAGGCTGTTATTCCACTCAGGGAAGGCACTGCCATGGTAGAATTCGATGCCACAGGTAGCGATGGAAGGCACCCAGTAATGCGCCGGCTGCTCCATACCAGGTTTCTCTGAGATATCTGATATGATCTCATCGTTGTAATTGATACCATACGTGATTACTGGCCATCCATAGTTTTTGCCCTTTTCAACGAAGTTTAATTCGTCGCCCCCTTTAGGGCCGTGCTCAGCATTCCAGATGGTACCATCTTCGGGATGCACAGCAACACCTTGCGGGTTACGATGGCCAAACGACCAGATTGAAGGGATGGCATGTAGCACATTGAAAAACGGATTGTCTTCAGGAATACGGCCATCATCATGCAAGCGATGAATCTTGCCATTGGCCTGGCTCAGTAGCTGGGCCTGATCCATCACGCCACGGTCTCCGATAGAAAAATACAGATACCCCTCGTCATCAAAGACAATGCGGGATCCAAAGTGTTGGCCCCGACCTGTATAGGTCTCTACTGGAGCCTGATAGATTGCTTCCTGATTCACAAGCATCATCCCGTCCAGGCGGGCACGCATGATCGCTGTCCAGCCAATAGGCTTGTCGTCAGCATCCAGGCGCTTGGCAGCGTAGGCTATATAAATCCAGCCGTTTTCATTGTAGTCCGGGTGTAATTGCACATCCAGCAATCCCCCTTGACCACACACACAAATTTCTGGCAAACCACCAACGGGATCAGATACGGTACCATCTTTATCGATAATCCTGAGATTACCTACTTTTTCGGTAACCAGCATTCTGCCATCCGGCAAAAACGCCATGCCCCACGGTGAATCGAGGCCTGTTGCAAAGGCTTCTTCTTTAAACCCATTGGGCTTATCAGGATCGTCAGCGGGCGGTGCAAAGCCTGTAAAAAGGAAAAACATAGCGCCGGCAACTGCCAGGCTAAATAAAGAATTTGTAGTGCGTGGTTTTAGCATTTTCGTTATGCGTGTATGAATGATTAAGCGCTAATAAGCCAGGGGATACCGTGCAGTGTTTAACGTGCGGTCTATAAAAAATCAGCCGGCCGCTTTCTCGATGCTTTTGATACGAACCAAATGCAATTCTTGTCCCTTAGCCTCGCCCCAACTGATTACCGCAGCAGTACAAATTAGCAAATACTACGTTGAAATTCGAATCGGCACCAATAATAAAACCGCTTCCACTTTCTTCGCCTCATCTTCAAGGTTGGATTGCATCAAATTATGAGCACTGACGTATTCGTCACGAAATGACCAGCGGGTCACATTCCAAAAACCACAGCATCACTCTAGCCGGCAATCATTGTGCAGTCTACCATTTCCAGAAAAGAAAAAGAACGCCTTGTGCGACGCAATGCAATACTTGATGCTGCACAAGCTGAATTTGCAGAAAGAGGATACGGAAGAGCAAAGCTCGAAGACATTGCCAAACGTGCAGAATTCGGAAAAGGCACGCTTTACAACTACTTCAAGGGCGGAAAGCGTGGGATGCTTTTTGCCATTTTCGACAAGCTGTACGACGACATGATCCAGCTCATAGAAGCTTCCTTCGCTCCGGACGTTGTAGCAAAAAGTTCTTTCAGAGATGCCTTCTATGACTATACGCTGTCATCTCTATCGTTTTACTTGGAAAGCAAAGAGCTCTTCATGATTCTCGTCAAGGAAGCTCATCGCATGTGCTTCGGAGAAGACCTGGACAACGCCTCTTACTTTCGCCAACAACAGGAGCGTGTTATTGCCGCTTTGACAGAACCTGTTCAGCGCGCAATGGAATCAGGGCAGATTCGACTACTCGACCCCAAGGCTGTTGCCCATATGATTCTTGGCAACATCCAGGGTATCCAGGTCCACATGATCCTGGATGCCGAAGGAGAAGCTCGAGACTCAACTTCACCACCCAAAGAAGCTGCAGCATTTTTAACGTCGATGCTGCTGGACGGGCTTGGCGTCCATAAACCTGTAAAGCATGTGTAAATCCCAAGACCCAGAATTCATTCGCTGATTTGAAAGCACAGAATATAAATCCACAGCTCATAATGCTAAACAGAATCAAATATAGTAGCATGAAGAAGTACCCAGACAACGCTGAGGGCATGTCAATAAAGGCGAGCGCTTTTTGCTTTCCCGGAGCGCCGGCAAAAAGTCTCATTCTGACTTTCCTGCTGCTCTGCGCGAGCCTGTCACCTGCTCAGGCGCAACAGACAAACGAGTTGCTGACCTTGACACTGGATGAAGCGCTTCAGATCGCTTATGTAAACAGTTACATAGTGAAAGATGCACGCATTGGTGTAGAAGTGGCTCGTGCGCAAGTTAAAGAAGGACGTGGCCAGCTCTACCCACAGGTTGATATAAACTCAAGCTATACAAGAAATATAAAGCAGCCCAATCCATTTTCGGGTAGCTCAGCTAGTAATCTCTTCTCTTCTCTGGGGTTCATTGACTGGCTGGCATTTAACGAGCAGGCAAGAACAGACGTCGATGCCATGACGGAGCCTTTATCATTTGTTGATTTTGCGCTGAGACAACAGCAAGGACTGAATGAGGCCGGCATCGTACCGAACTTGAGCGATAACCCGTTTGCAGTACCAAACGTATTTCAAAGCGGGATAACGGTATCGCAAAAACTCCTTGATTTCAGTGCTTTTATTGCGGTGAAAGGCGCTTCGAAGTTTGTACAGGCAAGCAGCGAACTGGCCCTGGAGAGACAGGAGCAACTACTCATTGACAACGTGCGTGCATCTTTTTATCAAGCATTACTTGTCAGTGAGCAAGCCCAGGTTGCTGAGCAAAGCGTTTCGCGCACAGCAGAAACCCTGCAAGAACTCGGAAAGCAGGTTTCTCTCGGCGTAGCACCGAAATTCCAACGATTAAGCGCAGAGGTTGAGCTAGCAAACCTCGAGACGTCTTTCTTACAAAGAAAAAACGCTGAGCAGACGGCGCTAGATCAGTTGAAAATGACACTGGGCATTCCTATCGATCAACCCATCCGTCTTGCGGGTGCACTTGAAGCGAAGAACCGGGGAGCCTACATGACGATCAGCACCGATGATGCTGTGATACTTGCGCTCGAAAGACGCCCCGATCTGGAGCAAATCAAACTAAATATTGAACTCCAGAATATTAACGCACGGGTAACCAGAACTGGCTATCTACCAACCATCAGTGCATTTGCCAATTACAGCTACGTTGGGAATGTCCCTTCGAACAGAAGCTTTATCCTTACAGACCCGAATGACCCCTTCAGGTTTTCGCAAGGAAGTAACAGCTACTTCAGCTCCAATTACTGGGATCAGGCATTTAACGCCGGCTTCCAACTCAACTGGCGCCTGTTTGACGGCTTCCAAAACAAATCGCGTGCACAGCAGCAAAAACTGGCCGCAGATCGCGCGCAGGTTCAATACGATCAGCAGTTGCAAGGCATCAGACAGGAAGTTGCTATTGCGCTAAGAAATCTTGAAGCATCAAGGCTTCAGATATTGAGTCAGGAAAGAAACGTAGAGCGCGCTGACCTGAATTATACCTTTGCACAGAAGAGACTACAGGAAGGCATGTCAAGCCCACTGGAAGAAAGAAATGCGTCTGAACAGCTAGACCAGAGCAAGTTGAATTACTTGCAAGCTGTACATGACTTTTTACGCGCACAAAGTGCTTTTGAAACGGCCGTCGGCATGCCTCTGGCAAAGCCGGAAAACTTCAAACTCGCATCCCGATAGCTAACAGCAATAGATACAATTTCCCCCAAGGAAAAATAAATGACGACCATGTATAGATCTATAATAAAAACCCTGCCCGCCCTCTTTGCTTTGCTGTTACTTGCCGGCTGTTCTGCACCGGAAAACAACGAGGCCACCGAGGAGGCTGTCGCTGCTACCGCCAGCAATGAGGCAAGCACAAGCGGACGCCGACAGGTACGCGTTGAAACGCTTTCGCTTCAACCAACTTCTTTTAAAGATGTGATCGAAGTGACAGGCTCTGTAGAAGCAAACAATGATGCTACAGTTTCTGCGCAAGGGTCTGGCACGTTGGTTTACCGCGTCAAAAGAGGCGCCTATGTACCGCGCTATGGTCGTATTGCACAGATAGACTCAACGCTCATGCACGCGTCTCTTATGCAAACCAGGGCCCAGGTCGCCGCCGCACAGGCGCAGTTTGATCTGGCAAACGATACGTTTAGAAGACAAGAGCCCTTGTTTCAAGATTCTATTATCAGTGCCATCGAGTTTGAGAACGTACGGGCGCAACTCAACCAATCAAAGGCACAACTAGATCAGACCAAAGCGTTGATGTCGCAGATTCAGAAACAACTGGACAATACGCGGATCACTGCTTCATTTGGCGGCACCGTTGAGACCTTTTTTGCAGACATTGGCGAACAGGTTTCACCCGGTATGCAGATCGCCCGGATCGTAAATACACAGCGCGTAAAGATTACCGCCGGCGTACCAGAGAGATATGCCAATGACATCGAAGCCGGCTCCTCTGTCAAAATTGTGCTCGACTCTTATGGCGGCGCAGAACGAATGGGCGCTGTAAGTTTTGTTGGCAAGGCCATCAACACGAATAGCCGAACCTTTCCGGTTGAGGTACAACTGGATAACTCAGAGCAAACCTTAAAGCCAGAAATGGTCGCCCGTATATACCTGACGCGTACAACCTTGGAAAACGCGATCGTGATTCCGCAAAATGCTGTTCCACTTGACGAAACAGGGCATAGCGTTTTTGTGGTAATCGATGAAGGCGGTACACTCGTAGCAGAGCGCCGGCCTGTTACCCTCGGTCCATCATACGGAGGGAATGTGGTTGTTGAACAAGGTTTGTATCCAGGAGATGAAGTTGTCATTCTTGGGCAATATAATCTCACGTCCGGCGATGCTGTTGAGGTTGTGAATACCACACAATCTGTTGCAGCTGCTGTCACGCAATAACCTGAAATTGATCGATAAAATTTGGACGTTCGTCCATCATCTTATAGCCTCTAAAAAGAGCAAATGAGAATTACAAACCTCGCCATTCAATATCGGACCAGTATTCTTGTACTGACGGGCCTTCTTGTTGTAGGAGGACTCATCAGTTATCAAACTATTCCGAAGGAATCCAATCCATCGATTGAAATACCCAACATCATTGTCACCACGGTGTACCCTGGTGCAAGTCCTGATGATATCGAATCGCTCATTACACAGCACATCGAACAGGAAGTGCAGAGCATCAATGGAATCACAGAGATTCGTTCGACTTCTACGGAAGGCGTCTCAACGGTTGTCATCGAGTTTGACCCCGATGTTTCTATTGATGAAGCGCTCCAAAAAGTGCGCGACAAGGTTAACATAGCCAAGTCTGAGATTCCTGGTGAAGCGGAAGAACCCCTGATCAATGAGATTGATGTACAGGAATTTCCGATCATGACCATCAACCTCGCATCGAGCTATTCTCTCGCCCGACTAAAAGAGGTGGCAGAAGAACTTGAGGATGAATTGGAAAGCATTCCAACTGTTCTCGAAGTGGATCTGATAGGTGGACTCGAACGGGAAGTACAGGTAAACGTCAACTTGAGCAAATTGCAAGGATACAACCTGGCATTTGAAGACGTTATCATGGCGATTCAACAGGAGAACACCAATATTCCCGGTGGCTCTGTTGATGTAGATCGCACCAATTACCTGGTTCGGGTAAACGGGGAAATCGAGACGCCTGAAGAGCTTAAAGACCTGGTCATTGATGCGCCGGATGGTACTCCGGTTTATATTCGCGATGTTGCTGACGTGCTCTTTGCCTTTAAGGAGCGAGCCACGTTTTCCAGGCTCGAAATTATTCAGGAAGAGGATCGCGATAGAAACGTCACGCCCCTCTCAGAGGAAGAGATTACAACCTTGCAAGTGGTGAGTCTGAATGTCAAAAACCGGCCCGGTGCAAACATCCTTGAAACGGTTGAACTCATAGACGAAAAGCTTGAGACTTTTGTCTTACCAAATGGGACAGAATACGTAGTTACTGGAGACGTCAGTTATTATGTCGAATCGATGATCAAGGACCTGGAGAACAACATCATCAGCGGTTTGATCTTCGTTGTGGCCGTGTTGCTCTTCTTCCTGGGTATTCGCAATGCGTTTCTCGTGGGTATCGCGATACCATTGTCCATGTTCATCTCATTCATTGTGCTCCAGTCCCTCGGCTACACGCTAAACTTCATCATCCTCTTCAGCCTGATTATTGCGCTGGGGATGCTGGTAGACAATGCAGTGGTAATCGTCGAAAATATCTATCGATATCGAGAGATGGGGCATTCGCGGTTTGAGGCCGCCCGACTGGGCACAACCGAAGTGGGTGGTGCCGTAGTTGCCTCTACTGCAACAACAGTGGCAGCGTTTGCACCGATGCTCTTCTGGCCGGGTATTATCGGCGAGTTTATGAGTTATCTCCCTCTAACGCTGATCATCACGCTAACGTCTTCCCTGTTTGTCGCAATTATTATAAACCCGGTCATTACAGGGATATTTGTCAAGCTGGAAGGAGAAGATCAGGCGGAAAAGAAACAGGCTGCAAAAATCGTAGCGGCTGTCGTTATTCTTGTGTTGGGACTGGTACTGGCTTTAGCAAACTGGAAGTCGTTTGTCGTGCTGGGATCAGCTGCGGTACTGTTTTATGGATTAAACCGCGTGTTCTTCAAGCCGGTAGGCGAGAAATTTGTACGAGAAGGACTCCCCCGCCTCGTAGACCGATATCGTGGATTCATCCGCTGGATGCTGGAGCGAGATTATTCGGTAAAACGCGCTATGCTCCGGAATACATTTGCGCTTGGCTCTTTTACAGGTGGGCTTATTCTCTGCCTCCTTGGAGCCGTCGTGTCTTCTGTAATGAATTCATCGATGGCCGGCCGGGTACTTCTTGTACCAGGGATGATGCTTGCTGGCGCCGGCCTCATTGGGATTCTCTTTCACACATTTGAAAACATCTATCTTGGTGGTAAAAAGAGTATCCGAATTGGCATCATTTTCGGCGTTATTATGGGGCTCATTCTAACGTTGATGTGGCTAAGCGAGAAGGTGCTGGATGCGGGTACAGTTAGCGTGCTCGTCATGGCGCCGGCGCTCATCGTTATTACCGGCTTAGCTGGCTGGGCATTCAACAGCCGCAAGCAGCTTGTCCTGACCGATAACCGCGCCAAGCTTTTAAACGGCACGCTGGGGTCTCTCGTGGCTATCTTTGCACTGTTTGGCTTTGCACCAACAGGCGTTGAATTTTTCCCAACCTCGGATCCCAACATGATAGCCGTCACGTTTGATTCCCCCCTGGGGACAAACGTTGAAACCAGCAATGCCATTGCACATGAAGCACAGGAACGGATTGATGAATTACTCCGGCAAAATCCAAAGTCTCGTGCAAATGTTAAAAACGTGCTCATGAATGTGGGCATAGGTGGCGACGCAATGTTCGGCGGCGGTACAATAGGCCCTGAAACCTCTCAGATCACGTTAAATCTGATGGACTACGAGGACAGAGCCGAAGATTCGCCTATTACCATGGCTGCGCTGAGGGATCAGTTAAAAGGTATCCCTGGAACGGAAGTTGAATTCACTCAAGATCAGAATGGGCCGCCCACTGGCGCGCCGGTGAATATCGAAATTACCGGAGATGATTTTGACCGCATTATCAAAATCACCAAAGATGTTAAAGCCATTCTGTCTGAAGCCTCTGAAACAGGACAAATCCCTGGTTTGGTAGACGTTTCAGATAATGTAAATACAGGCCGGCCTGAGCTCAACGTTAAAATTGACCGGGAGCGAGCTGCCCGATTTGGCTTAAATACAAGTCAGATTGCTTCAACTGTTCGCTCTGCGATTAACGGTACAGAAGCTGGCAAATACCGTACAGGCGATGATGAGTATGATATTACCGTCCGACTCTCTGAGTTTGATCGATCAAGTCTGGAAAGCATAAAGAATCTAACCATTCCTTATGAAGGTGATCAGATTCCACTCGTGTCTGTAGCAGAAACAGAAGTCCAGGGTGGGCTTGGCTCTATTACACGCCTCGACATGTCTCGCGTAGCAACCGTAACAGGCAACGCAGCCGGTGGATTTAACGGCAATGAAATACTTGCAGAGGTGCAGGTCTTGCTTGCAGATTATGAAGCAAATTTGCCAGTAGGCTATTCGATGACCTATACAGGCGAAAGTGAAGAACAGCAAGAAAGCTTCAGCTTCCTTACCTATGTGCTGCTCATCGGTGTTTCGCTCATTTTCATGATCCTGGTTGCTCAGTTTAACAAAGTAAGTTCTCCTTTCATCATCATGGTAGCCGTTGGTCTTAGCCTTATCGGTGTGTTACTCGGGCTCATATTAACCCGAACACCCTTTGGCTTAATGACCTTTATTGGCATCATCAGTCTGGCTGGTATCGTTGTGAACAATAATATCGTTCTGATTGATTACATCATGCAGTTAAGAACAACTGGCATGGACAAGCAGGCGGCTATTGTGGAAGGTGGTGCTACGCGGCTCCGGCCGGTGGTACTTACTGCATTAACAACCGTACTGGGACTGATTCCGTTGACCTTTGGACTGAATATGGATTTCGTCGGGTTGATTACAAATCTTGAGCCCAGCTTCAGTTTTAAATCAGCAAATACAGATTTCTGGGGTCCAATGGGTACGTCAATTATCAGCGGCCTCACATTTGCTACTTTCCTGACGCTTGTAATTGTACCGGTGATGTACTCTGTGTTTGACTCGCTTTCTTTACGACTTGCTGACCTTTTCAAATCGACTGATGACGAAGACAAGCCAGTAGCGAAAGGTAAAGGAAATGGATTGCCCAACAAGGATGAGAAGTTATCACCCCAATTTGCAAATCAGGGTATAAACAGACCCGATGCACACAGCAAAGGAGCTCCGCCCAGAATAGAAGAATAGAAGAATAGACCAAAAGGTTTACTTTCACGGCCTGGTTACAAGCTGTCAGTTTCTTGACAAAAAGAAACTGACAGCTTAATATTTGATCATGTCACAACTAACACCTCATCATTTTTCCGGATGCAAATAAACCACGCATCCTTTTCACAGACTCGTGCGTTAGAGATTCCATGAGCCTATTGATTTTCTATGTTTCGGTTGCTATCGGAGTATCATTTTTATGCTCCATTATGGAAGCTGTAATCCTCTCGGTTACACCTTCTTATATCGCAGGGCTTGTAAAAACGGGAAACCCGGTAGGTGCGACCCTTCGGGAAATGAAGGCAAAAATTGACCGGCCCCTCGCGACAATCCTGAGTTGGAATACTGTAGCGAATACCATGGGAGCAGCCGGCGCCGGCGCACAGGCTGCAATCGTCTTCGAAAGCATTTCTGTTGGTGCCTTCTCTGCCATACTTACCCTGCTTATCCTCATCTTCTCCGAGATCATTCCAAAGACACTCGGCGCGCTGCACTGGCGAAAACTCGCCCCTATCGTTGTAAAAATCTTGAAGCCGGCCATGTTGATCAGCCGGCCCCTCATTCTACTGTCAGATGGAATAACACGCTTACTTACGCGAAACCGTCAGAAAGTAACCTTTAGCAGAGAGGAGTTTACTGCACTTGCTGAGGTAGGACAACGAGAAGGTGTTTTCGAAGAAAACGAATCGCGCATCCTGAAAAACCTTTTTCGGTTTGCTTCCATCCTGGTCAAAGACATTATGACGCCCAGGATTGTTGTATTTACACTGCCGGTTGACAAAACGATTGACAAGGTCGTAGAAGAGTATGAAGATTTCCGGTTTTCCCGTATTATTGTTTATCGGGAAAACAGAGACCAGGTAATCGGCTACGTACTGAAGGATCAAATCTTGTTAAAAGCTGCGCAAGGAAAGGGTGAGATGTCACTTGAAAGCCTGGCGAGGGACATCACTGTTGTACCGGCCACCATGCCTTTATCTGCATTGTTTGAACGACTTACCAGCCGGCTTGACCATATCGCCATGGTAGTTGATGAATATGGTGGATTTGCAGGGATCGTTACGATGGAGGACATTGTGGAAACGCTGCTCGGGATGGAAATCGTGGATGAAGAAGATGCCGTAACTGACATGCAGGAACTGGCACGACAGCAGTGGCTGATTCGCGCGCAACGATTAGGCCTTGTGTCAGAGAATCTGGAAGAGTTTACCACCCACGACTATCTTCCACCTTCAAAATCATCCGATCCAAGTTCTGACGTGGCCAATCTGTAAGTTATTGTATCTATGGACATCCATTCTCTACCTGATGCACATCTTCGCATCTTTGAACGCCCTCCGGTCCCTGAATCTACATCGATCAAGCGTATTTATCTCATTAGTATTTGCGGCACTGGCATGGGTTCACTTGCTGGTCTGTTGAAACAGGCGGGCTTTGACGTGAGTGGTGCGGATCAAAACGTTTACCCGCCGATGAGCACGCGGCTTGCCAACGACGGCATCATCGTACATCAAGGGTATGACGAGGCCCACTTAAACCCTCCACCTGACCTGATCATTGTTGGAAACGCCTGCACGCCAACCCATCCTGAAGCAGCTTATGCACGAGAGCATGGCCTGGTGCAGCAATCGTTTCCAGAAGCTCTTTCACATTTCTTTTTATCAGATCGCCGCGCGCTGGTGGTTGCCGGCACGCATGGAAAAACCACAACAACCGGGCTTATCGCCCACATGCTTGAAGCAGCATCCCTTGACCCTGGATTTCTGGTCGGCGGTGTTTTACAGGATAAAGACACAAGCTATAGCATAGGTACTGGCCCTCATTTTGTGATTGAAGGCGATGAATATGACAGTGCTTATTTCGACAAACAACCCAAATTTCTGCATTATCAGCCTACGAGCGCCATTGTTACCTCAATGGAGCTGGATCATACGGATATCTACCCCGATTGGGAAACGTACAAACAAGCCTTCCAAAAATTCGCGCGCTTGCTCCCGCCACATGGCACCCTTGTACTTTGCGGAGACCATGAGCCGGTTGCTGCACTCAAGCAGCATACAGATGCGGAAGTGATTTTCTACGGCCTGGAGCCACACAACCAGATTTCAGCGTCGAACATATCAATTACCGAACAGGGACAGTCATTTACGTTAACAAATAATGGTGTAGCACTCGCCGACCTGTTTCTCCCCATGCACGGAGATCACAATCTGAGCAATGTGCTTGGTGCCTGCGCACTGCTACTTTCAGAGCATATCAATCCGTCCGCATATGCTGAAGGCCTTGCGCAATACAAAGGCATGCGCCGAAGACAGGAAGTACGCGGTCAGGTTAATGATATTCTTGTCATCGATGATTTTGCGCACCATCCGACGGCGGTTAAAGAGACGCTGCTTGCAATGAAACGTGCGTATCCAGACCGCAGGCTTGTTGCCGTGTTTGAACCCCGATCTAATACAAGCCGGCGCAAAGACTTTCAGGATCTCTATGTCGAGTCATTTCTTTCAGCCCAGGAAGTCGTCATCAGTACCCCACCTTTCAGGCATAATGATGACAAGGCCAACTTTATGGATGTTGATGAATTGATTCGTGATATCGAGAAAGCGGGTGTGCCGGCCTTTACCTTTCCTGATCCTGACAGCATATTACCTCATTTGGTGCAAACTGCCAAGCCTGGGGATGTATTTATCATCATGAGCAATGGCGGCTTTGGTGGCATCCACGAACGACTGCTTGATGCGCTAAGGGCGTAGGACCAAGGCAGAAGGGAGCAAATACACTGTCCGATTCTTGCGCTGAGAGTTCTCCTGTTAATTCCCTACCGCATGCTGTGCCCCATCGCCCCGCTTCATCTTCAGAAGTTGCAACAAGGCGATGAGTTGCAATACACCAAACATACCGACCACACAAGCGATTCCCAGCACAATCAACAATCCTGTTTCAGTTACGGTATCTGGCAGCATAATCAGTATGAAGGTACCCAGCACCCACAAGAAATCGAGCACAATTACAACGGCCGCAATCATCAAAGCGGCATTGTGTTCAAGCCAACGCGGAGTTGAAAGCATAAAAAGTACTACTGCAAATAAACCCAGATTGGCCGCGAGAAAGTAAAAGCTCCCCATCCCAATCTTTATGTGACCGGCCCAGAACGAAGCCCAGATCAAAAAAAGAACGGCAAAAACTGAAGAGAATACAGCATTTGCCCTAAGGACACGTTGTAATAATCTCCCTGATTTTAAGGCCAGAACATTCATAGCGCTTGCACGATTTAACTCTCGATTCGATTTATTACAAGATACGACACAATTTGTTATTTGCTACTATATATTTTTAAAGTATCAAGAAATGAGCAAACGGTCATACAACCAATATTGTGCTATAGCCAGAGCACTGGACGTCATTGGACACCGCTGGACTCTGTTGCTCATCAGAGAATTGATGACCGGGCCCAAGCGATTTAGTGATTTAATGGACCATCTCTCCGGCATAGGTACGAATCTGCTTTCCAGCCGGCTGAAGGAACTGGAAGATCAAGAGCTTGCCGTTCAACGTAAATTACCTCCGCCGGCTGCCTCGGTTGTTTATGAATTGACTGAGAGAGGCCTCGAACTTGAATCAACCATTCTTGCTTTGGCAGAATGGGGCCGGCCTCTGCTGGGCATCCCTTCAGAAAAAGACAACCTGTCATCTGGCTGGCTTATGCTTGCAATGAAAAAATCTTTCCGTCCCGAAGAGGCAAAAGGCCTGGAAGAGTGTTATGAATTCCGAATCGACAGGGATGTTTTTCAAGTACGCGTGACCGATGGCAAGATTGAAGTTGAACAGGGAGTGCGCTATACTCCAGACATGCAACTGACAAGCCCATCTACTACACTGATGTCAATAGTTGCCGGAGAACTTCCAGCAAAAGAAGCGCTTCAAAAAGGTCTTATCCAGGTTGAGGGAAATATAGATGCGCTCTATAGAACCTTTGCTCTTTTTGGTGTCCCGGTTGGTTAACCGATGAAGTATAGCTGGTGATCGATTAAAGGATGCATAAGCAACACAGTAAACCACTACTCGCCCCTAAAAAGCCATATGAAAAATATTTCCACGCTAACCCACACAGAAGCCGGCGCAATTCTCGCCACAATCCAGGCTGTACTCGAAGAAAAACAGAAAGGTGCTGCCATAGCCATTGCAGATGCACATGGTGAACTCATTGCATTTTTAAAAACAGACGGCTGCCCACTCCCTTCTATCCAGAACGCCATCAACAAAGCATTCACCTCAGCCAGAGAAGGGATCCCCTCTAAAGTGCTGGGTAATGCATCTCGGAAAGAGCTTTTTCCTATGACCAACTTTGGCGATTTACGCTACATTGGCTGGGGCGGCGGACTGCCGTTAATCAAGAACGGCGAAGTAGTAGGTGCGGTTGGCGTTAGCGGATTACCTGAAATGGAGGACATAGATCTGGCCGGCATTGGTGTAGCATTTTTCGAATCCGAAATTGCCTGATAAGTACATGTCATTTCCTCACAACCTAAACAAGATCCAATAAAAAAGGCCGCTACCCATGAAGGTAGCGGCCTTTTTAAAAACACGAAAGAGCCTAGAAAAACTTCTTAGCCATTCCGAGAATATCATCCATTGAAGAGCCATCTTTATCAGAATCCAGGAATGAGCCGAGAATATCAACTGCTGGATTTGATTTCTGCTGACCACCGCCACCGAGAGCGTTACTTAGCAAACCGCCAAGCAGGCCGCCACCACCACCACCGCCGAGTAGGCCACCGCCGCCTCCGCCAAGGATGCCGCCCATTGCTTGCTCAAGAATGCCTTTCTTCTGGGTCTGCTGTCCAAGTGATCCCATAACAACCGTAGCAAGTACGGGTAGCATTTTTTTCAGAATGCCAAAATCAAGGCCGGTTTCTTTAGCCGCATGACCAGCTACATTCCGGCTCACATCTTTGCTTCCGAGTAAATGACCAAGGATGGCGTTTCCGTCTTGTGTCGTAGTCTCCTGCCCGAGTAATTCTGGCTTCTCAATGTATTGAGTATGTTTGCCAGAAGACAAGGCGCCAAATAAACCTTCGAGCCCTCCTTCCTTTTTCACATTGTTTTGAACACCACGGGTTAACGCCGGCAGCATGTGCTTGATGGCGCTTTGGGCTGTGTTGGAATCCAGGTTAAAGTTTTTGGCCATCTGCTCTACAACAGTGCCATTATTGAGGATAACGTCTAAAATATTCATTCCTTGGTCTAATCGTTTTAGGGGAATCAAATCCCTGCAAGGGCGCATTTTTATAAAAACAGGCCGGGGCGATCCCTTGTTGTAAATAGTACAGCTATGGCCTTTCAACTACTGGGCCAATAGCGCCATTCAGGGGAAAATGTTGCTTTTCTATACACTGTACATGAAAGGTGATCCAAAATAGTGTATTAATTTGAAATAAACTGATTAAACAGTTGCAATACAAAACTGCAAGGACAAATAATTTGCAAAACACCTATCGTGCATTTTGTCCCCATATACACTAACCCCAAGAGCAGTTTTCGAGCTTTCCCATTTTCTTTTCAAACACACTGTGCCCTTCAGCAAGCGAGCGTGTATTAAGATTAATCATTTGTCAGGCAACGTATGCGCGCGCATGCGCTTGACTGCTCAGGATTAATGATGATAACACGAACCTAACGATTTATATAAAATGTACACTTCCATCTTGAAGAAAACGAACATCTTTCTCACACTCACACTTCTTCTTTTTGCTACCACAGCTTGTGATTCTAACGACGACGATCCAGAATTGGGTGATATCGTTCAGGTTGCAACAGATGGTGGCTTCGACACACTTGTAGCTGCCGTAGCAGCTGCTGACCTCGTAGCTACATTGCAGGGACCAGGACCATTCACCGTCTTTGCCCCTACCGATGCGGCATTTGCAGCTCTCCCAGCAGGAACGCTTGACAACCTTCTTCTCCCCGAAAACCAGGCTACACTGGCAGGTATTCTTACCTACCATGTTGTATCTGGCAACGTAACGGCTGAGCAGGTTGTAAATCTTACCACTGCTACAACTGTACAGGGCGATGATATTGCAATTACGGTTGTTGACGGGACTGTTTTCGTGAATGGCATTGAAGTTACACAGACAGACATTGAAGCGTCTAATGGCGTTATCCATGTAATTAATGGTGTGCTTCTTCCATAAAGCAACGCGTACTAACCTTCAAGTTTAGTACAAGAAATGGCCGGCAGATCGTACTGATTTGCCGGCCACTTTCTGTTGTATTCTTTTTTAGAATCAGTTAAAACCTGCTACACATTTCTTACTGCTGCGCACTATACGCTACTTTCCCTCCCACGATGGTATAAACAACTTCTGTCGTTAAGATCTCTTCTTCAGGCACTGTCATGATATCTTTTGACAACACTGTTATATCTGCAAGTTTACCTCGCTCCAATGTCCCTTTGATGTCTTCTTCAAAAGCTGCATAGGCATTGTTGATGGTATAAGATTTCAGTGCTTGTAATCGAGAAAGGCGTTGATCTTCATAAAACACCTCGCCGTTGTTCATGCGCCGGCTCACAGTTGCATAGTAACTTTCCAGGGCACTGATATCTTCAACCGGTGCATCTGTACCGTTTGTCACCACTACACCCGTATTCCATAGATCTTGCCACACATAAGCTCCTTCTTCAGCCCGTTTCTCTCCAAGTCGCTTTAGCACCCAAGGTCCATCAGACGTGGCATGCACGCCTTGCATGGACGCGATGACCTCAAGGTCTGCCATCCGCTGCACATCGTCCGGATGTAAATGCTGTGCGTGTTCAATACGCCAGCGCAGATCTTTTTTGTCTGGATTGGCCTTGAATTGCGCTTCGTAGATATCTAAAACTTCTTTATTCGCCCGATCGCCAATGGCGTGAATATTTACCTGAAATCCGTTGTCAATACCAATAGCTGAAGCACGCACCAGATCTTCAATAGGCGCCAAATTCAAGCCGGCACTTCTGGGCAGATCCTCATACGGCTCAAGCATCCAGGCGCCGTGTGGCCCAAGCGCGCCATCAATAGCCAGCTTGATCGAGCGAACATTCAGAAAGTGATTGCCATAATCTGGCAGATAATATTCTGGCAGACGCTCTAATGACTCAAACGACTCGCCTCTGACCATTACATAAAGACGGATGGGCAAACTGCCTTCGTCCACCATGCTCTTCAGGAAATCAATGGTTTCGAAAGATGAGCCGGCATCCTGAAAACTGGTAATGCCAGACGCAAGGGAAGCTTCTGCAGCCAGACTTAGCATCTTTCTATTATCTTCATCCACCTGCTCGGGAGAACGCTGGTTTTGATATGCACTGTATGCATTTGATACCAGTCGCTGTGCTGTTTCACGTAGTAAGCCAGTAGGCTCACCTAGCATGTCATGCACAATCTCTCCTCCATCGGGATCAAGCGTTTCTGGGCTGACTCTTCCAAGCTCAAGCGCAAGCGCATTTGCAAAGGCAGCGTGACCGCTTGCGTGACGCAGTACAACAGGATTATCGGGTGAAATTGCACTCAGCGCATGATGGGTAGGTACGCCTTCAATAACACCTTCGGGGATCTTGTCCCATTTCTCCTGATGCCAACCTCTACCAGTAATCCATTCACCAGGCTCCGCTTCAGCCACTGCCTCCTCAACCATGTCAACAATCTCTTGCCATGATGTTGTTGAGGATAGTTTAAGAATCATCTGGGCATTTCCCAGTCCCATGAAGTGAGCGTGTCCTTCGATAAAGCCTGGTATGGCAAGTTTACCAGCAAGATCTATCACTTCTGTATCTGCGCCGCGGAATGCTTCTATTTCTTCCACACTTCCCAAGGCCATGATTGTATCATTTTTGACAGCAAGGGCCTGTACCTCGGGAAGCGCATCGTCTACCGTAACAATTTTCCCATTGATCAGGATAAGATCAGCAGTTAGGGCATCATTGGATTGACAACTGGACGCAGTATAACTAAAGAGCAAAAGAAGAACAGATATGTAGATCCTGTTTTGCATATTTGAAAATATCATAAGAGCGCAATTTGGTGAGAAACTTGTAGAATGTAGAACTGGAGCATGTAAAATGTAAAACCGCAGGAGTTAAACGCGTGGGAATTCAAGAAACGTAGTGGGTAAAATATATGCTATGGCATGTGAAGTTGTAGTATGGAAAGCTGGGGCTGACAGGGCAATTGCATTTAAATAGTGCTGATTATAAACAATTAACAGTTTCTTAGACCTAGACAAATCAGCAAAGAAGTGCCCGGGGATATCCCATCAAATGCGTGGCGTTGTGCGGGGGCTTTTATCGAAGCGTTTAGCCAGGGTCTTGGGGCAGTAAAACAAAAAGATGACGTGACACAAGCAGGCCCTGGGTATGGAATGCGCGATTGGGGATAAAAGCG
>JBGCEN010000512.1:0-5990 GCA_045106435.1 Rhodothermales bacterium
CCGATCTGCCTGATCGAGACTGTATGTCAGTGTATTCTCCGGGATATCAGGATCTGTTGCAACAGCTGTAATTGCCAGTTCAGTGCCGATCTCGACTGTCGTGTCTGCGATGGCTGCCAGTTCTGGTGGCAGGTTTACTTCATTTACGGTGATCGTGAAGGTCGCCATTGTACTGCGGCCTTCTTCATCTGTCACTGTTAATGTCACATCGTATGCGCCAGGACCTTGCTCTTCCGTCGGCGTCCACGTAATCTCACCTGTTACCGGATCGATCACCATGCCGGCATCCAGCGAGGCCTGATCCAATGCGTAAGTCAGTGCGCTGCCTGAAGGACTTGTTGCGTCGATATCAAGCAAGAGCGTTGTCAGCTCGTCTACCGATTGGGGCCCGGGGTTTTCGATCTCAGGCGGGCTATTGTCTTCTTCAACCAGTGTAAATTCCCAAACTTCGCTCCAGGGACCTTCGCCATTGGCATTACGACCGCGAACACGCCAGTGAAAAGTACTGTCTCCATCCGACCCGGCCACAGTTACAAAGCCTAGCAACTCAGCTACATCAAGCTCTTGCGATGCATTGCTTAATACTTTGGTTTTAAGCGGAATCGGCTCCACTCCATCAACCGGCTCACTGTAAAACAATTGCACCTCGTGCGTAGCAGCACGATCAACAACGTCCCACGCAAGCGCAACTGCTGGTGTTGTAACGAGAATGGAATCCTGATCTACAGGTGTATTCAACACCGGAGAATCAGAAGGCGCATCCTGGGCTTGAGCAGGTGTCACAAAAGCGGTAGTCAACAGCAACACGAGGCTGCCGATCCAAACAATAGGAATACGCATTGATTTATGCTTGTTTACGTCAGGCATGATTATATAATCTTAATTTCGCTAGGGGCGTGGTGGTGGAATGAAGGCACCGTCGTCTCCACCTTTGCCCGTACGGGGCCAGATGTAGGCTGCTGCAACACCTGCTGCGGCCGGCAGCAGAACACATGGCCAGCAAGCTGTTTTTTTGCGCAGCGTAAGGACCGGCATATTCTCCTGATCCATACGATCGCTCCAGTCGCTCATATCCCAGGTGAAAACATATTCTCCTGGTCTCATTTTATTTCCAAGACACTGGGCCTGGCTCGTTTCATTGCCACCACACTGCACTTCTTCTTCCAGATCAGCAATCTTTTTGCCTCCCGGCATTTGATCCATATCAAAATCAACAAAGAATTTCCGATTACGATCTTTCACATCCTCTATCATATACCTGACGGTAACCAGGTTGCCATTTCGTTCGATAGGGAATGCAGTAATTCTGCCGGCTGACGTCTCATTCTTTACCAGGAACGGCATCAGATAAAAGACTTCATCAGATGTCTTTTGCGCTTCAATGTGCACGTTCCTGACTTCAGACGGTATATGAAGTTTACACTCGGATTCCAGCGTACCAGGAAGGCATGAATCATTTTTTACCTGCACGGCCAGAGGACTATTCGCCGGCGTAACATTCATCTCCTTTTCCAACCGGGTTGTCCCCATTTCCTGACCATTGACGAACACAGTAGATGCTGTCGGGACAGACTCTATAGCAAGCGTACCTGTGGGAAATGGTACATTAACCGTTAAAGGATCAGGGCTTGTCAACGTGAGTGTTTCTGCAAAAAACGTTTGCGGGCTCAGGTCTGGATGAAGCACGTCGATCCGAATTGTTCGTTCATCACTTGTGATCTCACCATCCGGAGAAGGTACGCCGCCAAGATCTGTCCACTTGATTGGAATAACACGACCGTTTACAACATCTTGCTCATTTTCTCCATTGACCAGGAATGTAGCACCGCGGGGTTCAGGTAGCACATTTAACACAATGCTGCCGTCAAGATGCTCCATTTCAACTGTCAAATTTCGCCAGTTAAGCACATCATCCGGCGTACGAGACGTGTCTACAGACGCATACCAAACGTTATCCAGCGTAAGGCCGTGGTACTGGAGCGGAGCATTCATAATTTGCTCGAAAGGCGTGGCTCTTGGCGGACTCGCATCAGACCAATCTGCGCCATTAAACTTTGTAATCTGCACATTTGAAGGTCTACTGTACACATTAAACGCCCCGCGTCCTGCCTGACGCCGGCTGATTGCCGGCTCATTTCCGTCAAACACAACGTCAATGGCAAGAAAATCCGAATCGACGTATGAATTCCGATTTTCATACATCCAGTGCTGAACCAACGTAACACGATATACATCGGTGTTATTGAGCTGGTAGACATCCACCAATTCATAGGTGATTCCCGTCTCCCCGTATACGTTGATATTGCGGCGCAAATCTCTCACATAACGTGCTGCTGATTTTTCCTTATCAGCACGGCCAATCTGGGAAACAATAATTTCTACCACGCCAACCTTATCATCATCCAGAATTCTATTCATCGCAGCATCTATGTCTGCTCCATCCTCGTTGTAAGCGTCTTCCAGACTTTCCACCAATCTGAACGCAGCCATTGCTCTTGAGTCGTTAGCAGGAATTCGATCCATGCTTCGCGCCTCTCGCTGCGATTTCGTTTCCATTCTTACATCTGTAAGCGTCACGTCCGACCCTACAATTCTGAAGGTTAGAATGGCTTGGGGCCAATCGTTGGTGTTCCCTTCGTTTGAAATAAGATGAAGCCCTCTTATTTCAAACGTATCTGGCATGTCGAGCCTTGGGATCAACAAGAGATTGTACTGACCATAGTTGAAAGGTCTTCCACGGCCGGCACGCCCTTTTCTCACACAATAATCTCCATTAAAATCACGAGCAAGCATCGACTTAATTTCAGTCGAGATGGCATCGCTGACTGGTTGTCTGCGATTGTTAATGGCATCAAGAACCGCGTTCGTAATCTGAACAAGCTCTTGTTGCAATTCAGCCTTTTCGCTCGTATTTCCATTGGGCGCTGGAAGCTCCCACATGGCAACATTCACGTCATGGTCGATAACATCACAATGGTTCTGCGCTCGCGCCAGCGGCATGCTCAACAGCATAAACAGCATGGAGAGGACGCCATACCTGCCGGCATGTAGTAAGTATTTCATTCGGGATTGCATATCCTGTGGGGGAAAGTGTACACTTTTACCTAATCAGTGGGAATTCCGTTGGAGCGTATGTCTTTGAGACGTTGGTCTAAATAACATGTATTGATCGTGCCTATTTCAGTAAGGTCATCGGACGAACTTTAACCGCTCCAGGTGTCTCTAATTTATAGAGGTACATGCCGCTCGAAAGCTCGCTCGCTTCAAAGTTTACTTCGTGGAAACCACTTTTCAGGGTTCCATCAACCAGTACCTTCACAACCCGGCCCAGCATGTCAAAAACCTCCAGCTTCACCGGTGCATCTTCAGGTAAACTAAAGCGAATAGCTGTGACTGGGTTAAACGGGTTGGGGTAATTTGGCAAAAGCGTCGGCTCATCAATACCAAGTTCAGCAGCACCAGCTGCCGCATTTGTTATACTGAAGTTAAGTACCAGGGCACCGTATAAATCACCCACGCCTCCATTGAGACTAAAGGGTATCCCGCTGATTGAATAACTGCCGCTCTGAATGCTTTGCCAGTTGTTATAATCAAGATTGGGGTCGTTGTCCTCCAGGTCCATACTGGTAGGGTCACCAAAAACAGCATACGGTCGAAAACTCTCTACACGGTTCTGAATCGTTCCATTGGGTCCCTGCACATTTAGCAATGTACTTTCAATAACCGGGGGGGTATAATCAACCGTGTTTGCACGAATATTGACATTAACACCCAGTGCGCTCATGTCGATCACAGCGCCTTCGGGAATTGGATCAAAATCAGGAAACCCGCCTGTTCCGTCAATCGGCTGCTCCGTATCAGCATTGATGAGCGTATAGCTACCAATTCGGGGCCCAATCACGGTAAAGTTTACAGACGTAGGATCAAGCGCTGCCCCACCGGCTTGTGGCGTGCCGGTAAGTCCATAAGCGCCAAGTGGAAGGGTGGCGTCAGCAAAGTCGCCGGCATTATCGTCACCATATACCGAATAATCTGCACCATCATCCATGTTGGTCACGGCTTGTGCATCTCCATTTAACAACGTGATGGCAAGATCTGTATCTACCTGTTCAATCTGGCCATCAGGATCAGACACATTGGCCTGGATATTAAGTCTTGATATATCAATGCCGTCATTGAACAATGCAACAAGGTCCACTACACTTCCCTCTACGATTGGATCGAAGCCGGCAATCGGCGCGTCAGCTGCTGCGTCGATAAGCGAGAAACTCTCAATGCCGGTCGGTCCATCAGAAACGATATCAAAATTAACCGTTTGTGGGTCAGCTGAAGCACCTGTGCCATCATCTCCACTATAAGGTGTTGCAATAAGCGTGTAATTTCCATCAGCTAAATCACTGGCATTAAAATCACCATTATCGTCACCAAATAATGCATAAGGAGATTCATTGTCCGTAAACGTGGTTACTGTTTCTCCCGTTGTTTCATTAACCAGTGTAAACGCGATACTTTGTGCGCAGCCATCTGTGTTAAATTGCACATTGAAGTTTGGCCGAGGAGATCCAAGCTGATCCAGGTTGATCGAAATACCGTCAGTCAAAGGTCCTACAATTTCATCGGTTACTGCATTTACATAAGAGAAGTCATCTCCCAATACATATTCCAGCACGACAAACGCGTCATCGTTCCCAGATATTGAAAGAGAAAGTGTATTGGCAACAGCTCCTCTAAATCGGTCTATCACGACAACAAATTCATCCGAATCAGCTGCAGGTCTGCTATGGCTGATGGTCGCTTCTTCAAGCAGGCTGCCTAAAGGCGTCGTGTTTGTTTGTGTATCCGTACCATTCGCGCCGTCAAAATCAGCCAAAGGATCTGCGTCACCCACCGGATATCCCTGGGTGTCAAAAATATACAAGTCGTAATCAGCAGGATTATCCCACGTCAACGTGGCAACGAGAGACTCACCGACGTTCAGAGAGGCATTCAGATAATAATCCGCCATTGCAACGTCACTGCCAAAGTAGGCACGACAATAATCGTGTGTGTCTTCCGGAAAAGAAAAATCATCTCCACTCTGTGTATCAAAATAGCCATTGCTATATGATGTCACGGCCGCATTGAATCCAAGGCTACTTCGGATTGCACCAAGGGCCTGTTCCTGTGCAAATGATTTATTCGTTGCAGCGCCGGCTGTCAGCTTTTCCTGACGCGTTGCGGTAATTGCTGCAGACATTCTTGACAACGCTGCTTCTGACAAATTTGTCTTTTCAGGAGCAGCTTGTCGAAGAGAACGTGTTTGACCTGTCAGGTCCTGTGCCTGCACAAACTGACCAGATAATGTAAACAGAATTAAAAATGACAGGAAATACTTACAGGCCTCTTTCAATTCGCGTTTGCAGCAGTAGCTCTCGGCAATCATCGAGTATCAGGGAATCGTGTTAAAAAAGAAAAAAAGGTCGTACTAAAAACCATGGACTCCGCTCATTGCTGAAAATTGGACATGAGTTTCCATAAGAGAAATCTCATCCTGGATAAACAGCAAATGCTTTGTGGGAGATTTGAAGCTCAGTTGTTGTTAAACTCCGTGGGTGCTTCGAATATAACTACAACTTAAGCACGACAACTGGCTCACTTACTTAAAATAAAGTAGAGCGATTTAGAAAAACTATCGGAATGCACCAAAACATTTTCCGGGAAGAAATGCACAACTTTAGCACTCCGCGCTTTACGTGGGAATGCCAATATAGCCACAGAGGGTATGGCTGGCAACTAATGACACAAGTTATTAGGTAAAGAAAACTTAATCACTTAGAGAATACGCAGGAATTGAATGGGTATTTCCAAGGAATTCCTGAAGCAATGCGTCAACATGCTCTCGATCGCCGGCTTTAACCATCTCGAACAATGGCCCGTCAACCAACTCATACCACTTTTCCCGCCTTTCCGTGAAACTGGTGAACACTTCAGACATAACCGGCCGAAGCGAT
>JBGCEN010000513.1:0-22170 GCA_045106435.1 Rhodothermales bacterium
ACCTGCTTGAAATATTGCACAGTTCAGATGGTTTCTGGTCATGCTGTCTTTTCTGATATCTTACATGGATCCTCAATCAAGTTGAGGATGACGAGAAAAGGAAATAGTAGTAAAAGGCACAATTCAACCCTTCATTCGCAAGACTATCATTCAAAAACAGGCGTGATTTCTCGCATCGCCTTTCGTGCATCTACATACTGCGCAAGATCTCGCATGGACAACACAGTGAAGTTGTTATCAGAAAGGTACCGTAGATACTCCTCGAACAAATCTTGTGGTGTGTCTACCCAGGGATGTGCCGTATCAGGCACGCCATGAATGGTAAGCACGACGAACTTGCCGTCGCGCGCCTGTTCGAATGCATCGTACATCAAGTCGCGATTATCTGCCAGCATCGTGAAACTGGGAATGAGATAAGGGTGATCTTTTTGTGGGTCATACGCCCTGTCATCACCGATTCGGGCGAAGAGGTAATCATTTTGTTTCAAAATATCGACCGCATATGAAGCCGTCTGATAAGCAGGATATGCGAACGTGAGCGGCTTGGGAATGCCTCGATCGATCCCCATTTCTTCGATGTATTCCAGTTCTTCTGTGAACTGCTCAGGATCCATACCAGGCACATGGGTGTGATGGCCTGTATGGTTGCCAATTTCGAAACCCATCTGGTTGAGCATCCGAATCTGCTCCCAGGTCATGTAAAGCGTTTTATCAGAAAAGGGCGGCTTCGCGAACTCGGCGATGTAGAACGTAGCGCCGAATCCATATTGCTTAAGCAGCGGCGCCGCAACGGTTGCGTGGCTCACAACGGCATCATCAAAAGTCAGCACAATCACTTTATCCGGTATCTGTTTTCGGATCAACTGGCCGGTAGCATCGCCAACCTGGGTGAAAAGCAGCATCAGGGTGGACAGGATAAAGAGAGGGAATTTTAACATGAGAGCTTTGTCAGCAAGGTTAATAATTGCGTTTTGATTACAGAATGCTTGTTCTCAGCTTGACTGGGGATCGATCAAGGTTCGTGACTGTAGAGGCACTTTTGCTGTATACAGATTCTTAGTTCAAATACAGTTAAAACGATGAATCATGTCATCCTGAACGTATGTGAAGGATCTGTTTAAAACGCTACGTTCAGGAATTATCCAATCGATTGATCTTCGCAAAGATACTTCGCTTCGCTCAGCATGACACGACTAAATGCTTATGCTTGTACTTTTCTACCAGAAGCAAGACGTTAGTGAAAGTAAAGGAATAGGTTCGAGCCAGAGCGTTTATGAGCGGAGTTTTTCGTTGAGAAAATCGATCAGTAGGTCCCAAGACGGCTTAACGAGTTGTGGCTCTGTTGCTTCGCAGCCGGCACTGCTTGTGGTGCGAAGGGTGGCGCCGGCGCGAAGGGTGTCGTCTTCTAGAAAGCCGCGCACCGGACCGTGGCCGGCGAGTGGCAAGCTCAGGAAAACCGCGTCTTTGCAAGCCTTGTTCAGCGCCATGTAGAGGCGTTCCCCCTGGTTGTGCGGCACAAGCAGGTCTGATTGGCCATGCAGGATCATGATGGGTGCATCAGCAGATGTGATATACTGCACCGGGTCTGCTAACAGCGTCTTTTCCGGGCAGTCTTGTATGGAGCAGCCGATGAGGCTCGATTCTGGTGAACGTTCATCGTCGTGGCAGAATTCGCCCGTTTTGAAGCCGGCTTGCATCTCCAGTCCAGGTTTGCACGCCCGTACCGCCCACCGATCCATTTCCAGAAAATTCGTCGGCGGATAAAAGGCGACGGCCGCTTGCACAGCACTCGACACGCTGGTTACGCCGAGGTCGCCTTCCAATTTTGGTGCGTCGCCCGTAACTGCAGCCATGGCGCTTGTCCAACCGCCTGAACTGCCACCCATGATACCAATATGATTCGCGTCGAAATTGTACGTGCCGGCATTGGCGCGCAGCCATCGGATCGCTGCTTTGATGTCGTGAACCTGCGCAGGGAATTTTGCTTGCGTGCTGGAGCGAATAGATACGCCGGCAACCGCAAATTCTGCAGCAAGCAGTTTGGGTGCAATGCGGCGTGCTGCTTCTTTTGTGTTGTCGGAGAACCAGGCTGAGCCGCCTGTGAAAATCACGACCGGGACAGGCCCGTCTGCATTTTCAGGAAGGTAGAGGTCGAGCAGGTGGCCTTTGGAATCCTCTGGTTCAGCCGGTGCATAGCTGATGTTGGCAAAATCGGGGGTTGCTTCATCTGTAAAAGGGGAGACCGATTGTTCTTGTGCGGAAGCTGTTTTCGAAATCAAAGATCCGGCAAGTACGAGCAGCACCATCGCGTTTCGGGCACGGAGCCATTGCATGGGGATTACCGTTGTCATTATAACTGGTTTGAGATCAAAACTACGCGAGCCTTGATCTGATTACAACCACGTGTCAAACCACTTAAAGGCTTCACTCTGCATTTCCTGATCGAACTTGTGCGGACCATCGTAGAACGAGCATCGGTACCGCTCGCCGGCGTTGGCTTTTGTGTATACGGATTGCAGGATCTGATCAGCCCGTTCCATTTCTGGAAGTGTAAAAAGAGGATCTTGCCGGTTGTTTTGCACCAATGTCGGGAGCGGCACGCGCAAGCCAAGAATTTCCGGATAGTCGAGTTCGCGGGCGAGCAGGGGGACGTATACCATCCAGGTATGCGTGTGACTTTTATAAAGCAGGTAATCCTGCCAGGTTGTCATCATTCCAACGCATATGGCACATTTAATTCGTGGATCGACTCCCCCGAGAAATACAGTTCTGAGTCCACCGCCGGAAAGCCCGCCACAACCTACCCGGTTTTCGTCAACGTCGGGACGGGCACAGAGTACGTCGAGCGCGCGCTGATCTTCGCCCAGAAATACACCAGGCCACGTTGTGCCGGCGCAAAACAGCGACTTGGCCATAATGTGCTCATGCGCTCCCGCCCACCGATTGTAGGCATCAATTTCTTCGAGGCTTTCGGGCGGCCCGGTAGAGAGCCCTTTGCGCTGTTTTTCGGGGACATCTGCTAACTGTACTTTGCGACTCGCAAAAGGAAATACATCCGGGACCAGCACTGCATATCCTCGCTTTGCCAACTCGTTGGCCCACGCCGTTCCGCCATATAGTGCGTCATGATTCTGCACCATCTTTGGGTGACGCTCTGCGCCGGTTTGAGCAATTTTCTGCCAACCAAACACCTTATTGCCGCCATGGTCGTGAAGGGCCAATACGCCGGGTAAAGGACCGGTAGCTCCTGCCGGTTTTAGCAAAACCGCCTCGGTTGGTGGGCCATAGGGAAGCTGCCAGGAAAGCTCCTCGATGTGCAGGCCGTCGTAGGTGTATTGGCCGTGAACAGTCACAGGAGGCTGTGTGCCTATATCCGGCTGCGCAAGGCAGGCGATCAGTCGTTCACGTGCTGTTGTGCGCCACGCCTCGATATCGGTCCAGGACTCGCTCCTAAACGAAAGCGCCGGCGGATCTTCTACAAGGGTCGATGCCCAGGAACCGTAGGCTCCAATCTGATTCGTCGGCATTTCTGAGAATTCTGTTTCGTGTATAAAATCAAAGGAATGATACAAACCTTTCGAGCCGGTCTCCATTGCTGCGGCTCCCAGCCCCATGGCCTGGAGAAAGGTTCGGCGGGATAAACGGGACGTATTGGATTTCATATCGCATTCTTCTTTTTCGTCATACGAAGGAGCATTGGCCATTACTGCAATCTGTACTGCAATCTGTTATGATCTAAAATTACTGTTGGCACAATGCAAAAAGAGTGGGGGAATTCCTAAGTCGAGCTAAGATATCCAATGGCCTTAATCACTTCAAAAGAATCATCTGCCTTTGCCGGGTTTGCGTGCCGGATGCGCTTGAGGTAGACAACTGATAAAGATAAATGCCCGATGCAACCTGTTTTGAGGCATCGTCATCCCCATGCCACTGCACGATGAATTCTCCTGCGTGCTGGTGTTGCCCAACAAGGGTGCGGACTTTCTGCCCCAGCATATTATAGATGGAAAGGGTCACATGGCCAGGTTCAGTCAGCGCATAACGGATGGCTGTTTCCGGGTTAAATGGATTTGGGTAATTGGGATAGAGGGTTGACTTATCTGGTACCATTTGATCCTCAGGGGATATGCTCGTACCGGTTGAAATATCAGCTTCAAAAGCGCCCAGGTCAGGGGCTTCACCGAGGAAGTCAAACCCAATATCAACTCCGGCATCTATGATCTCACTGCCGGCTGCCGGCCGGAAAAGATCAATGTCTGGCAAACTGCCATCTGCTTTGCGTGGGGCGGTGAGTTGCTCCAGATCAATGCTTAAGAAATCATCCGAAACAATACTGATGCCCAACGTCCAGGTATTCGTTTCTTGTGTATTCAGCGAATCAACGATGTTGGATGTCCCGTCACCAAACTGTGCAGCTGCCAGGTTGTTTTTAAGTACATGGTCATATCCCGGGCCATCTATATTGCTGGCATCTTCGCGGGTTGGCCTGTTTAACATGTTAAAATCTTTTGAGCTGTTTCTGTAGCCGGTATTGTTGTACCAGTCATTCCCTCCGATATGATGATTTGCATAGAACCCGTTTGCTTTATTACGTACAGCAACACTGAAGCGAATGGTATGGCGGGGGATGATGGCCGGCAATCGATCTTCTGTGTCAAACGCGTGCCCACCCGCTTTAAAACCGTTGCCATCTCCCAGCGGTTGAAAGGTTGAAGAGAAGCCATTATAAAAGGCCCAACTGCTGTCAATAACCACCGGTCCGCCGGCGCGGATAATATCGAAACCATCATCGCTGTTAAACCATGCCCGCGACCCCTTGATAATATTTACTTCGCTTCCTTCGCGTGGATGAATGCCAAATCCATCATTGTTATCGCCAATGCCTTGCTCCGAAACGTTGTCCCAATTACGGTAGGCGTCCAGATTCAGAAATAAGTTGCCACCGCCGCCATAGTGACGCAACCCGGTGCCCACATTATCATGCATGCTTAAGCGCTCAAAAATGTTGTTGCTTCCTTTGCTGTAGATGCAATAGGATTCCGTATGCCCTGTGATGGTCGTTTGAATGCCGGTCATTTCCAGCCCTTTGATGTGCAAATAGCTACCATCTACATAAATACCGACGACGCGCTTGTCCTGCGGCTTGACTGCTGAATAATCAAAAAGGGGTGTTTCTCCCGGATAGGCCCAGTACTTGATGGTATTGCCTTCCGCACCGCTTTTATTCAGATAGGTGATGCTGGCAAATAAATCCTGCACAACCGCTGAAATTTGATCTTCTGTAACCTGGTACGTGCCTCCCCTAATGTAAACGGTGTCTCCCGGGCTCACCATCTCCTGGGCTTTTTGCATGGATGCCAACGGCTCTTCCATGGTGCCTGGATTTGTATCACTTCCGTCAGAAGCAACAAAAAACGTTTCCTGAGCAGATACGCTGCTGAAGCAGAGCACAATGAGTGCTAGAAAAATTGAAATTGACTTATACCACATACATTCTGGGGCGATGTTATCTAAATAGATAACATCTTGAATTTAAAATTTAAAATTGAAAATGTGAAATGTAGAATTTTCAATTGTTTGGGGCTTGCTCTGAGCTTTTAAAACGATACTCTTTGTATTCCATTTCTCGGTACACATTAACGTGAAACAACATAGAGCTTGTGACTGAACAAGGCAAGATTGTCATGCCTGCTTTGGGTATGTTTATTTTAATCTGTATTGATTTAACCGTGATGTAATCAGTGCACCGATACTCGCCGTCTATCCCGTCGATTCTTTCAGAAATGCGTCTACATGGGGAGCAAATGGTTGGTTGTATAGTCGTTTGCCTGTGATGCTATGCAAGGCGTTGGCAAGGGCGGCAAAAACTGGAGGGTAAGCAGGTTCACCGAGTCCAGTAGGATCTATTCCATTCTCGACAAAATGGACATCGATGGTTTTTGGAGCCTCTTTATGCCGGATCATGCGGTATGTATCAAAATTGTGCTGTTCCGGTACGCCTTTCTTGAATGTTATCGCACCATACATGGCTGTTCCAATACCATCGACGATAGCGCCTTCTGAAAGATTGGCTGCGGCGTCAGGATTGACAACGATGCCACAGTCGAGCGCGCTGCACACGCGCTGGATTACTGGTTTACCTTCTTCAATCACCATGTCCACTACATTTGCTGCGTAGGAGTTGTGGCAGAAGTAGGCGGCCACGCCACGATGCATGCCGGGCTGTTTTTCATCCCATCCCGATTTCTCCCGGACCAATTCCAGTACGCCGGCATAACGGGCCGCATCGTAGTCATTGCGCTCTCCAACGGGGTTGGTTTTCGCGCGCTCCAGTAGCCTCAGTCGAAAGTCGATGGGATCTTGTCCCATGGCTTCTGCGAGTTCATCTAGGAATGACTGCTCTGCTGCTGCCATGAAGTTGGACCTCGGCGCGCGGAATGACCCAAAAGTAATATTCGAATTGATGTCCCATCCTTCAGCGAGGTAATTATCCACAGCGCCGGCAGGAAAGCGATTTGCGTAGAGTGGATTTTCAGGGATACCACCGGCCCGCACATGGAAAGCAGTCAGGTTGTTGTTTGCATCCAGCGCTGCACGGTACACGGCATTGTACGTGGAGCGATAGATGCCTGAAGTCATGTCATCTTCTCGCGAATAGATGAGTTTGACGGGGGCATTCATTTTTTTGGAGATTACTGCTGCCTCAATCAGCCAGTGGGCGTAAGATCGCCGGCCGTACCCTCCTCCCAGGCGCGTCATCTCAATTTCGATATTTTCGACCGGCATACCCAATCGGGCGGCCACGGCTTTTTCTGTTAATTCTGGCTTTTGAAGAGGGCCGGCCAGTTCTGCTTTTTCATCCGTCACGTGGGCGAAAAAGTTCATCGGCTCCATACAGTTGTGGGCCAGGAAGGGGGCGGTATACGTCCGCTCGATAATCTTTGCTGCGTTTTGAAAAGCTGTCTCAGGGTCTCCATCTTTGCGCGCAACTCGCACAGATTTGCTTGCCATTTCTGCCATCCGGACGTTGTGCTCTGCCGTGCTTTCGAGGCCGGCGGGTACCTGGATGGTTCCTCCTCTGAACCCGACCCGTTCGAAGCTGTATTCCTCAAAGGGCTCCCATTCAAGGTTCAACGCTTTTTTCGCGTTCATCACTTCCCATGTTGAATTGCCTACAACAGCAACCAGATCGGTGAATGCGCACGTGTCAAAGTATTCGTGTTCGTGATCGTCATTAAAAAGCTTGAAGGTGAATACCTCTTTGATACCCGGCATGGCTCTGGCCACGGCGTCGTCAACCGACTTGAGTTTCATGCCAAAAGCCGGCGCATGGGTAATCATGGCGACAAGCATGCCCTCACGATGGTAGTCGATTCCAAAAAGGGGCTGCCCGGTAACAATTTTATGTGCGTCCACATTCTTGCGCGATGTGCCAATGATTTTGAAGTCTTTCACCTCTTTTAATTCGACTTCTTCAGGCACAAGAACCTCTGCGGCGGCTGATGCCATTTCACCATATCCCGCCGAGTTGCCGCTGAGTGTGTGATATAACACACCCGCATTCGTGGTAATCTCATCCACCGGGACTTGCCACGCCTGGGCGGCTGCCTCGCGGAGCATAAATCGCGCTGATGCACCAGCCATTCGAAGGCCTTGCCATCCCCGCCTGATGGCCTGGCTTCCACCAATAAACTGGCGCGTAAAGCTTTCTGTATTAAGTGGTGCCTGCTCCACGATGACGTTTTTCCAGTCTACGTCCAGCTCTTCAGCCACAATCATGGGCATCGAGGTCTTGACGTTCTGCCCACCTTCAGGATTGGGCGACATAATGGTGACCAGTCCGTTGTTGGCAATTTTTAAAAAGCCGTTGATCTCAAACCATTCTTTTGGCAGACCACTCACCGTTCCTACTGCAGGTTGACAGCCGGCGAGCCAGTTGAAACCCAGCAGCATACCGCCACCGGCGAGGGAGGAAGCTTTCAGGAAAGAGCGCCTGTTGAGGTTAGTTTTGATGGTAGCCACTGAATCTCGTTTTATCTGGTCGTTGGTATGGTGTCAAGTTAATTCTTAATCAGCAGTTTTATTAAAAGTGGTAAAGGGAAGAGAGAAAGAGGAAAAACTTATCCTCTTCCCTCTCTCTTCTGTAAGTTTTGAAACTCCAAGCAATAATTAACTTGACACTACGCTAATATTCTTCATGCTACCCGATTATCCCGTTGCCTCCTGGACGAGGGCTTCCAACTCAGGTGCAAAAGGTTGATCGTATAGCCGTTGTCCGGTGGCCTGGTACAGGGCATTGGCGAGAGCGCCAAAAACAGGAGGGAAGGGCGGCTCGCCGAGTCCTGTCGGATCGATCTCGTTTTCCACGAAATAGACTTCGATGGCTCGAGGTGCTTCCCTGTTGCGTATCATGCGATACCGATCGAAGTTTTGCTGTTCAGGTATTCCTTCTTTAAAGGTCAACTGGCCAAACATCGCGTTGCCAATCCCGTCGACAATAGCACCTTCGGTCATGTTCATGGCAGCATCAGGATTCACGACGATTCCGCAATCCAGCGCGCAGCAAACATTCTGCACAACTGGTTTGCCTTCTTCCATCACAATATCCAGCACGTGCGCCGCGTAGGAGTTGTGGCAGAAATAGGCAGACACACCGCGATGGACCCCTGCTTTCTTTTCGCTCCAGTTCGATTTTTCCCGGACCAATTCAAGCACGCCGGCATACCGCGCGGCATCGTAATCGTTGCGTTCGCCGACGGGGGTGGCCTGGGCACGCGCCAGTAATTCAAGCCGGAATGCAAACGGGTCCTTGCCGGCTGCCTCAGCGACTTCGTCCAGAAACGACTGCTCAACGCCGGCGATAAAGTTGGACCGCGGCGCACGGAATGCCCCGATGGTAATGTTTGAAGGAATCGACCACTCTTCAGCGAGATAGTTGTCTACAGCACCGGCCGGAAAGCGATTGGCAAAAAGCGGGCTTTCAGGAATACCGCCGGCTTTCACATGGAAGCCGATCAGGTTGTTATTTTCATCCAGTGCGGCCCGGTACGTTGCCTGGTAGGCGGGGCGATAAACGCCATACGTAAGGTCATCCTCGCGGGTGTAAACCAGCTTGACAGGGGCGTTTACCTTCTGCGAGATAACTGCCGCTTCAACAAGGTAATGGCTGTACGCGCGCCGGCCAAACCCGCCGCCCATCCGGTGCAGCTTGATGTCGATGTTTTCAGTGGGTATGCCAAGCCGGGCTGCCAGTGTGTTCACAATAACTCCGGGGCCCTGGAGTGGTCCTTCGATCTCGGCTTTGTCGGCGGTCACATGGGCAATGCAGTTAATGGGCTCCATGCAGTTGTGTACCAGGAAGGGCGCGGAATAGCTACGCTCAATCACCTTGGCTGCTTTCTGGAAAGCTGCATCCGGATCACCGTCCTTTCGGGCCACGGCGCCTGGTTGGGCAGCCAGTTCTGCAATTTGAGCTTTATGATCCATCGTGTTTTCTAACGTTCCCGGGACCTTAACGGTCTGCGTATCACCGTTCCATCCACTTACGGTTAATGCTGTCTCGCCGGCCGGCTCCCACTCAACCTTTAGGGCCCGCTTGGCTTTCATCACCTCCCATGTCGAATTTCCGACAACGGCGATCAGCTCAGGGAAAGCGTTTGTGTCGAAGAAATTCCGTGCATAGTCATCCTCATACGTTTTGAATGTAAAGACGTCCTGTATGCCCGGCATGGCCCGTGCTTCTGCATCATCGAACGACTTCAACTTCATACCAAATGCCGGCGGATGCGCAATCATGGCATAGACCATTCCTTCCTTCTCATGATCAAGAGAAAAGAGAGGCTTGCCAGTAACAATTTTCCCTACCTCAACGTTTTTGCGGGATGTGCCGATGATATCAAAGTCTTTAACTTCCTTCAGTTCAACTTCCTCAGGGATGGGCAACTTTGCTGCAACTGATGCCATTTCTCCGTAGCCGGCTTTGTTACCACTGTCTGCATGGCTGAGCATACCCGCGGCTGTAGAAATCTCTTCAACGGGCACTTGCCATGTATCTGCTGCTGCCTGACGCAACATATGTCGGGCCGCAGCGCCTGCCATGCGTAGTCCTTGCCACCCGCGTCGGATGCCCTGACTTCCCCCGGTAAACTGCCGGCCATATAGTTCGGCATTGAAGGGCGCTTGTTCTACGATCACGTTCTTCCAGGCTACACCGAGTTCATCTGCTACGATCATGGGCATCGAAGTCATCACGTTCTGCCCAAATTCGGGGTTGGGAGACATGATGGAGACCAGTCCGTTTTCGCCGATTTTCACATAAGCATTAATCTTGGACCAGCTTTCAGGCATGGCCAGCACTGGTTCGGTTGCCGGTTGACATCCTGCCAGCCAGTTAAACCCGATGAGCATACCGCCTCCGGCGAGGGAAGATGCTTTCAAAAAAGTGCGTCTGTTGAGGGTAGTCTTTACGGTTGACACGATCGTTCTCAGATTAAATGGATTCTGTAGAAGGGGAGATGCGCAAGTAATTACAACTTGGAAGCATTATGTCCGGGAAGCATTACATCCTTGAAGCAGCTGTTTTTACAGCGGCACGAATGCGTACATAGGTGCCACAGCGACAAATATTACCGTTCATACCGGTCTCAATTTCTTCGTCGGTAGGAGAAGGGTTCTGGGTGAGCAGTGATGCCGCATTCATGATTTGGCCGGCCTGGCAGTAGCCGCATTGCGGTACGTCGTGTTCAATCCAGGCCTCTTGTAAAGGATGGGTGCCGTCCTCCGAAAGCCCTTCGATGGTCGTAATGGCCTGATTGTTTACGCTGGAAACAGGTAGTGAACAAGAGCGGACTGCTGTACCATTCAAATGCACTGTACAAGCACCGCATTGAGCGATACCACAGCCAAATTTTGTGCCCACCAGTTGGAGATGATCGCGTAAGACCCAGAGTATCGGCGTATCAGCCGCAACGTCTACTTCGACGTTTTTTCCGTTGACTGAAAGGTTGAATATTGGCATAGGTATTTCGAGCTTAAAGTTGGTTGGAGTACTTACAACATAGTGATGTTTTTAAAGAAATTGCAGTAATAAATGGTGCGTCTGTAAATTACCTTATACCAGCGGCAATTGCATTGCCCAGTTTATGGAAATTATAGATGATGACAGGATGCGCCGGTGTGATTGTGCCGTGTGCTTTCGTTGAACCAGATTGGCGTGAAAGAGGGACGTGCAACCTGTTGAGGCATGGTAGAGGCCCCTGGCTATCTATTAAACCGGCTGGTAAAACCTGAAGCTAAACCCGTTGGGTTTCTGGACGCTGGGCCTATGTTGTGCTACTTGAAAGTACGGGACGTTGTATCCAATGATCTATTAAACCCGACGGGTTTGGTGCGGCTTTGTTTTATTAGGTTAGCACTTTCTAATCAACGATCTGAAGTCACTTCGTCCAATATGACATGTACTTGGATTGCCCTGCCTTCCGGGCTTTTTAAAACAGCTGCTGGCAGGCTCTTAAACAGCTAGATTACAACAACTGCAGCACCAGGTTTTGATTCTCCACGTTTTGTGCCAACGCTGCAATACCTGTGCTTTGCATGATGCCCAGTTTTACTATTTCAATCTGCTCTTTGGCAAAATCCGCATCGATGATTCTGCTTCGGGCTGAAGATTCATTGATGGTCTTTGTGGTCAGGAAATCACTTTTGAACGTAAGGATTTGTTGGTATTCTCCTATGGTCTGTATCTCGGAGCTTAGTGTGTTCAGGGCGGTTTCCACGTCGCCTAATAATGACCGAGCGGCAGTTGAAGTTGAAACGGTTAATTGTGCATTGGTAAACGCCAGTTCATCCGCGAGGGTAGCAGGGGGGATGATGACGGAGGTGCCTTGCACGTGAAAGTCATCTGCAGAAGCAGCAGCCGGATCGCCAAACTGATTGGGGGTAACCACGAGGTCTCCGCTTTCATAGCCGGCATCAATGCCATCTATTTTGGTATCTGTGCCGGCGAGATTTTGTACGGTATCTGCATCAAAATCGACTTCTGCCAACAGTTGATCTGTACTGGTTGGAGTGAAGGGTGTTAACCCACCCCATGCACTCCAATACCACTGTCCACCCTGGTTTACAACCGCTACAAGATTTTCAGCGGTATTGAATGCAGGATTGGCACCAAAGCGGGAATGGATATCTTGTTCGGAATACATGATATAGCCCGTCCCGGTGAGCGAGTCCCATGAGGCAATACCATCATTGAGATTGCCAAAGCTCAGCGTTCGGACATCTTCATCACTGTTTTGAACGACAAAAGTACTGCTCGCGTCTTCTCCAATTTGAAATGAAAAGGGCAAAGAAGTGTCGAGCGACAGGTCGCCAAATGTTGCAGTTGTTAGTACCGTAGTGATCTCTTCTCCAAGCGATTGCAGTTCTCGTGTGATGAGCTGTCTGGCCTGGGTATCAAGCGTGTCGTTTGCTGCCTGCGTTGCCTTTTCCTGAATGGTCAGCAGGATTTCCTGGACGGTGGAGAGGTTTTGTTCTTTTGTCGCCAGTAAACTTTTGGCATCTCCAATATTTGCAAGCGCCTGAGCCTGTCCTCTGATACGCGACTCGAGCTTGGCTGCAATGCTTAACCCGGCAGGATCCTCCTCAGCGCTGTTGATAGAATTACCCGTAGACAACCGCTGCTGCCGGACACCCATTTGGTGATTCGTATTGGCGAAGGCTTGAAGCATCTTTAAGCTCTGATTGTAGCCTCCAACATCGATCATGGCTTTACAAATGAAATTGATGAGTGTGAAAGATTATCTCCTGGCAAGACGGAATATATCAAGCCAAATGATCTGGATTGAGTAGTATTTGCGGATAGAGCTACCCATTCTCATACAGCGTGCAGTTTTAGAGCTTTTCAGGTTAATCGGCTACTGAATGAAAAAGATAAGCGGATTGGTTTTGTTGCCCAATATTCTTCCCGGAGTACTCCCAGGTAATTCTTCTCTTTCACTTATTGATACCGGTTTAGGGGCGATATATCTACCTATCTGGCAAACCATCATTTGCTATCCATCGCTCTACTATTACCACACTCATGCGATTACTCACTGTTTTTGCGGGTTTCCTATGTGTAGCCCTGTTGGGGATATTATACCTATCTCTCCCTGTAAACCATCCAGCGCCCCCTAAAGCGCCGACCAACACGCCTGAAGCCCGGTCGCGGTGGGAGTTTGAACGGACCAAAAATCCGGCAACTGGTGACATCCCCTCCGGTATAAAGCGAGAAGAATTGGTATTCTCCCGGCAAATGGCCGAGCAATCACAAGGGGCAAAGAAGCGGGCGGCGATTGTTTGGGAGCAAGCTGGTCCTGATACGTTAGGAGGCCGTACGAGGGCGCTGGCGGTAGACGTCACCGACGACAACACGATTATCGCCGGCGCAGTATCCGGTGGTATCTGGAAATCCACCGATGGAGGAGCAAGCTGGAGTCAAACCCTTACGCCCACACAACTGTTGAGTGTTACATCACTCACACAGGATACGCGTGTCGGCGAGACAGACACCTGGTATGCAGGCACCGGTGAGCTTTCAGGTAACAGTACGTCCGCTTCCGGCGCTTATTTTTACGGAGACGGTATTTATAAATCCATTGATGGCGGAGACTCCTGGACCTTGCTCTCCAGTACTTCTACGGACAGGCCTGAGTCTTTTGATCAGGAAATGGATTTTGTGTGGCGGGTTGTAACCGATGCTTCCAATCCCGCCGAGGATGAAGTGTATGCCGCGGTGTATTCCGGCATCTATCGGAGTGTTAACGGAGGGATTACCTGGACCGAGGTGCTGTCCAGTTCGGGTGCACTCTACACCGATATCGTCATTTCGTCAACTGGAGTCCTCTACGCAGCACTCACCGGGACAAATTCTGGCATCTGGCGATCAACGGACGGGATTAGCTGGACCGATATTACGGCTGGTGGTTGGGCTGGTAGCTCCGCGCGTACTGCACTCGCGCTTGCGCCTTCAAATGAAGATGTGCTCTACACCATCACAAACTCACCCGGCGCCGGCACGTACGATCACTCGCTCTGGAAATACACGCATTCCACAACAACCTGGGTGAATCGATCTGCCAATATTCCTGATTTTGGCTCTTTCCAGAATGCTGTATTTGACTCTCAAGGAGGCTATGATTTGCACATTGCGGTCAAGCCTGATGATGAGGCAACCGTCTTTATTGGCGGTACTTCGCTGTACCGTTCACGGGACGGTTTTCAAACCACAAATTCCGATTGGATTGGAGGATACTCAGGGGGGACGGATGACTGGTCTGGCCCACATCATGCAGACCAGCATATTGTCACATTCTCTCCTTCAGATCCGGACATCATGTATTCCGGTAGCGACGGTGGGGTACATCGTACAAATGATAATTTAGCCGCCGAAGTGTCCTGGACCTCGTTGAATCGGGGGTACCTGAGCGGCCAGTTTTACTCCGTTGCAGTTGATCATACGTCTAGCAGCAACATGGCGCTCCTGGGCGGTACGCAGGACAATGGGACCTGGTTTGTCGATGACCCGGATGCATCAACACTTGGGGAAGAAATATGGGGTGGCGATGGTGCTTTCGTTTCATTGTGGAACGATGGAGATCTTCGATATGCCTCCTTTCAAAATGGTCAAATTTACCGGCTCACCTACAATGCATCGAACCAATTGACCTCATGGGCTCTGGCTTCTACCAGTCTTGAATCCTCCTATCTCTTTATCCACCCGTATGTGCTTGACCCCAATGATAGCGAAATCATGTACTTGCCTGGGAGCCAGCAGATGCATAGAAATACGAGCCTGTCGAGTATTCCCAATTATCAAAGTTCAACCCATACCATCGGGTGGCAGACACTAGCCAATACAACGATTAGTGGCGGGGGCGTGATCAGTGCTGTGATTGCATCGGAGTCAAATCCGGATCACAGGGTATACTATGGCACATCTGTAGGTAAGGTATATCGGATCGACAATGCAGATACGGGGAGTCCTACAGCAGTGGATGTCACGTCCGGACTCTTTCCTGGCAGTGCTTATGTCAGCAGTATTGCGGTGCATCCCGAAAACGCGGATCAGGTTGCCGTGGTGTTTTCGAATTACTCGGTTCAGAGTGTTTTTTACTCGGATGACGCCGGCGCGAACTGGACAAACGTGAGTGGTTCACTCGAAGAGAACGCGGATGGGAGCGGCAGTGGCCCTTCTGTTCGATCGATCAAAATCGGGAAAATATCGGGAACGGATTCGCAATATTTTGTGGGCACCAGCACAGGATTGTATTCAACCACAACGCTGAATGGCACATCAACCGTGTGGACGCAGGAAGGTGCTACTACGATCGGTAATGTGGTCGTGGATATGATTGACATCCGAAACAGTGACGGATACATCGCCATTGGCACACACGGCAATGGATATTACACGTCAATGCTGGACAGGCCGGAGCCGATTACTGCACCGGGTGGCATAGATACCAATCTTGAATTATGGCTCAAAGCAGATGCCGGTGTCACGCTGTCTTCCGGAAACGTGGCCACCTGGGCAGATCAAAGCACAAACAGCAACGACGCATCTGCTGGCGACGGTACGGTTACTGAAAGTACAGCCGGCGTAAATTTCAATCCTTCTCTAGAATGGGATGCTGCCACGGATGACCTTCGGGGTACAAGTAATCTAAATCTGGATGACGACAATACGCTAACCATTTTTGCAGTGCTTGTAGATGAAGGATCAGGTGATTTTGAATCAGTCTTTAATCTTTCGGGTCATGGGACAGAGCATCGTATTGCGAGAGCTAATTCAAGCTCACCCTGGACAACATTGGACGATAGTTTTACGAGTAATTTGCTCGCTAATTCGTCAGGGGCAGCTGCAGATGCCACGACATGGTCACTGGTCACCTCCAGTTATACAGGTACGCAGTATACCACTTTCTTGAATGCGGTAGCCGGCACACCGGTAGCTACAACGCAAGGGATTGACACGGATGGTGGGGCTACGTATTCGATTGGTGAAGCATATGTGAACGATCAAGCTGGTGGGCTTTTTGAGTTAAGTGAACTCATTGTGTATAGCGATGATGTTTCTGCTAATTTTGAAGAGATTGAGTCTTACCTGGCCATTAAATACGGGATTTCTATCAGTAGTGATTACCTCGCTTCTGATGCCACAACCCTCTGGGACGCCACCGCCAATACAACCTACCACAACGATGTAGCCGGCATCGGCCGCGATGATGACTCGGCCCTTAATCAGAAACAATCAACCAGCCAAAGCGGCGGAATTTTAGAAATTGGGCTGGGCACATTGGCAGCTGATAATGCTTCGAATGCCAATACGTTCAGTACTGATGTGAACTTCATGGTTTGGGGACACGACAATGCGAGCGCCAGCGTAGCCACAGACTTTAGCGGTAGCAGCACGAACACGCGTATGGCCCGAATCTGGACGGTGGAGGAGACCGGCACTGTAGGTACGGTAGAGATTCAAATTCCGGATTCCTATGGCGCCACGCATCTGATCGTAAGTAGCAGTAGCGCCTTGACATCTCCTACAGAAACAGCGCTAACAGATAACGGCGATGGTACGATGAGTACTACGGTGGATTTTGCAGATGGCGCGTTCTTTACTTTTGGGGCTAATTTGGTTGGGCCTGGTGGCGTAAAGGAAAATTTAGCTTTGTGGCTGAAGGCTGATGCCGGCATATCAACCAGTGGTTCTGATGTTACCACGTGGGCTGATCAAAGTAGTAATAATTACAACTTCTCAGACGGTGGCGCAGCACCCTACACATATGATGCGGATGGGCTGAACTATAACCCGGAAATCATAAATGCAGATGGCTCGGACCGGCGCCTGGAAAATACGAGTAGTATTTCACTACAAACTGTTGCCATCGTTGTGGATCCTGATAATCCTGATAACTGTGATAATCCCTTCAGCGAAGTAGGGAGTAACGATGAAGGTATCCGTTTGTGTGATACAAGCGGTGCAAACTGGAATGTACCTGGGAATACCGGTGACTTTACTAACACAACGGGGCAGGGATGGCATAATGGTACCTTGTCAACAAATCCGGCGCACAATAATGTACCACAGATGTTACTGGTAGAAGCTACGGCATCTGCCACAATTGCAAATGGGATTGAACTTGGAGACACTCAATTAAGCCGGTATTGGCATGGCAGTATTGCAGAGGTGATTGGATATACCGCTACCTTATCGACTACAGATCGTGAAAAAGTGCAATCTTACCTGGCAATAAAGTACGGGATTACTGCCGGCCATGATTATGTAGCTTCGGATGGTACAACCCTATGGGATGCCGGAGCCAATTCAACTTATCATAATGATGTTATTGGGATTGCCCGGGATGATGAATCATCTCTTAACCAGAAACAGACCACTGCTGATATCCTGTCGTTTGCCCTCGGCGGGCTGGCAGCAGACAATGCCTCGAATGCAAACACCTTCAGCTCGGACTTGTCTGTTCTGATGCTTGGTCACGACACCGGTGGTCTCACAGAAAGTCCCATAACAATCAGTGCAACGACGGGGCAGATACTGGGGCGTACCTGGCTTGCGGAAGAAACCAACGAGTCTGGTACCCTAGAAGTACAATTTGATTTGACGGGCCTTACAATTACCGGCACAGAGGCGCAAGATTTCTATCTGGTACTGGATACTGATTCAGATCCAACCAACGGCTCGCGACAACTCATCAGGGCGTCCAGCTTTGCATCGGACATTGCTACCTTTACCTCTGTTGATATCGAAGATGGTGATTACGTGATGTTGCTCACGGATTACGTCGCGGGTACAACTGATGCGCCTCTTGCAGACGGACAGGCTGCTGCAGGTGTCATCGGGCAATCTAATTTAAATCGAAGTGGCGCAAACACGGGCGGCGTTTCTGCTGCAACCGTTGACGGCCCTTCTTTTCTCGCGATTGGGCCAACCGGTAAATTGTTTGTATCGGATACAGACAACAACCGGGTCCTTCGCTGGTCTTCTGCCAATGCCGCACAAAATGGAAGCAACGCAGAGGCCGTGCTGGGGCAGGCGAACTTTACCTCTTCAGATGCCAATCGGGGCGGAACAGCGGCTGCGAATACCCTCTACGAGCCACACGGCGTCTTTGTATCCAGCGCCGGCGCACTGTATGTCGCAGATTATCGCAACAACCGCATCCTACGGTTCGACAATGCCGAAAATGCCAGCAATGGCGCTGCAGCCGACGCCGTGCTTGGGCAGGCCGATTTTACGTCTAATGATGCAAATCGCCTGACAACTGCAGCGGCCAATTCGTTAAGCCGGCCAATGGACCTTTACGTGGATGACAGTGGCAACCTCTGGGCATCAGATTGGCTCAACCACCGCGTGCTTCGGTATGATAATGTTGCAGCCAAAGCCAATGGCGCAGCTGCGGATGGTGTGTTGGGACAGGGCTCGTTTACATCAAGCAGTCGCATGTGGAAGGATAATACAGATGCTGATTCGTTTGTGTACCCTTCAGGCATTTGTGTCGACCAGGACGGCGTGCTCTGGGTAGCCGATTCAGGAAATAGCCGGGTCTTGCGATTTGACACAGCCGCTGGTAAGGCCAACGGTGCAGCAGCAGACGGCGTACTTGGTCAGCCTGATTTTACCTCGTGGCGAACCGTTCAGGGTACGGGTACCGCAGCAAATACCCTGCAATGGCCGGATGCTGGGCTCGATGTGGATAATAACGGCCGGCTCTGGGTTGCAGATCGCTGGGGAGACCGCGTGATATGGTTTCACAATGCAGCCAGCAAAGCCAACGGTGCAGATGCTGATGGCGTCATTGGTCAACCTTCTTTTACCTCCCGCGACGGCGCAGTAGATAATAACTCGTTCAATGCCGTGAATGATGTGTTGATTGATGAAAGCAACGATTACGTATGGGTTACAGATCATAATCATAACCGGGTCCTGCGCTTTAATGGGACGGATACGGCATTGGGTAAAATAAATACGTTGAATCTGGCGAGCATGCTGGATTTCTGGTTGATGGCCTCTGTAGATGCTTACGCAGATCCCCACGTCACGGAGTTTGCCGAAGCAAATAACGCAGTGCACGTATGGCTCGATCAAAGCCGGCATGGATTTACTGCGCTTGCAGACACACCGCCCATGTTTATTGATAATGCAATCAATGGATATCCAGCGATACAATTTGTTGGAGAAGATGCCCGTATGCGTATCGAGGGAGGGATTTTTGGCAAAGAGGATTTGGATAGTGCAACGGTGTGGGCCATCATCGCTGATGAGGCGACAGGTACAGCGCCGGGTAACAATTTTGTCCTCCGAATGAATACGAATAGCGACGGAGGCAGTGCTTCAGGTACCATTGAAGGGACGGAAGACGCTCCTCCGGTTTCAGCTATGTCTTATAACAGTGAAGCAAATCTGTTGCTCGGGGAGATCCCGTTTACCACGGGTATGGTCGCAGAATTGATGGCTACTTTCCAGACGCCTTCCGAGACAGAATCTGGTATGGTTGCTACCTATCTGGCTCTCAAATACAGCATTCCTTTCGAGCAAACCTATATCAGTACAACAGGGGATACGCTGTGGGACAGGTCACAACTTGCTGATTTTGGCGCAGGTGTCGCCGGCATTGGTCGGGATGATGCGTTCGGTTTATTGCAAACAACTGCAAAAGCAGCCGGTGCCGACAATGTGTTGATGCTTTCGAGGCCAGCAACTACGCTAGATTCTACGACATTTGTTGCAGATAACAGCTTTGTTCTCTGGGGCCACAACGATGAACCCCTCGCGATCAATCTGCCTACGGATTTGTTTGAGGCACCTTATCAGATGACTCGGACATGGTTCATTCAAGAGACTGGAGATATAGATTCCCTGAAAGTTATGATGCCAGCCGGCACGCGCGCGGAGTATTTGCTGGTAGATGATACCCAGGCATTCTCAGATCCGTTGGTTATTCCATTAACACATAGTACTGCAGGGGAATACCTTGAAGCGTATCTGAATGTTGACGAATCAGCTTACATAACCTTCGCAGCCAGTACAGCTTATGAAGGATACGGAGCGCTTCCCGGGGAATTTACTTTGTATCAAAACTACCCGAACCCCTTCAATCCAACGACGACCATCCGTTTTGACTTGCCCGAAAACACCCATGCGTATATGGAGCTGTACGATATCCTGGGCCGGCGTGTGCGTGTTTTGCTTGATGAGGAAATGTCAGCCGGCACCCACAACTTCTTGCTGGATGCCGCCGACTTAGCCTCGGGGGTATACTTCTACCATATGCGGGTCAACAATGAAATACGCGTTCAAAAGATGCTGTTGACGAAATAGGGGAGCGTCACAGATGTTTATCTGTGACGCGTTCCGGGTTTAGTGTTCAAGGTTTCGGGTTGTTGTGGTTGAAGGCTTTGGGGCCGGCGCGGGCTTGACGACCTTCTACAAAGGCAGATCATTTACGGCCGATTCTTCAAAAGGTAGTCACGTCCCGACATGATTTTCTTGCCCGTTCGAAGCTGCACTTTGGTTGTGCGGGGCAACTGAACGCCGTGTTCTTTGAATACGCGCTGAACCAGCCCTGAACAATCAAATCGGTCAGGGCCTTCGCTGCCAAATTTGTACAGGGCGTTGTCGTAGCGGTTATAAGCTTTTTTTAACTGACTGGCCGTCAGGCGATGATTGACGCGTCGTACTGAAATGAGCCGGTAGCGCCAGTAATCGGCGTTGAGTTTGCTGAGGGTGACCCCTTCGGAAGTAGATGCGTGAAAGAAGACATCATCTCCCAGATAGATACCCACGTGCCGGCCTTTTTCGCTGATCCAGAAAAACAGTAAGTCACCAGGCTGGATCTCATCGTCTGGCAGAGGGGCGGCAAGGGCAAGGAAGGGTTGGCAAAGAAAAATAAAGACAACGTATAGCGTAGCTTTTCTTGTAGCAGTTTTCATGGCGATCAAACGGTTGGGGAGGGGATGAATAAGAAGTGCGCCCGGTAACTCGTAAGAAAGCAGAAATTAGGCCATGTGCTATTATAGGCCGAAATGGAAAGAGAAGGATCCTAATGTGTCATCGATGCTGGACAGGGCTGTGCGGTTTTGTCTAGTCGACAAAACCTTGAATGTTGAATATCCAACAAGGAACGCCCAATTTCGAAGTGTTTTTTAATTCCTTCGAAATTGGGCGTTCCTTGTTGGATATTCAAAGGAACGGGAGGCGTTCCGCTAAAATCAGAACCTTGAGGCGGTCAGTTCAACATCTGCCTGGGCCCAGATATTATCAAACCGCTGCTGTATATCGGTTGCGTCTTTTCCTTGCGCTTCAAGCGTTTGGATTAAGCCAAACATCGACCAGCCGTTCCTCGGGTATTGCTCTAGGTCGGCCCGGTAAACCACTTCTGCTTCAGCGATATCTCCGTTTGCAATGAGTGCTTTACCAAGTGTTTGCCGCGTAGGATAATACCAGAACGGCGGTTCGGTATACGGTAGCTGATCCTGGGTCTCTACGGCGACATTGAAGTGGGCGATGGCCTCATTAAATTTCTCCTCAGCCATCGCAATTTCTCCAAGCACCAGTGCATCTGCAATGGTCAGGAGTGATGTTGCAGGGTAATAGATCGTATCGAGATGCTTGACATCTGCAGCCTCGCGAAGCGGAGTTAGTTTTGCATGTTCAGCTCTGGCTGCGTCGATATTACCTTTGCGGGCAAATGCGGTAGCCCTCACGTAATGCCATATGCCATTTGAGAACTCGAAGTTTTCGGGCGGCGCCGGCTCAGCCAAGACTTCATCCCATTGCCCAAACTGCGTCAAGGCCAACAGGGGAATGGTATTGAAGAACTCGACGCCGGGGAATTCCTCAATCATCTCAATGCGTACATTGGCTGCTACCTTGCGTGCTGCTTCGATGGCAATTTTACTTCGTCCTTCCATGCTGGACGCAGCCCACAAGAAGTGGATATTGTGCGGGTAGTACGCCGCAGGATAGAACCCTTGTGCATTACAGGCTGCGATGTATGCCTCATCTACAGCTGCTGCCATCTCGTTTACTTTAGAGGCATCTGCATAACGCCCGACGCGCCAGTAGATATGCGAAGGCATATGTACAAGATGGCCGGCGCCGGGTACCAGGTCTAC
>JBGCEN010000514.1:0-8354 GCA_045106435.1 Rhodothermales bacterium
CGTTCGACCGCTACGATCCTGCAAAGGCGGTTGTCGTGCCAAGGGCCTCGCTGGTCCAGGATCACATGTAAGAAGCGGGCAATTCGGAGAAGGCGCTGACGCTTCCACCGGGTTGTCTGATCCCGAATCACGTGCAGGTGCGGGCCTGCACCAACATTTCAACCAGCAAGATTAAAGATGAATACATTTTCTAAAATGCTAATTGCAGCAGCGGTCGCGGCGTTTTGCCTCACGACTCCGGCATCCGCCCTCGAGCTCACCGACGAGGATGTGGATAACCTCGTTAAGCGCTCCTACCAGTACGTTGCCATGTACAACGTCAACAACAAATCCGCACTGAAGCAGGGAAGATGGAATGCTTGTGATGCCGATACCGCGCTCAAGGACCACACCATGCAAGACATCGCACGGCCCAACAATGACACGCTTTACATCGCTTGCATGCTGGACCTGCGCAACGACCCAGTGGTCCTCGAGATGCCGGCATTCGACTCTGACTATGTATCGCTGATGGTTACCGGCTACGATCACTACGTCAACGTGCCGATGGCAAGCCGTCTTGGCGACTTTGATAAACCCGAGAAGGTACTCTTCTACACGGCACGCACCGAGGGCTACAAAGGCGAGCCGGTTGATGGAATCGATCGGATTTTCGAGTCCACCGGCGACTTCACCTCGGCGATCCTGCGAATCATGCCCCATGCCAAGGACCAGCAACGATTCAAGCGTATCACCGGGCAGATGGAACAAGTGAAGGTCGTCACGCTCTCGGAGTTCCGTGGGGGCGCAGCCACTCCAGTTGATGAGTCCGAACTCCCGGCGGTTGGCGAGAGTGACGCAGACGTCTTCGAAAACAACCTGCTGGAAGTGATGCAGTTTGTCTTCAATCACACCACCTTCGACCCGAACGACGAACTCGACAACGCGATCCTGGCGGCCTACGAGCCTCTGGGCGTCGTTCCGGGCCAGCCCTACGATCCCGCCAAGGTAGCGAAGATAGACGGACCGAAGATCCGTAAGGCCAGCGAACGAATCTCCGCTGAAGAGTTGGCCAGGATCACAGACAAGGAGTTCGCCAGGAAGGAACTCTTCGATAAGTTCCTGACCAAGGGGAACATGACCCTGGAGTTGCTGCTTTTCCAATCCATCGGTGGCCCGATCGGCCTGCCGGCTGTCGAGGCGGTCTATCCGAGTGTGATAACTTCCGACGGTAAGCCATTGAACGCCAATAAAGACTATGTCATTCGCATGGCGGCGGATGAAATGCCGCCTACCGAGGTGTTCTGGTCCATAACGCTGTACGACCTCAACAACGGATTCTTCATCCCCAACGACCAAAAGAAGTACAGCGTTGGCGAGAACGCCGGCATGAAGCTCGACGAGAAGGGTGGGATCGAGGTCTATATCGCCGCCGAAAAGCCCGAGGGCGTGCCCGAGGAGAATTGGCTGCCGATCAACCGCAAAGACGAGGACATGAGCGTAGTATTGCGGGTTTATGTGCCGGATCTGGAGAAGATGAAGAGCTGGCAAGCGCCAAAGGCGGAGAAGCTGTCTCCGTAGGCAGCGACATCAATACACAACTATTCCACGCAGGACAACAAAATGGAACTTGAATCAATTTTGATCATACTGGCTTTGGGTGCGGTTGTCGGCTGGTTGGCCGGCCTTATCGTGAGAGGCGGCGGATTTGGGCTGATTGTAAATATTGTCGTCGGTATCCTCGGAGCTTTTGTCGGCAAATATATCTTTGCCGAACTTGGAATAACCGTCGGCAGCGGTCTTACCGCGACACTTCTATCCGCAACCGTTGGCGCAGTTATACTGGTGGTGATTATCAGCCTGATTAGAAAGTTGGCGAACTGACTGCCACCTGTCGGGGAGATACGGGTACCGGTCCGGCATGTAGAGGCTCCGTGGGCAGCACTGTTGCATCAATTCAATTCTGCTTGCCTATCAGCCACACTCGACAAGTCCGGTTCGCACCAGGATATGATTCGCGATGATGCGGATATTTCGGTTAAACTTGTAATGAATACTATCAATATTTCGAGGTTTGTCATGAAGAAGAAATACACCCTGGTTGTCATTGGCTTGTGTAGCGGCCTCTTGCTCACGAATGCGGAAGCTCGAGACAGCACCGCCAAGACAGCGGTTGGTAGTGCTGCCGGGGGCGCTGCCGGAGCGGCGATAGGAAAAAGTATCGGCGGAAGCACCGGCAAGGTCATCGGTGGCGCTCTGGGTGGAGCTACGGGAGCTGCTGTCACAACCAAGGGCAAGGGAAAGAATGAGGCTGCTGTAGGTGGTGCTGTAGGGGGTGCGGTAGGGGCTTCAACAGGTGGTGTCGGCGGTGCTGCAGTAGGAGCTGGCGCCGGTGGTGCGTTGGGACGCCAACTCGGCAAGTAGACGAAGGCGAGATTGCGCCTCCGCTACTCCATCGGATCCTCCAACGTGGAGTTACCAGGCGCGGGCATGACCGCCCTTTTCGTATCTATAACCGCGAGCAGTTCGTTAAGTTCACTGTTGACAACAACATCTTTGCACCGATCTTTACGATCCACAACCAGCAGGGAAGGCGTTTCACCCAGAACTCTGGCCTCATCGTCTTCAGTGATGGCCACGTGAGCTACAGTGAACGTATTACTGTGCAATTGCAGGCGACGGAGTTCGACTTTGTTCAGTATCCATTCGATTCGCAGAAATTCTTCGTCCATGTGCGCTCCGTTTTACCCAAAGGATTCATGCATTTCGTCCCTCTCGAGGAGTTCAGCCACCTGGGAGACCAGCCCGGATAAGAGGAGTGGATTTTCGATGAAAGGTGGATGAATATTTCCGAAGGTAAAGGGATTACTGGCCAATCGTCATCATATTTCTCCTTTGGCTTCGCGGGTTAGAGGCATCTGAATTACTACATACTCAGGATTTTTGTGCCGCTTGCCATCATCATTCTGGTCTCCTGGACTTTGGCAAGCGCATTGATATTGCCGGGGCCAATCTGCTCATTTTCGTCGCCTTCAATTTCACTATTTCAGGCGATCTTCCGCGTTTTGGATACATGACCTTCATGGATGCCATCGTGCTGATCACCTTCATCTTCAGCAGCCTCGTGGTCATCACGAATGTCATATTCAGAAGGATGGAGGTGGTGGGCAAAGTGGACCTGGCACGGCGCATCCATAGCATTACAATCTGGGCTTATCCATTTACCGTGGCGGCATTGGCCGTGTTGTGCTGGTACTGGTTCGTCGTAGAAAAGGCGCATATCTGAGTACACCGTCTTAGGTCTTTTTACTCTTTGTGGTATAGATGGAGATACCTGGTTTACTTTTTCGAAAGGCTGCCCGGTAGACAGGCTGAGTAAAAAACGTGAAAAATCATCCAGGTGGAAGGGATGCGGCTCTATGGTGTTGGCATCAACAGCCAATTTTCTGTCCCTTCTGTGGTAAACGTGCAGATTCTTCATCTGAGGAAGAATTCAGACCTTGCAGTCATTTTCTTTATGAAATTGCACAGGGTGAATTTTTGTATTTGTCACATAAGCTTGGTGTTTCTGCAGGAGTCCCTTTTGATCGTCTCGATGATATGCTCGGACAGCCTACAGAATTTGGTGGAATTGAAAAAAATACTTGATCACAAAACCTTAGAGGAATTCCCCAACTATATTGAATTCAATATTCAAACACCAAGTGATGTTATAAGAATTGGTTTCGCTGCAAGAAAAGAGGAGTTGACCTATTGGGGCAGAGTGGGATTTAGCCTTGGAGCTAGCTATGTTTGCCACGATCTACTTAATACTCAAGCGCTTTTGGTGAACTGGCCAACAACGACGTTTGCATGATCTTCGGCAGAGAGCAGCAATGAGCAGCCGGTCACCCATTGAGCATGAAAGATTGTGAAGCCTCGACCGATCGCTCTGTACTCATAGTAGGAAAATAGTCGCAAGCCCCAGAAAGCTCATAAAGCCGATCACATCTGTCACAGTTGTCAACACGACCGACCCTGCCAGCGCGGGATCGATGCCAGATTTCTTCATAAGCAGGGGGATCACCACACCTGAGAAGGCGGCTGCCAGCATATTGATCACCATGGCGGCACCCAGCACACCGCTGATGCGTACATCATGGAACCAGAAGTAGGATATTACGCCCACCACTAACGCCCAGACGATGCCATTGAGCACAGAGATAGCGATCTCCTTGTAGGCCAGCCAGCGGGTGTTGCTAGAGCTGATATGACCCAATGCCAAGCCACGGATGATCAGCGTGAGGGTCTGGCTGCCGGCAATGCCGCCCATGCTGGCGACGATTGGCATGAGAATCGCCAGAGCTACAACCTTGTCCAGCGTCGCCTCGAACAAGCCGATCACCCAGGCGGCAAGAAATGCCGTTCCCAGGTTAATGCCAAGCCATAAGGCACGGCGCTGCGCACTGGGCAGTACGGGAGCAAAAAGATCCTCAGCCTCATCAAGACCTGCGGCACCTAGTATTTGGTGATCAGCTTCCTCCTGCATGATGTCAACAATGTCATCGATCGTCACACGGCCAATGAGTATTTCGTCCTCGTCAACCACAGCGACTGAGATCAGATCACGATCGCGAAAAAGGATAGCCAGGTCCCTCTGCTTCATATCGGGTCTTACCCGCTCGGCATCCGGACTCATGACATCCAAGACTTGCCTATCAGGCTGGCGCGTTAACAGAGATGAGATCGGCAACTCACCCTGAAAACGGCCCTTTCGGTCGACTACCATGAGGGCGGCGGTATGAACGGGCAGAGACTCTCTTCTCCTGAGGTAGCGCAACACGGTTTCCAGGTCGACATCGGCGCGCACCGCCACTGCCTCGGTATCCATCAGGCGACCGGCGGAGTCCTCGGGAAAGGCCAGCGTGGCCTCGAGATTGCGCAGGCCACGATAATCCAGTGACTCGCGGATGGCATCACTGATCTCCTCCGGCAGCGTCTCGATCACATCCGCCAGATCCTGGGTTTCCAATGTCGCTGTCGCATTCACCACATCGTCTTGGGAGATTGTGTCTACCAGGGAGATACGTGCTATTTCACCGAGATTAGCCAACACATCTCCGGTGATCCCCTGAGGCAGCAGTTTCCACAACATGGCGCGCTTGGGGTCTGGCAGGGACTCCAACAGGCGTGTTATCTCTGCAGGTTCCTGTGATGCAAGCAGCGTCGAGAGCGTCTTGAAATCTTCAACATCGAGCAGTTTAATGACGCGATCAATCGGCTCCATGCTTTGTTCAATATGGGTCATAGTCTCTACCATCTGTAATGCTCCCAAAAATAGAATTGTGGTACCCTGCGAAATGGCAAGTGTACAATGATTATGCCGTTTCTGGAGTTGATGTTTTGTAAAGGTGGGGATATCCAGGCCGATGAATGATCAATCGAGAAATCTTGTGCTGATAGGCTGGCGGGAATGGCTCAAACTTCCCGACCTCGGTATTCTGCATATCAAGGCAAAAATCGATACAGGCGCCAGGACCTCGGCGCTGCATGCATTCTACGTCGATCCATTCCTTTACCATGACGTGCAATGGGTACGTTTTGGTATTCACCCGCTGCAAGGAAACAGTGACGCCGTAGTGGATTGTAAAGCGCCTGTGAAGGATCTCAGGACAGTCACCGACTCAGGTGGACACAAAGAGGACCGCTATGTCATCGAAACAAGATTATCACTGGGAACAGTGACCTGGCCTGCAGAGATAACCCTGACAAACAGGGACAGCATGAAGTTTCGCATGTTGCTCGGCCGTACTGCATTGAAAGGGAATTTTCTGGTTGATTCGTCAACTTCCTACAGATTTGGAAAAACAACAGCAAAAGAGATCGCGGCATATCGCGAGACAATAACGCAGAGGAGCACCAGATGAAGATAGCCCTTCTTTCCAGGAACAAAAAACTCTATTCGACAAAGCGGCTGATCGAGGCTGCTGAAACGCGGGGGCATGAAATCAGGGTGATCGATGTCCTGCGCTGTTATATGAACATCACCTCTCTGAAGCCGACAGTTCATTATCGTGGTGAAGAACTGGATGGTTTCGATGCAGTGATTCCCCGCATCGGCGCCTCGGTGACTTTTTACGGCACGGCAGTGCTGCGCCAGTTTGAAATGATGAACGTCTTCCCATTGAACGAATCTGTAGCTATCACCCGCTCACGTGACAAGCTGCGATCTGCCCAACTGCTGGCGAGAAAGGGCATCGGTATGCCCGTGACCGGCTTTGCCCATAACCCGGACGACATCCAGGACCTGCTAAATCAAGTCGGCGGCTCGCCCGTTGTCATCAAGCTGCTGGAAGGCACCCAGGGGATCGGCGTTGTTCTTGCAGAAACGAAAAAGGCGGCCGAGAGTGTCATACAAGCCTTCATGGGGTTGAAAGCCAATATCATGGTACAGGAATTTATCAAGGAAGCAGGCGGGGCTGATCTGCGCTGTTTCGTCGTAGGGAACAAGGTCGTTGCGGCCATGAAACGTCAGGGGCCGGCAGGTGAATTTCGCTCGAACCTGCACCGTGGCGGCAGCGCGAGTCTGATCCGACTGACCCCGCAAGAGCGTGCAACCGCCGTGCGCGCTGCAAAAATCATGGGGCTCGAAGTGTGCGGCGTGGATCTGCTTCGCTCCAATCATGGTCCTGTGGTCATGGAGGTCAACTCCTCCCCCGGACTCGAGGGTATCGAAATGGCCAGCGGCAAGGACGTCGCCGGCATGATCATCGAGTATATGGAAAAGCGGGTCAGCGAGGTGGCCAATCGCAGTTCACGCAGCAGAACACGTGGTAAGGGCTGACGAGCATGACTAACGACTTTGTTATCGGCGGTGAAACCATACCACTGCGAAGTCGTCGCCTGATTGAGCTGCCTCTGCCGCCGCTCTGCACACACACTCCGCTGAACCTACCGGTGCACGTTGTTCGCGGCGCAAAAAGCGGCCCGCGATTATTCGTCAGCGCCGCCCTGCACGGTGACGAACTGAACGGCACCGAAATTGTCCGTCGGCTTTTGAATCAACCGGCGCTGAAACGGCTTCGCGGCACCCTTGTCGCTGTACCGATTGTGAATGTCTACGGATTAATCCATCAATCCCGCTATCTGCCTGACCGGCGTGACCTGAACCGCTCGTTTCCAGGATCGGTCAAGGGCTCCCTGGCCGCGCGCCTGGCTCATCTATTCATGACCGAGATTGTGCACAATTGCACCCATGGGATCGACCTGCATACTGGTGCTATCCATCGCAGCAACCTGCCGCAGATTCGAGCCAACCTGGATGATGAGGAGACCGCAGCACTGGCCAACGCGTTCGGTGTGCCGGTGCTGCTAAACGCGAATCTCAGGGATGGTTCTCTGCGTGAAGCCGCCGCCGAGCATGGCATTCCGATGCTGCTGTACGAAGCGGGCGAAGCGCTGCGATTTGAAGAGGTGCCTATTCGCGCGGGCATGAAGGGCATCATCAACGTGATGCGGAGTCTGGGTATGCTGCCGCGTAGCCGCTCACGGCAAAAAAAGCCGCATGAGCCTTTCGTCGCACGTTCGAGCACCTGGGTGCGCGCCACTGCAAGTGGCCTTTTCAGAAAGGTGGGCGCCCTGGGTAGCCGGGTAAAACGTGGAGAGGTGCTAGGACTGATAGACGACCCTTTCAACAGAGACACGTACGAGGTAACAGCCACCACCGGCGGCATCATTATCGGCTGTACTGAAATTCCACTGGTGCATGAAGGCGAGGCACTGTTCCATATCGCCCGCTTTGAAGATGTCAGGGAAGTCGCTGATCAAGTGGATACATTCCATACAGTACTGTCACCCGATGAAGAACCGGGAGGGATAGAGCTGAATGAACCAACAATAGTGTAAAACCAACCCAAAACAAGCCTGAAATTTTAGACAGGAATTCACTTGAAAAGTCGAATGACTATGACTGAATTAGTGCATGAATACCGGATCATTGGATGGAAATATCACGTTACGAGGGGTCGACACTATAGGCAGCTATAGAGCATTCTTACAACCCTTAACAATAGCAGCCTGTCAGGCACGAGACTCCGGGCTCACTTCCTGTACAGAATCGACTTTCTGAGCCAGCCAAGTTAAGCCGCAATCCCGGCAATGAAGCATGGTCCGGCAGATCATGACAGGATGTGCTGAATAGTTACATCCTGTTTTAACGAATGTTTCCCCAACGTTTGCTCAATCTGTTCCCTGTTCAATGTTTCGTGCTTTTCCAACGATGCAATCAGGGTTTCCAGTTGATCGCTGTGACTCTGCATAATACTTTCGGCACGTTTTTCCGCCTCATGCAGCAGCGCTTTAACTGCCTTGTCTACAGCCTGGGCAGTGGCTTCGCT
>JBGCEN010000515.1:0-19879 GCA_045106435.1 Rhodothermales bacterium
CTAATGATCCAATTGTTGCTAGATGACTGTTTCGTATTGATAGACATTTGTCTATCCTGGACAGCCGCCGCCGTGTTGTATGGAACCAAGAAGGTATGTGTAAAATATGATAGGGTGCAGTGTCAGAAAGGTATATTAGTACTTTCTTACATTCACTTGCGGCATTTTGTAATGTAAACCCACTGGAAGCTTATGGAGTCGAAGGACGAGGATCTTGAGAAAATGCTTCGGCCTTCCCGGCTGGATGAATTTGTGGGCCAGGAGAAGATTAAGGAGAATCTTCAGGTGTTTGTCACTGCTGCGCTTCAGCGGGGGGAAGCCCTTGATCATGTGTTGTTATCTGGACCGCCTGGCTTGGGTAAGACTACGCTGGCCTACATTATCGCGGAAGAAATGGGCGCCGGCATCAAGAGTACCAGCGGGCCGGTAATTGATAAGCCGGCGAGTATTGCGGGTATTCTGACCAACCTGAACGAGGGAGACGTCTTGTTCATAGACGAAATCCATCGCTTGAGCCCAGTCGTAGAGGAGTATCTCTATTCTGCGATGGAAGATTATAAAATTGATATCATTATTGATTCTGGCCCAAATGCACGCAGCGTGCAGATAGCGCTCCCTCCATTTACGCTCATTGGTGCCACGACAAGAAAAGGGTTGCTTACGGCCCCTATGCGCGCAAGATTTGGCATCGATTTTCGCTATGATTATTACACGGCAGAATTGTTGAAGAAAATAGTCGGGCGATCAGCGGGTATTTTGAACGTAGCGATTGATGAAGACGGCGCTTTTGAAATTGCGCGGCGAAGCAGAGGGACACCTCGTATTGCAAACAAACTACTGAGACGGACCAGGGATTTTGCAGAGGTAAAAGGGAATGGCCGTATTACACTAGAGATCGCAGACTTTTCATTAAATGCGCAGGATGTAGATGAGGAAGGGCTCGATGATATGGACAAGCGTATTTTGTTGACAATTATCGAGAAATTTGGCGGCGGCCCAACAGGCTTGTCAAATTTAGCGGTCTCTGTGGGTGAGGATGCCGGTACCATCGAAGAAGTGTATGAACCGTACCTGATCCAGGAAGGCTTTTTAGAGCGAACGCCCAGGGGCCGGCTGGCTACGCCGCGCGCGTACCACCACTTTAACCGTATGCATCCTGGTACAGAGGATGATTTGTTTGGTTGAGGGGGAGTCTGTAAGTCGGTGGGTCTGTAAGTCTGTTTGTCAAAACAATCGACTCACAGACTCACAGACCCACCGACTTACAGACTTTTCTTCCCCTTTCCCCGAAATAATTGCCGGCTTTCGGGGGCCTTCTTTGTAAACGGTTAAAAAAGTTTGGATTCGCAATCCGCAATGCTGTATTTTCCGGCTGACTTAGTTTAGTACTTCAGAATAGCTTTTTAGATAGAGGAGGTAGCTCCTATGCCATACGTTGTAACCGAGGCTTGCATTAATTGCAAACATACGGATTGTGTTGAAGTGTGCCCTGTAGATTGTTTCTACGAAGGCCCTAACTTTTTGGTGATCCACCCTGAAGAGTGCATTGATTGTAATGCATGCGTTCCTGTGTGTCCCGTTGAAGCTATTTATGCTGAAGACGAACTGCCTGAAAACCTTGCTCATTATGAGCAGTGGAATTCATACCTGGCGGACAAATGGCAGAAACTTGATAAGAATATTGTTGAGAAGAGCGATCCGCTTCCTGATGCTGAGGAATGGGCGACCAAAGAAAAGTCCGAGCAGGATATTCTCGATTATGATACCGGCGAAGAATAACACCTGATTTCATTACGCCACATTGCCGGCGGTAAAATGTCGCGGTTAAATGTTGCAGGAAATGTTGCAGGAAAATATTGGCGTTGAATGTCGGTGCGTTATTGTTTGCGCCTCCGGTCCGTAAAAAGGTTTATAACCACAACAGGCTGAAAGACTTTATGTCCTTCAGCCTGTTGTGGTTATGCTGTTTAATGCTGGTTTATTTCGAAACCACGATCCGTTCCACTTTGCTGCCCTGGTTTGTCTCCAGGCGAAGCAAGTAGAGTCCATTTGAAAGCGTGGCGCCATCCAGGGTAAGTGAATAGGTCCCTGCTGCCTGATCCTGTTCAACAAGGTTGGAGACGCGCCGGCCAAGGACGTCAAAAACTTCCAGTTTTACCGGAGTGGCTTCCGATAGCGTGTAGCTCACTGTGGTTGTGTTTGAGAATGGATCGGGATAGTTCGCGTGAATGGCAAAATCTCTCGGGATATCAAAGGCATTGTTTACGGCTTCGAGTGTCGAATAGGCAAGGGCAGCGTCTCTGATTGTCCAGAATTCTGACGTGGCTAGCTTGCTCTGTGCGCCAAAGTCAGATCTTAGCCATATTTGTTGCCCTTTGTACGAAAGCAGGTCGAAGGTGTCCTGTTGCAGCCCCTCGCCTCTGCCCGTAATAGCCGGCTGATCTCGCAAGCCCGGTGGAACGGTGATTGCGTCTGATAAAGCCCCGTTATATCCATTGACAGGAAGAAGAACTTGCCACGTATCTGCATTGTCGGTAGATATCTTGATGTTTCCGCCATGATTATCTACAAAGCTGTGCTCATAAAAAAGTAGCATGCGCAGGTTGTCAACATTGGCCGGGAGATCCAGCGGGCCAATGACCAGACTCGAGATTTCCTCGTGTTGTCCAGTAGCCGTGATTTCCCAGCTTGAGTCTTGCCGCTCCCACATGCCAGAGGGGGTTGCCATGCTAAGCAAGTCAATGTCGTCTCTTAGTCGATATTCTACCTTTAAAGGCGATGCCTCGGGCGCTGGGAAGACTGCAGTGTTGCCGGCAAAGTCGCTCACGCGAAATCTATAGGTGAGTACATCGCCCACTTCCAAAGATGTTGATGATGCAAACGGAAAGCTTTCTGTAAACACGTCTTTGCGCGAAACGCTCATTGGTATTCTGAAGCTGCCGTCCGGTATGCCGGCGTCATTTTCAAACGCGTAGTCTACAAACACGGAGGCAACACCAGTGCTGTCAAATACCTCGATGTAAGGCTCTGGAGGTGTGTCTCCCTGATCCCGCACGACTATGGCTTGTGGCAGTAGCGTTGCGGCAGGTAGTGCAGTATCGCTTGGCGGTTCAATGAGCACCGTGATATCATCTACGTGCCAGCCGGCAAAATAAACGGCTGTTTCATCATTGCCGGCGTCTGTTCCAAAGTCAAACCGTACCCTGAGTTCAGACCCTACAGGAAGCGGTGCAATAACCTGTCGCCATCCAAAGCTGTAGCCGCCAAATGCATGCTCTCCATCCATGGGGTTTTGTCTGCCCGATGCAATGGTTCCATTGTATCCGCCGTTGGGTTCAAGGATATTCCAGATGATACCGCCGTCTGTCGAGGCTTTGACGTTGCCGCCATCCCAGATAACTTCGCTGTTGTCTGAGTCGGGTGTGGCAGAGCCGCTGTGCTCGGTGTCATACCAGTGCCAGAATACCAGGTAGGCCTCTTCGATCCCAATCAGATTCATGGGAGGGAGTTCCAGTGAGGAGAGCTGTGCTGTTTCCGGGTAAGCCCCCGATTGATTGGTTGCCCATGTGTTTGCCTCGGAAAGAGCGAACTGCAGGCCATATGCCGGCTCGCCTCTTTGCCATGCGCCAGACGCCGTAGTGCCCTGTGTTTCTGTTTCAAAGTCGTATTGCCTGAAAATACCGCCCTCAATAACCAGGCTGAATACGTAATAGTCAGATGCCGGCAACTGCGTTTCATTTGCAGACGCCGAGATGTCTCGTGCAGTGAGTTTGTAGGAAATTCTACTGCCTGACTCAAGCGAGTCGATGGGAATCGGGAAAACGCCCTGGTAGAGATTTTCTGACAGCGTAAGGTCAAAAGATCCTGACATGACCTGGATACCCTGACTGTTATCTATCAGGTAAGTAACCTCAACCACATCAATGCCCAGATTGTCTGTGGCAGTGGCTGTAAGCTGGGCAGGCCAATCTATCAAAGTGATAGACGGGAGTTGGTCGTGCTGAATGGTTGGGGCTTCGTTGTCCGGGCCAACGGAAAAAGCAAATGATTCGAGTTCTGATGCCGGCAACCGGGTGATGAGTCCAAGTTCATCTTCAGCTTCGACGTAATAGGTGATCTGGCTGGATGAAGTTGGCAGCGGAAGCTCGCCTGTGTAGATATCTTCAACGGTAGAAGAGAGAGAGAGCAATTCTTCTGTACCGCCATTCACCTGATAGAATACCGATACCTGACTGATTGGTGACGAGATGACGGTGGTGTTTACCGTGATCGGAATGGTACCACCCAATTGCTCTGTGGGTGGCAATTCATTGTGAAGCGCTACGGGGCCAAAGGTGTTGATGTCAAGCAGCCCCTTTTCGCTAAAAGTTTGAATCAGAAAAGCAACATTGACGCCGGCGTTAAGATCTGAATCCGCCTGAACAATGGCTTCGGCTGCATCGCGAAAGGACACGGGGTGCATCAAATAACCGTGGGACGCAAGCGATAAACGATCGGTGGTGCTGCGCCCGAGTACATCATAAATTTCCATCAATGTTGACGCCCACATGATTCCGTCATCGTAGATGTCGCATTGAAATCCTCCTCCGTCACACGTCGTGTCCTCTGGGTATTTTCCTGTAAACGAAAGTTCTCGGCCTTGCCAGATAGATCCATCTCCGCTATCCCATTTGAATAGCGAACGCCAATCGTCTCTGATAACCACATTTTCTTCAGCAAGGCTCCGCGCGTATGAAGCAGCCCAGAAGTCTGCCCATCCTTCGTGCAGTGCCTGTCCTTCGCTGCTGTTAAGCAGTCCCGGAGCGCTTCCTTGAAGGAGTGCATGACCATACTCATGCCAGATTACATGAGCGTCTTCTGCGTCATCAACCCCGCCTTGCCCAAAGGCAATGTAGTTTTGGTTCGTAAAGTACCGCGAATTGTCTTCCAGTCCGAGGCCGTGTGGATTGGTTTGAATAGACACATTTTGAATATCGCGTCCAACATTAAGGGACTGCAGGTAGCGCTGGCTTTTGTCTATATGATAATAAACGTTGACCGCCTCAAAGAAATCATTGGCCCGTGTGTATTGGAATCCGTCTGGAGATGCCTCGGCCGGCGGCGTATACACTGCAGTACCCCCCGAAGTCTCTGAAACGATATCAACGTGAGGGCCTGTGAGATGATACATGCCATTCTGGTCTTGGGAGATATCAAGCAGATCTACGAGAATTCGTTGGGCATTTATTTCGTCGTTGTCTGTATCATTGATGTCTGTGTAAGGCGCACCATAAAAAAGGCCGGCAGAAGTAAGCGGATCTGGGTCGAAAACAAAGCCCGTCCCGTTGATGCGGCTTCTGGATAGAGATGGTTTGATGGCCTTCGGCAGTGAAGATGTGCCCGTAACATTCGCAGATGTTGCCGACGAATTCGTCGTAAGATGATTAACGTGCGTACTCGTATTTTGGATTTTGATAATCCCGCCATTACTGGCATCCACGAGAATTTCCAGTTCCAGTGCCGGCTGCTCGGGCCAGGCCACAATCTGCCAGGCAAGTCTTGGAGTTTCGGCCGGATACACAACCAACTCGGGTTCGCTGGTTTTCAGGTTGTCTTGCGTTAATACCGTTTCAATCTGTGATATTGCGCTATTTGCAGCGTATTGAGGTTGCGTGTTGAGATTTGTTTGTTGCGTCAGATGTTGTGCATAGCCGCTGAAAATCATCGTCGGTAAGCCGGCGGCGTTCAGGTTGACCTTGACAAAGCGTCCATACACGGGGACGCCATCGAATGATTGCTGGAATGTTACGTGCGAACCAAATCTGCCAGAGGTCACATTGATCAGTTCGAGGTCGTCCAGTGCGGCTGAAAGTCCGAATGCTTGCTGGACAGAAGTCAAATATAATTTGGAGGCCGCTTCAGGAGACGCAGTCGCGTTTATCAATGCTTCCGGATGATCTGTGATCCGGTATTTTGCACGCAGTATACCCGCGTCGACATCGCGCACGTTGTTTCCCTGTCGCACCGTGTTGAAGCGGGACGCAAGATCCTGCTCCACCAAGTACGGCAGTGCATTGGGTAATTGTGCTTCAACAACCTGACGAATTGCCGGCTTGATTTGAGCAAAAACGCGCAGTGGGGTGCTGGAAAACAGCAAAAATGCTGTAATAAGTAGGGCTTTAAACTTCATAGTAAAGTTTTATAAGGCCCAACTTGTTTTGTTGAAGCACGAGGGTATGCCTTGTGGAAGGCCGTTCCTCTTACAACACTTAGCGTAAAACTAATTGTATGATGCTTGTTGGGCTTATGCTAGTTGGGCTGCTGCTTGTTTAAGTTCGTCCACGTAATCGAGCGCTTCCCACGTGAATTCATTGCGTCCAAAATGACCGTACGCTGCAGTTGCTTTGAAGTTTGGCTTAAGTAGTTCAAGCCGATTGATAATAGCAGCGGGTCTCAAATCGAAAATTTCCTGGACGATTTTTACCAATCTGCTATCATCTACAACTCCCGTACCGTACGTGTTTACATCGATAGAAACCGGTTCGGCAACGCCAATGGCGTAGGCAACTTGCACGAGTACTTCGTCGGCTAGGTTAGCGCCAACAAGGTTTTTGGCTACATGACGTGCTGCGTATGCGGCCGATCTATCAACTTTAGATGCATCTTTACCACTGAAGGCACCGCCTCCATGTGCACCACGTCCGCCATAGGTATCGACAATAATCTTGCGGCCTGTAAGTCCTGCGTCACCGTGGGGACCGCCAATTACAAAACGGCCCGTTGGATTGACGTGCAAAATGAGATTGTCATCGATGAGATGCGCCGGCACAACGCGCGGGAGCAGGATGTTTCTTACGTCATCTTTGATCTGCTGTAGAGAGACCTCTTCATCATGCTGTGTAGAGATAACGATGGTATGAATACGCTTGGGCGTTCTGCGATCATCTTCATACTCGATTGTTACCTGGCTCTTTGAATCAGGTCGGAGGTAAGGCATTTCGCCCGTTTCCTTGCGTATGCGGGCCAACTCTTGTAGTAACTGATGGGAAATCATCAGTGTCATTGGCATGAGCTCAGGCGTTTCTGTGCTGGCATAACCGAACATCATGCCCTGGTCGCCGGCCCCTTGTTCTGCGTGCAGGCCCTTGCCTTCGCTTACGCCCTGGCTAATATCTGCACTTTGTTCATGAATACTGTTGAGTACACCGCAAGAATCTGCATCAAAGCTCAATCGAGGATCTGTATAACCGATGTCTCGAATAACCTGGCGTGCAACCTGTTGAAGATCTGCATAGGTATTTGTTGTTACTTCGCCAGCAAGAATAACCAGCCCTGTTGTAACCAATGTTTCTACTGCAACGCGGCTATACGGATCATCCGCTAACAAGGTATCCAGGATAGCATCCGAAATTTGATCTGATATTTTGTCTGGGTGCCCTTCTGATACAGATTCTGAGGTAAATAAGAAAGCCATATAGCGATTTGACCTGAAATTAAGTGGTTTTTATCGGTGCGAGGGTAGTACAACGCAGAAAATCCTAGATAGGTTTGGTCTATGTAAAATCCATCGTAAAATCCACCCCGTCTCGCCTTGCGTTATACAACCTTCTACCGGGACATGATATTAAAAAGTGAAGACACCTTGGTGACTATTTAATGGATTACTTTCAAATTATTTTTCGGCAAAACAAATAGAACCATTAATTCGATAAGCCGGATGCTTGCAGTCTTGTTGCAGTCTCATTGTAGTCTGGAGGCGGTCTTTGGGCGCCTGAATACTCTGAGAAGTGGTGATTTTATTATCGATGAGAGATAAGTCCCGAAGAAAAGTAAGTTGTAATTGTATACTGATAACAGTATTTAGATGTCCTTGTATCTCATGTAAAGGCGTATTTTAGGCCCGAAACATATGGGCAATAATGTTATAAAACCCCGCCTGTTTTTCGCTCTTGCCATATTTGTATTGCTTCTGCCCGATGCCTGCTTTAATTTAAGCACCGCCCTTGGGAACACGATTGCGTATAATACTTGGCTTTTCGAGAGCTGGCCATAGGCGTTTAGCCTCTGGTCTATTGTTTTTTTAACCACAAGCGAACTTGTTATTATGGCAGATATCACAGCCAAAGTCACCGAAATTATTGTAGATAAGCTGGGAGTTGAGGAAAGTGATGTGAATCTAGAAGCATCTTTTACCAATGATTTGGGTGCTGATTCACTTGATACAGTGGAGATGATCATGGAATTCGAAAAAGAATTCGACGTGACAATCCCGGATGAAGATGCAGAGAAAATTGCTACCGTTGGCGACGCAATCTCATACTTGAAAGAAAACGTTGGCTAGAACGTTTGGGGCTTGTTTTCGGCCAACAACCCACTAAAGGCCGGCTCAGGAATTTGCTATGTAATTGATCCAACGGGGATATGCACAACGGTTTGCGTAGAGTAGTTGTAACTGGTATGGGGGCATTGACCCCGATTGGTCTTTCGGTTGATACGTTTTGGGATGGCTTGATGAACGGAGTTAGTGGATGTGAAGACATCACGCTATTCGACAACGAGCAGTTCTCAACAAAATTCGCGTGTGAACTCAAAGGATTTGATCCACTGGATTATCTTGATCGGAAAGCCGCGCGCCGGCAAGATCGATTTACCCAGTTTGCAGTGATTGCTGCAGACCAGGCTGTCCAGGATGCCGGTATTGATCCTGAAAAGCTTACGACAGAAGAGAAAGATCGCACCGCTGTGATTTTTGGCAGCGGCGTTGGCGGTATTCAAACCTTTCAGGAGCAGTCGGACAATTACAAAGACAACGGGCCGCGCCGGTTGTCTCCATTCTTCATACCGATGCTTATTGCTGATATACCCACAGGGCATATCTCCATTCGGTATGGATTCCGTGGACCCAATTATTGCATTGTTTCTGCGTGTGCAACCGGTAATCACAATATCGGTGATGCTTGTATGCTCATTCAGCGTGGGATGATAGATGCAGCTCTGTGTGGTGGCGCGGAAGCACCCATCACAGAGCTAGGTGTTGGTGGCTTTGGCGCCATGAAGGCGCTTTCCAAGCGTAATGATAGCCCCCAGACTGCCAGCCGGCCTTTTGATTCTACGCGTGATGGATTTGTTATCGGTGAAGGCGCCGGTGCTTTGTACATCGAAGAACTGGAGCATGCAAAAGCCCGTGGAGCCAGAATCTATGCAGAAATTTTGGGTATTGGTATGTCGGGTGATGCACACCACCTGACGGCTCCAGATCCAGAAGGCAACGGTGCCCGGTTAGCAATGCAATCTGTGTTGCGCGATGCCAATATTGGATTAGAAGAGGTGGATTACCTCAACATGCATGGCACGTCTACGCCATTGGGCGACGTAGCAGAGACACAGGCGATCAAGCAGGTTTTTGGTGATCATGCATACAAGTTGAATGTGTCTTCAACGAAAAGTATGACAGGCCACTTGCTTGGTGCAGCCGGCGCTATTGAGGCCATTGCTGTTATTAAGTCTACCATGCACGATATCGTGCCGCCTACAATAAACTTTGTCCATCCTGATGAAAAGTGTGATTTGAATTACACATTTAACAAACCACAGGAACGGGAAGTAAATATTGCGATCAGCAATGCCTTCGGATTTGGCGGTCACAATACATCGGTTGCTTTCAAGAAATACGTTGATTAAGCAGCGGGCAAACCGATTGTGATTGGTTCTTCAGGAGAGAAGGAGACGTAATTTCCACGCTGCATTTGTAATCAGTATCTATGGCACTGAAAGAAGTGCAAACTGACCGCCCGGGGCTAACGAAAAACGATTTCCTGCACAACATTACCGCCGGCTTGTTCGTTTAACCGCTTAAGCCAGGCCTGTCGTTGAAGATGTAACTCTTGTCTCCACACAGACGAAGAAATTTTGACCAGAAGTTTTTTTCGTTCGACCCAGACAGAAACTGTTACCTCATTGACTGTCGCGCCGGCTATTTGATACCAGGCTTCGATGGCACGCGTTTCATCGAGCTTCCGCCTGATACCTAGCTGGTCGATTACACCTCCCAGTGCATCGCCTAACGATTTGAATCCGTTATCGGACATATACTTATCAGTGAATTAGCAGTGATACAGGTGCAACGGATGTAAGAGCAACATTTATTACATGCTCTTGCTTCGTTCTGTCGGGGAACTGGTTATCTTTACACTTCCGTGTGAATAATGACAGCTTATGAACGTTTTCGTTTCAATGTACAACAAATGTTTTTTGCAGGTAGCTACGTTTTCCTTACTTAGCCTTATCTGTGTCGCATGGCCTGCAAATGTACTTGCCCAGGACACCATGTTCGTGGACATTTCCAGGTCTATCGAACGTGCTATTACGGTGAGTCCGGAAGTGGGCGATGTTGCATCAGGGCGTGAGTTTGCCGAAGCGCGGTGGCGGCTTGCCCGTTCCAGTCAGTTTTTACCTGAACTGTCTCTTTCTAGTGCACATTCTTTTGCACCAGGACTCAAAGGCATTGGCGATACACCAACCGATCAGTTGTATCTGAACCCTGACGTCAGAAACGATTGGGAGAATTTGAGTCCTTTTAATCGCATTGAAGGGGAGGCTATTCAGCCGCTGTATACATGGGGGGAATTGTCTCAGAGCATTCGGGCAGCCAGGTTTGGTATAGATGTGGAGTTGGGCGCCGTGCGGACAAAAGAGAACGAAATTGCCTTGCGGACAGGCGAATTATATACGAGCCTTTTGCTGGCCGAGGAATTGTACCGGTTAACGGATCGTATCGGAGATGTACTGGATCAGGCAAAAAAAGAAATTCAGCGGCTTCTGGACGACGGTGACGAGGGCGTGGATGATGCGGACCTGTTTCAGGTGCAAATATCAGAGCAGGAGTTTTTTCGCCGTGTGGTTGAAGTAACGCAACGCAGGGCCACGGCGCAGATGGCGATGCGCCGGCAGTTGGTATTGCCTGACAATGTTGTACTGGTTCCTCGCCAGTCTGTATTGGAGCCCCTGAAGTTTACACTGGATTCTCTTGATACCTATTTTGCCATCGCCATAGAAAACAGGCCGGAGTTGTCTCAGGCCCAGGCAGGACTGGAGGCGCGAAGCGCGCTCGTTAACGTGGCGAAGTCAGATTATTATCCGAAATTGTTTTTTGGGGTTAATGCCGGCGTTTCTTTGGCGGATGGGCGGTTCAGACAGCCAAGTCCGTATGTTGGCGATGCTTTTCGTGGGCGGTCGTTTCAGGCCGGCCTCGGTATTCGGCAAAGCCTGAACTTTGCACAGACGAAAGCAAAGGTCGAGCAAGCTGAAGCTGAGCGCAATCAGGTGATTTATCAAACGGAAGCAGCGAACTTGTTTATTTTGTTTGAGGTTGAAGAAGCGTACAGAAATTTCATAGTAGAAAAAAAGGCACTGGAGGCCCAAACGGAATCGCTTCGCTTGGGAAGGGAATGGCTACTCACGGAAATGAATAACTTTGAATTCGATTTAGGAGATACAGAGAATCTCGTGCGGGCGGTACAATCGAGTCTTCAGTTAGAAGCTTCTTACTATGAGGCAGTCCAGCGCCACAATATTGCTGTGTTAAGATTGCTCAATGCGTGCGGTGTTTTGATCAAAGAATCTATGACTGGCACGTTCGTTGAATAAATATAGTGTAATAGAGATGATTGGCCTGATTTGCCCCATTTCTACTGATTTATTCTTCGTAAACACCAAAAGTAAAAATAAAATGTCTGCTATAGTGAACAAACTGTTTTCTTTTCTCATCGCTACGCTGCTGCTTGGTACAGCATTTAGTGCAACACCTGTAGCAGCGCAGATGGAGCATAAGGATGTGATTATCAAGATGCTGAAGGAGCGTGATGCCGAAATAAAGAAGCTGCTGGGCGACAAATCAGAGTTTTCCGATGCGCAACGCACGGAATTACAAAACCTCGTTAATGGGGCAATTGACTTCGACCAAATGGGTCAGGACGCCCTCGGAAATCAGTGGGATAAGCTGGCCCCTGAACAGCACGCTGAATTTGTCAAAGTTTTTAGCGAAATTGTACGGGGGAGATCACTTGCTGACCTGGAGATTTACCGACTTGATGTTGCGTATGATGATGTGCAGGTTGAGGGAGAGAACGCCCGCGTTTTTACTACAACAGTTTATAAAGAGCAGCCAATGAAAGTTGAGTACGCCATGGGCTTACGCGATAATCATTGGCGAGTTGATGATATTATACTAGATGGTGTAAGCACGACTGAAGGTTATGCAAGGTCTTTTCAGACATTTGTCCGGAAGCGTGGATTTGATGCGTTAATGGCTAGTCTTCACAAACGATTAGCAAAAATTAACGGCACCAGCTAGTGTTTCAGAGGCTGTCACCCCTACTTTTGGGAGAACCAGACGAGGGGGGACAGCGTACGTGTTGGTCTATGGACCACATGGCCCTAGCTAAAGAATCTGATGTCCGTTATTGAAGAAGGGTACGTTTTCCATACGTATGGACCTGATCGGTATGTGCGCGATGCTGTGGCTTCGGTGTTAACACTCCGTCGCCACGATGCGGACCGTCCGGTTGCGTTATATTGCCCGCCAAGCCATATAAAGGCATTGCGTCAATATAACCTTGATACTCTTTTTCAGTATATCGAAGAGCTTCCGGAGCAGAACCGTTCTATTATCGGTTTTAAACACCATCTACACAACTTTTTGCCGTTCGAGCGATCATTGTTTGTAGACTCGGATATGGTATGGTGCCGTAATCCTGATCCTTTGTGGGTGCAGTTGTCTGCCTTTCCTTTTACAGCTACAGGGCTGGAACGGTCCGATTTCTTTTTTGGTGGCCCCAAGGGTGCGACGGTAGCATTTGATTATATCTTTGATCGCCGGCGTAGAACAATGCGCCGTTTTGGTTTGAAGAACCTGCCCCGTGTTCAGGCCGGCATGATATACAGCCAGGATCGGGAGGTTACACGCGATGTATGCGAAATGGCTTCTTCATTCTTGAAAAGAAGATCCGAAACCCATTTCCGGAGCCGGCTCAATGAAGGCCGCACAGAGGAGTCGTGCGAGTGGAGTCTGGCAATGGCGATGAGCAAGCTGGAGCTACACGTGTTTCCGTGGTTTCAAGGGTTCAATAGCCCCCAGGTCGATTTTATCGAAGGGTTAACACAGTATGATCCAGATTTTAAAGAGGTGACCTGCCGCTATTACACCGATCGATTTGTGTATATGCTGCGGGGCCTCACCAACAGCACATTGCGTTCCTCACTGATTCGCTTCTTTTCTATGTTTCCTGGTCGTGGTGATCATCTGGAAGTCAAACCCTTTGTATTGCACTTTGGGTGGCTTCATCATAAGCAGCCCTTTAGAGACTACTCTGCGCGTACGTGGGAGACTTTGACTGCGTCCGGATCGCAGGAGGAACCTGCGCAGCAATCTCCTTTGTCTTTACAAGCTGAATAGAACCGGTCTCTTCTGCCGGCCGCTTGTTTGTACAAGGCTTTGAAGAAAGACAGTGGCGAATTGATAATCCACTTCACCCCTCTTGTTTATGCGCGGCAATATAGGATATTGCTTCTTCAGTCGTTTCCACGACTTTAAACAAAGATGTGTAGGAAGGCTTCACTGCCCGCTCTTCAACAAAATGGTTGAGCATGTCAAACAGGGTATTATAAAAGCCGTTTGTGTTAACAATGACCATCGGGTATGCGTGATACCCCAATTGTTTTAGCGTGAGGGTTTCCATGAGCTCTTCGAGGGTGCCAATACCGCCGGCAAGGGTAATAAACGCTTGCGATCTTTCGAACATCAGCGTCTTGCGTTCACTCATCGATTCCGTGATCACCAATTCATCGGCAATCTCATAGGCTATCCCTTCTCTGTTTTTCAGCGACCGTGGGATTACACCATAAACGTACCCGTTGTGCTGGTGTACCGACTTGGCTATCTCGCCCATCAGTCCTACGTTTCCCCCGCCATAAACAAGACCAAACTCCTGCTCGGCCATTATCCTGCCTAGTTTTCTGGCTTCTTCGTAATAAATGGCATCCAGCGAATTACTGGATGCGCAATAGACACAAATATTCTTTTTGATCATGTATTAGGGCGCATATTCCGAAAAGCGTAAGTGGCATATGTGTTTTCAGCTGTTGAAAACCAGCGATAAGATTGCTCTCGAAAGTCTTTAAAAGCAGTGAAAACTTTGTTGTAAGCAGCGTCTGATGCTGCTTCGTTTTCCATGATTTCAAATGAATGCCGTTCAGCCGCATCCATCAAGTCAGAGGGGAATGGGCGGACTTGTACACCTTGATCTAGTAACCTGGCAAAGGCCGGCGGATTTTTAGCGTCATAGCTGGACTGCATCGCTGTTGATGCCGCTGTGGAAGCTGTGCTGATTGCTTCCTGGTATACTTTGGGTAGCTTGTCCCACTCATCCTGATTGATATAGAAGGTGAGCGCCGGCCCTGGCTCCCACCAGCCCGGATAATAATAAAATCGGGCAACTTTGTAGAAGCCAAGTTTTTCATCGTCGTAAGGCCCTACCCATTCTGCTGCGTCAATGGCCCCTCTTTCGAGAGCGGGATATACTTCACCGCCGGCAATTTGCTCAACACCAACTCCCAGCCGGTCCATTACTTCACCACCAAGGCCAGGGATACGCATTTTGATGCCGCGCAATTCTGCGAGCGAATTGATTTCTTTACGAAACCATCCACCCATCTGCGTGCCTGTATTGCCTCCAGGGAAGTTGATGATATTAAAGTCGCTGAACATTTCTCGCATGAGCTCCAGACCTCCGGCGTGATACATCCACGCATTCTGCTGGCGGGACGTCAGGCCAAAGGGAACGCTGCAATCAAAAGGTAGGGCAGGATTTTTTCCTTTAAAATAATAGCTGGCTGAGTGGCCCATCTGTACAGTACCTTTTTGTACAGATTCAAGGACCTGGTCATATGGCACAATTTCGCCGGCAGGATAAACGCGAATGTCAAAACGGCCATCCGTAAGCGCCTGGACGCGTTGGCTAAAAACCTCAGCCGCTCCAAAAATGGTATCAAGCGATCTTGGGAAACTGGATATCAATCGCCAGCGGAGATTGGGTTGCGTAATGATAGCCGGGGCGCCAGAGCTGCCGGTTGATTCACTACTACAACCGGTAACCAGGCTGCCGGCCGTGACTGCAAGAGCCGATTTCTTTAGGAAATTACGTCGTTCCATAGTACTTAGGGGGGATAGGTATGGACGCTTTCTTGTGTTTATCCAGCCCAGATGTCTAACCTGATTTATAACAAGAATGCACGCAGAAAGTGGTTGCTAACGAGTGAAAAGTCGTCAATTAAAAATAAAAAACAAAACCGGATGCCAATACATGTGGTGCAATTTCTACAAACCCATAATCGAATTCTACCATCACATCCACGTGATCCAGTAATTTGTATGAGAAGCCGAGAAAAACCCAGAGGGGTAAATCAGGATCATCGTCGACGATCAGGTCTGCATCGAGCCCGCCGTACAGTTCAAGGTTTTGCTTTAAAGGTACGGTGAGATTAAAGGTCACATCAGCAGCGGGGTCCTTTACATAATGCCCGCCGAGGGAAAAAGTAAATGCAGGGCCTTTGCGCCGCATTGTCCACTCGAAATTTGCGCCGATGTAGTTATCTGACTCAAAAAAGCCGGTTCCCATCCGAAGGTTCGTGTTATTGCCAATCCCGTAGAGTCCGTAGATAAACAGTGCGATGTCGTTGGTGCCGCCGTCCATATAAACGGTTGGTGAGCCGCTTATGGCAAATTTTCCACGGGGTAGTGTTTCGGCTGTTTTCATTACCTGAGAAAATGCATTCAAAGGAAATAGAAAGCCAATCACTAAAAATACAAAAGCCAGAGTTTTTGACATGAGAAGTGAAGTGATTTCGGGTTTCATATAGCATGTTTCAGGTATAGTTGGTGCAAACCCTGAAACTTGTCAATGAATAGCACAACCCTACATAATTTTATCTGATACGTTCCGTTGGTGCAATATTCGTCACGTCAGGTGCGTTAATAAAATACTTCTTTTGTAAGAGCATGTGAATATAGGGAGTGGTTGGGAATTAGTTTTTGATGGTTAGTTTCTGACTCAAATATTCCACTAATCACGAACGATTCCCCTGCAGCATCAAATTGCGAGATGCTTATGCTTTAAAGCGGTAAAAGAAGTACACACATCATCAGGAAAATACACCTCTCCCCGGCCCCGATAATCAATAATCTTTTAGATCGGTGCACGTTATGAAGCCAATGCAAATGACCCTGGCATACCTGGGGTTCGCCATCGCAGTTTTCTTTATTTGGAATCTTTCTGATGCAGGACAGTCTCCCACTCCCCCTCCAGAGCAAAATTTCCCGCCCACTGTGCATGTTGTACAGCCAGTACCTGTGTATGACGACGAAGAAGTACACCCCATACCTGCATTTATCGAGAAGGGGCTTGTGTGGCTGGTTGCAGCGCAGTTTGAAAATGGTGGCTGGGGAGCGGGCACGCATGCACAGCAAAATATCAATGATCCCCGGGCTGTACAAATTGATCCGGCAACAACTGCTTTTTCAGCCATGGCTCTACTAAGAGCCGGCAATACGCTTGATGAGGGACCGTACAGCAAAAACCTCGAAAAAGCATTGCTGTACATGGTTGAGTTGGTGGAGGCGCATCCTAAAGGTGGGCCGAATATTACTTCCATTACAGGCACGCAGCCTCAGGCAAAGCTCGGCCAGAACATCGACGTATCGATGGCGGCGCAGTTATTTACGCGCGTACTTCCTACGCTCAAAAACAGGCCGGCGCTTGAAAACCGCGTTCGGGCGGTGTTACGGATCTGCCTGGATAAACTCTCGGATACACAAAGTGCCGACGGTAGCTGGAATGATCGCGGGGGATGGGCCGCTGTTTTGCAATCAGCCATGGCGAATAATGCATTTGAGCTCGCTGATCAGGCAGGGGTTGATTTTGATAAGGAAGTACTGGAGAAATCACGGACCTATCAGAAAAGCAATGTAGATGCGGAAACGGGTGATGTGCGCACAGAGAGCGCTGCCGGTGTTTCCTTGTACTCGATTACGAGTAATCAGCGTGCTACAGCTCAGGAAGCACGCAAGGCGCAGGATATTATCGAAAAAGGCAAGCGGGATGGCCGGCTTGACGCCAGTGCACCCATGAGCGTTGATGCACTGGAGAAACTCGGTGTTGAGAAAAAAGAAGCTGAACAATTAGGCAATGCCTACCGGCAAAATGAAACGACAAGAGGCTTGCTAAAGCAAGATGATGTGCTTGCCGGATTTGGTAACAATGGAGGCGAAGAGTTCTTGAGCCACATGATGACAAGTGAGTCACTGGTTGTTACGGGAGGTGAAGACTGGGATTTGTGGTACGCAAAGTTGCACAACTTGCTTTCAAGTATTCAGAATCAGGATGGCAGCTGGTCGGGGCATCATTGCATTACAAGTCCGGTTTTCTGTACTTCAGCAGTGATTATGGCGATGCTTGCAGATCGAGATCGCCGGCTTCTGTTGAATCAGTCTCAGCAAGGATAAATTCGGCAGGCATAATTAATGATCGGAGCGAAGACAAGAGGAGCAGCGTGGTTGTTGCTCCTCTTTTTTCTTGGTACAACTATACGGTGCGCGGCGCCGGCGCCTGGTGAGGAAGAACTTGCAGGTGCGCTGGCTGCACGGGCATCCGCTTATTTGTGGGCGCAGCAATCCGTAGACGGTGGTTGGCACAGCCAAACCCACGGTTTGCTGAAAGGCGGGCAGGCACTAACGCCTTTCATTCTTCATGCCCTGCTTCAGTCACCATCAGGCAACTTGCAGGCTGGCGAAAAGGTGAGCCTGGGACTAGACTTTATCCGATCAAATACGAGCAGTGAAGGGGTTTTGGGCGTGGCCAATGCGCAAATACTTGAATATCCAAATTATGCCACTTCGTACGGGTTACGCGTACTTGTTGCGCACGGAGCCGCGCAAGATGCTGAGCAAATAGAGCAGATGTATACGTATTTGCTCAGCCAGCAATTTGATACCTCGCGATCTATACAACACGGCCACGGAGCGTTTGGCGGCTGGGGGTTTGGGGAGCAGCAATTGCCGGCGGGACAAGTCGGCTACGTTGATCTGTCGCACACGCGCCGTGTGCTTCAGTCTCTTCGCGTTGCTTCGCTAAGTGACCTGGATATCGTTTACGAACAAGCCCGGCAGTTTCTAGGCGGATTGCAGAATCGAAACCTGCTTTCCACACCGGAAAGGGATAATTACGATGGAGGGTTTCACTATTCGCCTGTGGCCTTTTTGGCAAACAAGGGTACGGTCGTTCAAACCACTGACGACGATATTTTCCTCAGTTATGCAACGGCAACCTGCGACGGGTTACTGGCGCTTGCGGCGGCCGGCGTGCATAAAGATGATCCTGCAGTAATCGATGCGCTACATTGGTTATCTGCGAACGATCACCTTGCTTACCCCGAGGGGATTCCTCACGACAATCCCGCGCAATGGCATCGTGTGATGTTTTTCTATCACCTGGCCGTGAGGGCAGAAGTTTATGCAGTGTACGGATGGCCAAATGGAGTCAAGGAAGCAATGGTAGCATTGCTAAACACTCATATGCGAGAAGATGGCTCTTTTATGAATGAATTGGGTGCACCCAACAAAGAAAACGATCCCTTGTTAGCTACGGCACTTGCTTTATCGGCGCTTCAACATATTATGAGCGCCCCCGGCAATTGATATCCCGCTCCCTAGGGCTATTTGTCAAGTACTTCGACAAGCGTGATTTCAAAAGTGAGATCTTCGCCGGCCAGCGGGTGGTTGGCGTCAAGCGTAACTGAGTCTGTAGCTACTGCGCTTATTTTAACCATGAGCGGATGTCCGTCAGGCTGGGTCAGTTGTAGTTGCTGGCCAATCTGTGGGTCAATGTGGTCTGGGAACTGTGTCCTTTCAACATTGATAATCAAGTCTTCTCTGTGTGTCCCGTAGGCATTTTCGGCTTCAATATTTACCGTTTTTGATTCGCCGGCATTCATGCCCAGTACCGCGCCTTCAAAATCAGGGATAAGCATCCCACTACCAATCGTAAACTCCAGTGGTTCGTTTTCGGCAGATTGGTCAAAGATAGAACCGTCTTTTAATTCTCCGCGATAATGTACGAGGACCGAATCACCACTTTTTGCTGCAGACATAGAAATATTGGTAGCGTTTTTGAATTGGGGATGGGGGATAAAATTGTGTTATTTACACATTTTTTAAAATGTTACGCCCTATACCGTTGCTCCTCTTTAAAGGTCCCTTTTGCTTAAAACACCGGTTTTAGCTTTTCTGTCGAAAGATCTCTCGAAATACCATGAATCCGTTTCAGGCAAGTACTTCGGGTCTTTGCTGTGATCCGAGAGATTCTTCGGCTACGTTCAGATGACATTTACTCCATACTTTGAAATTATTTGTACTTAGTATGACATGATTGTGCTTTTACTAAGCAGGACTTCGTCTGTAAAGTGTTTTAACAGCGCTGGCATTAAGAGGACACAGGGCAATTGCATTTAAATAGTGCTGATTATAAACAATTAACAGGTCTCGCCTTAGACCTAGACAAATCAGCAAAGAAGTGCGCGGGGATATCCCATCAAATGCGTGGCGTTGTGAGCAGGACTTTTATCGAAGCGTTTAGCCAGGGTCTTGGGGCAATAAGACAAAAAGATGACGTGACACAAGCAGGCCCTGGGTATGGAATGCGCGATTGGGGATAAAAGCGTGCATTTTATTTGATGGGCGGCCTTTTTCGTTCTTTTTGGGCGCGCAAAAAGAACAAAACGCCCTGGTATCCTTCAAGGCAGTGTTCGTGCTTTTTGCGCGCCCAAAAAGCACACAAAAGGGCGCCCGCCA
>JBGCEN010000516.1:0-14572 GCA_045106435.1 Rhodothermales bacterium
GTACTCCACGTGCGCTGTCGCGATCGTGATACCACGCTCGCGCTCTTCAGGTGCGTTGTCGATTGAATCAAAGGAGCGTACTTCTGCTCCACCTGCCTTGGCAAGGACCGTCGTGATCGCCGCCGTTAGCGTCGTCTTACCGTGGTCTACATGCCCGATTGTCCCCACGTTTACGTGAGGCTTTGTGCGTTGAAATGTCTCTTTCGCCATGACAATATATTTTTTAACAGTTAAATATTTTCAATTCGATTATCTATGCAGATATACCAGTAGATGCAGCAACAACTTCATCAGCAATAGCTTTTGGAGTTGCCTGGTAGCTATGAAATTGCATGGTATAGATTGCACGACCCTGTGTAAGCGAACGCATGTCCGTTGAGTAACCAAACATCTCGGAAAGTGGAACGTGCGCTTGTATAATTTGCGCATCGTTTCTCTGCCCAAGACTTTCGATCTTGCCACGACGACTGTTGAGATCACCAATCACCTCACCCATGTACTCATCGGGGGTGACTACTTCAACTTCCATAATGGGCTCCATCAAAATTGGACTGGCGCTGCGAGATGCCTCACGAAATGCCATCCGACCGGCCACCTCAAACGAAAGCTGATCAGAGTCTACATTGTGGTATTTACCATCATAAAGGCGCGCAGTAATACCCTCGATAGGATATCCGGCTAACGGCCCCTGACTCATGGCACTCGCAATACCTTTTTCTACCGAAGGAATATATTCTCTCGGAATGTTACCACCCACAATCTCGTTGACAAACTCAAAACCAACGCCTGACTCGTTCGGCATAAACTCGACACGAATTTCAGCAAATTGACCACGTCCACCAGACTGCTTCTTGTGCGTATAAACTTTATTTACAGAAGATGTAATGGCTTCACGGTAAGCAACCTGAGGCCGCCCCACGTTTGCATCTACACTAAACTCACGACGCAAGCGATCAACAATGATCTCAAGGTGTAGCTCTCCCATACCGGCGATCAGTGTCTGACCCGTTTCATGGTTGGTAGAAATACGGAAAGTAGGATCTTCCTCAGCCAACTTCTGCAACCCCTGACCCAACTTGTCGCTATCAGCCTTCGTCTTGGGCTCAATAGCAATACGAATCACGGGCTCAGGGAAGTCCATTTGCTCGAGAATAATCGGATTGGCAGGATCAGCCAACGTATCACCAGTGCGAACGTTTTTCAAACCTACCGCAGCGGCAATATCTCCAGCGCGGACAATCTCCACGTCCTCACGACTATTAGCATGCATAAAAAGAAGGCGACCAACGCGCTCTTTCTTGCTAGACGTCGCATTAAACACCTGCGCACCCTTCTCTAGCTCACCGCTATACACACGGAAGAACGTCAGCTTACCGACATAAGGGTCGGTCATAATTTTAAACGCGATCGCACTAAAAGGCTGACCCTTTTCCGGCGTACGTGAGATCTCCTCATCCGTATGCGGGTGAATACCAGTAATGGACTTCACGTCGAGCGGGCTCGGGAGATAATCAATAACGCCATCAAGCAGGCGCTGAACGCCCTTGTTCTTGAATGCGGTACCGCAAAAAACTGGCGTAATATCAAGACTAAGCGTTGCTTTACGCACCGTTTCACGAATCTCATCTTCAGTAATCTCTTCTTCCTCGAGATACTTCATCAAAAGCTCGTCATTATGCTCAGAAATGGCTTCAAGCAAATTGATTCGCCAGTGACGGGCCTCCGCCTGAAGATCATCAGGGATCTCAATCTCATCCCAGGTAGCACCCTGCTTGTCCTCGTGCCACACAATTGCTTTACCTCGCACAAGATCAATCACGCCACGAAACATTTCGCCGGCGCCAATTGGAATCTGTACAGGAACAGCATTTGCTTTCAAACGATCTTTCATCATCTGAACAGCCTGATGGAAATCCGCACCTGTGCGGTCCATCTTATTCACAAAGGCAATACGAGGTACTGAATATTTGTCAGCCTGACGCCATACAGTTTCAGACTGCGGCTCAACACCACCTACAGCGCAAAACAGTGCAATTGCACCATCAAGAACACGGAGAGAACGTTCTACCTCAACAGTAAAATCAACGTGACCCGGCGTATCAATAATATTGATACGATGATCAGCCCAGAAACAGGTCGTAGCAGCACTCGTAATGGTGATCCCACGCTCCTTCTCCTGCTCCATCCAGTCCATTGTTGCTCCACCTTCATGGACTTCGCCCATTCTGTGAAGCTTACCTGTATAAAATAGGACTCGCTCTGTCGTTGTCGTCTTTCCCGCGTCAATATGGGCCATAATGCCGATATTACGGGTGCGCTTGAGCGAATAGCCTTTATTTGTATTCATTTGGGTAAACTATATATTTTACTCAAGGTACTCCCCAAAGCTTTCGCCCTGGTTCGTCAGGAATCAAAAGCACTTCACCCTTCGGCAAAGCAGCTCTTGTTTTTAGCTAGAACCTGAAGTGCGCAAACGCCTTGTTCGCTTCAGCCATACGGTGTGTATCATCTTTCTTCTTCACAGAACCACCCTCACCACTAGCTGCACCCATCAATTCTTTAGCCAATCGTGTCGCCATACTTTTGTCGCCACGAGCCCGGGAGTATTGTATAATCCAGCGGAACGCAAGCGCTGTACGTCGATCCGGCCTAACCTCTACGGGCACCTGATAAGTTGCCCCTCCCACACGCCGACTCCGCACCTCAACAAGCGGAGCGACATTGTTAACCGCCTTTTTAAAGACGTCAATGCCAGGCTCTCCTGTTTTTTCTTCAATTACTTCCAATGCCTGGTATACAAGGCGCTGAGCAACACTTTTCTTGCCGCTAAACATTACGCTATTTATAAACCTTGAAACCAGTAGATCATTGTAAAGAGGATCAGCATTTACTGTCCGCCGTTCTGCCTTTCTTCTACGCATAAGCTTAATCTTGAGACCGAAAGGCCAATACCCTTAATCGATCAATATCTAGAAGATTACCGAATATCTAAAAATCTAATTACAGCCGTTATTTCTTAGGCCGCTTTGCTCCATACTTGGAACGAGACTGCCTGCGATCATCAACGCCTGACGTATCGAGCGCACCACGAACAATGTGATACTTAACACCCGGCAAGTCTTTCACACGTCCACCTCTCACCAACACAATCGAGTGCTCCTGAAGATTATGTCCCTCTCCCGGTATATACGCGATAACCTCAAACCCATTCGTCAAACGAACTTTCGCTACTTTACGTAACGCCGAATTCGGCTTCTTTGGCGTAGTAGTATATACACGTGTACAAACGCCGCGACGCTGCGGGCAATCCATCAAAGCTGGGGACTTCGTCTTCTTTACCTTGGAGAGTCGCCCTTTGCGTACTAATTGCTGTATTGTTGGCACGATGTGTTAAATTTTCTGATTATGTCACAATAGTCAAAAACTCAATCTTTTTTAAATCAGCTCGAATTTTTGCTCAGAATTTTATGATACTCTTCTAAAACTATTTGTTCAAATGTTTTAATAAAGATACCGTTAAGAAGTGTACTTTTTTCCTGGAATGCACAAAAACGCACCTTCAAAAAGTCACACTGATACATACAAGTATATCAATGCGAGCCATTTTATCACTTGGCAGCTTCTGATATAGCCACAATAGCAATTTGTTCTCTGTAAACACCATGCCAGAATTGATAAACGCAAAATGCCGGCTATAAAAGGTTTCCCCTTTTACAGCCGGCATCTTAGCCAATATTAATCGGGCACAAATTAACCCATCTCCTCAAGGCAGAGCAAGTAGGACAGAGCAAGTAGGGCAGAGCAGCAAGCCTCTAGGCGTCCGCAGGTGTCTCCTCACTTAAGTCTGCCGGCGCATCAGGAGATGCAGGCTCCTCAGCTACAACAGCGGGCTTGGCATTGTATCCATTCATTGAGACATAGTCGCCATGCGGCCGGTCGCCCAGAATCTCTACCAATTCCCTGGGCCCAAGCACCTCCTTCTTCAGCAAAGCTTGCGCCAGCTCATCCAGCTTCTCACGCTTTTCGGTCAGCAATTCGTGCGCGCTGTCTCTGACACCCTCTATTATCGACTTAACCTCAATATCAATAAGCCTGGCAGTCTCATCAGAATAAGGCTTGTCAAACATCGGGCTTTCTTCTCCGCGCCCAGACAAGTTAAAGCTGATGTTACCAATCGACTCGCTCATACCGTAATCAACGACCATTGCATAAGCCATTTTGGTAATCCGCTCGAGGTCATTCTGTGCTCCTGTTGTAATGCGTCCAAAAATAATTTCTTCAGCAACACGCCCACCAATAGCCATTGTCATTCGATCCTGGAGCGCCTCCTTAGTATAAAGGTATCGCTCTTCTGGAAGATACTGCGCATACCCTAGCGCAGCCAGGCCTCTTGGCACAATAGACACTTTAACTACTGGATCGGAATACTTGAGAAACCAGCCAGTAATAGCGTGTCCGGCCTCATGGTATGCTACTATCTCTCTTTCTTCAGGAGATATAAGTTTGTTCTTTTTCTCAAGTCCGCCAATCACACGATCTATTGCATGTTCAAAATCTTCGGTTTCGATAGATTTCTTATCACGACGCGCCGCGAGAATAGCAGCCTCGTTACAGACGTTCGCTATTTCAGCGCCGGCAAACCCAGGCGTCTGACTTGCCAATATCGCCATATCTACATCATCAGAAATGATAAGATTGCGCGTATGTACCTGGAAGATTTCTTCTCGCTCACGACGATCTGGCTTATCGATCATAATCTGACGATCAAAACGACCCGGACGCAACAATGCAGAATCCAGCACATCAGGACGGTTCGTAGCAGCCATGATGATAACACCCTTGTCGGTATTAAAACCATCCATTTCTACCAGAATCTGATTCAGCGTATTTTCACGCTCATCATTCGCCCCCATCATCATGCCTCTGCCACGAGAGCGGCCAATGGCGTCAATTTCATCTATAAAGATGATGCAAGGGGCTTTCTCTTTAGCTTGCTTGAACAAGTCGCGTACACGTGCAGCACCAACCCCCACAAACATCTCAACAAAGTCAGATCCAGACAATGAAAAGAATGGCGTTCCTGCTTCACCTGCTACTGCTTTTGCCAGAAGCGTTTTACCTGTTCCCGGAGGCCCAACAAGCAGCACACCTTTGGGCAACTTACCACCAAGCCGTGTAAACCGTTTAGGGCTTTTCAGAAATTCTACAACTTCTACAACTTCATCCTTGGCCTCATCCAGGCCAGCTACGTCTTTGAACGTAATTGTATGATCGCCCATTGCGTCAAAAAGTACTGCTTTGTTTTTACCAATATTCAGTACTTGTGAGCCGGGATTCATTCTCCTGATGAGAAACATCCAAAGCGCAACAATGATAATCAGCGGGAATATCCAGGTAAGCATCCCACCAAACCAGTTATTTTCCTGCTTGAAGCTAAACTCTACGTTATTCTGCTTCAGCAACTCAGAAATGGGTTCTTCGCTAGACTTGGTCGTTACGAAACGCCGGCGGGCATCTTCGTTGTTGCCCCCAAGAAAATCCTGCCCAGGAGTAACCAGTTCTACATGGCCTTCTTCAGCTGCCTGCACCGTATATGTACCTACGATGCGTGTTTCGCCAATAATTTCTACTTTTTCTACATAGCCTTTTTCTACGTAATCGATAAAGGCACTGTAATCAACGGCATTCTGTTCTTCTCCGCTAAGGAAGAAGAAAAAGTTGGCGAGTAGTGCCAAAAACACGATCAGGTAGATCCACAAGGAAAACTTATTCCTGCGATCTGATGATGACCGTGAGCCATCATCGCCTTTTTCGGAAGACTTAAAATCCAGCTTGTCGCGCTCATCTTGCGCCATAGGGACAAACCACTGTTAAATTGAAAGTGGATTAAAAAATAAAACCTGTCATCACTGCCTTAAAGACATAGATCGGTAAGTCGATTTTGATTTAAGGAAGGCCAGTTACTACTCCACCCTTACGGAGTAATAGTCAAACTGTTTAAATCAACGTTACCAAATCACTATGAATCAGTGGTTAAATCTACTAGTTACATATATTTCACTGTAAGGCGTTCTTGCCGAACCCTCAGAAAGCGGATATAGTTCCTGTATACGGTCGTACCACATGTGGAGATTCGCGCAGATGGCCTTTCTCTTTATCTTACTTTCTGGATATCCAGATACCATGTGGTTGGTGGCAACTCTTCTTTAAACTTCAACAACCCTGCTTTTGCAGTATCAAGATCAGGATATTGACCTACGCCAACGCGGTACTTTGTCCCCCCCTTAAAAACGGCAGACTTATACCCCTTATCCTGATATTCAACGACAACACTTTCAGCACGTTCTTGCTCAGAGAAAGAAGCAACAACTAACGTCCATCCTTCACCTTCCAAGTCTATTTCACCAGGCATCCTGATGTACTTCTCGTCCTCAGGCATGGTCTCCAGAAGTCGCTCCATGTCTTCCTCCGCCAATTCCTGAACAATCGTAGAATCTTCAAGAGGGCGAAGTTCTATCATCGCTCGTAACATCTGGTCAGCAAAATCTGCATGAGGCGTTTGAGGGAATCTTTCTTTTATGTTGGAAAACAATCCCTCAAGTTTCAAATATTTACCATACGTAATGAAGCCCCCTGTACTGTCTCCTGCTTCAGAGACATTCTTGGGGTAAACAATGTCGCTTAATGTATTCAAATCGACACTGCTGAGACCCATCCCTGCCAAAAGCTCTTCTCCTGTGGTGCGCAGAGAATCGGCCCTCTTGAACAGCAAATCCGACCCTAATTGCATCGCTTCAGATACTTTATAAAGAGAATCTGATAGCGCTTGCTTATCATCCTGACCGTAATAGCTGTCTGAAAGTACGTACAAAGAATCTGAGTCGTTATACATCTTTTCAGATTTTCGCTGCAGAGAATCTGCATCCAGCACCATTTTCCCGGCCTGATAAAACTCGGGCGAACTGGTATCAACACCAGCCAGTATATCGGCCAAAGCCTGCTCAGCCCCGGAAGCAGCCGGCGCTGTGTAGATAGATGTTGTATCAACAAGGCCATAAGACCACAGCAAGGAATCGGGCACTAATGGCAAAGGCAATGCACGCACATCAAGCCGATCCCTTTCTGCCCATTCCAAATAAATCGACCCGGTTGCCAGCAGCGCACGCGAAGCCACATCAGGCACAGCATAATTAGATGCAAGCATAACCATATCGGATACAGCCTGCTCATAATTTTCATCTTGCCATCGCTTATACGCATTGGCATACGCCAATTCTGCCAACGCAAGCGAATCAGTTTCTTGCTGAGCAACTGCTGCCAATCCTAACCGCTCACGAGCCTGATTGGCAAAATCTGAATCTGGATAATTTGATACGACCTCGTCGTAAAGCCTCGAAGCTGCTTGTTGATCTCCCAAGGCACGATGCACTTCAGCCAATGCATAGAAGGCGCGCTGGGCAACAGGGAGATGATGGGCTTCATCAATCACCAGTCTGTACCATGCAGCGGCAGAATCTGGCCGCTCCATAGAGAGGAAAAGTACATTCGCGAGTTCATAGCGCACCAGCGCCAGATCGGACTCAACTTCGCCGATACGCTCGGGAGTCCTTGGCACCTCGGAGTAATCAACCGCCGGCAACAAATTTTCGTCCAGCAAGCTGGTAATAAACTCTGGCGATTCAACGCCCGTGCTATCACCGGATGTCACAATCGTATTTGCATTCTGAATGGCATCCTGCCGGCGCCAATTCGGGATATACGGACGATCTCCCCAGATAGAAATAAAGGAAATACGACTTTCCTGAACCCTAATCTGATCTTTATAGAAGAGAAATCCATTTTCCTTGTTGCCTGAACCGCCAAATGGTCCATCAATGACCTTCGCCGATCTGTTTCCACTTGTGGTTGCAATATTTTGAAATCCTTGCTCAGCCTGCCTCCGGGCAATTTCCCGTTGCTCCTCCACCATTTCTTCTGCACGTTTACGCCTCAGGTCCAGAATAAAGGCATCAAACGATTCTTCATCCAGATCCCCGAGATAAAGCAACGAGTCCAGGTGTGCTATTTCATCATAGACCTCGGCAAAACTTCCAAACACCTCTGCCTGACGCTCACTATCGGTAATGGCTTCAGGTGCATATTGTTGTTGCAGGGCGGCAGAGCCACTCGCGCCGGCGCGCAACACCGTATTTAGCGCAGATTTCGAAGTATCAAAATGAGCGGCTGCATAAGAGAAATCCACAAAATCATCTCGATACAACTCCCCCATCGCATAATGGATATGCCCCTTTACCGCACTGGCATTTAATGTGCGATCTTCCGAAAACAATAACGAGTGATAAATATCATATGCCTGATCCGGTCTTGACATCGCCTGCAGGATTCGCCCCCTGAAATACATCATCTCTCCACGGCTTTCAAAATTCTTATCGTCTCGCTCCATTCCTCTCAGCAAGCGAAGCGCCCTCTCCTGTTCTCCAAAAAAGCCTTCTACCCGTACCCTGCTTATTTGAGCGGCATACACAAGCGGATAGTCGGGCTTATACTTCAGTACCTTTGAGTATGACTGAATTGCATTGCCATGTTGGCCCATGGTCTCGTACACTTGCCCCGCCAAAAACTGCGCACGGCTCGCCAATCCCTTGTCCCCCATCCGCTCGATGCTTTGCTCTAAAGCGGTAATCGCATCTGCCCAGGACTCTTGCTTTACATACAGCTCAGCCAGAGCCATTCTTAAATGGGGTAGCCAACGCCGGGAAACACCCTCTCTATTCAAACTCACCTCAAGGTGATCCAATCCCCGGCTAAAATCATTACTGGCAATCAGGGTTCTCCCAAGCCAAAATCTCGATTCATCCTCCAACTCCCCACCAAGATCTATGACCTCCTGGAATTTCTGCTCTGCGCCCACGTAGTTCTTCAGGTAGAAATAAGACTGCCCGATGAGCAATAATGCGTCATCAACCCATTTTGAGTTTGGATTTTCGCGCAACACGTCAGCACTTTTCTTAATCGCGTCGTCAAAATTCGTCTGGCTACTAACGCGATCTGGCGTAATAAAGATGGGTAAATACTGGTTGCGGTTGATGTCCTTTTCGCCGGCACGTTCTATCGTATTCAGCCCTGTACGATATTCCTTTTTTGCGTTATAGAAGGTATTGTAATACGCCGTGAAATTATCATAGCGTTTACCTAGAAATGAACCTTTACCACACCCTGATGCGACAATCAGGACGATGATGAAATATGGCCACGTACGAAACGACATTGGGTATGCTGCTAATGCTTGGCTGCAATAAATGAAGCAGTGAATAAAGCAGTGATTAAACTTGTGCGTTTTATTGTAGCAGTGTCTTTCGTATAACTTATTAGTCGATTTGGCTAACCAAAATCATATTTGTGCGCCCCCTGGCAGGAAGAGGCATACCGGCTGTAATCACAACACGGTCTCCGGTGTCAACATAGCCTTTGGACTTAAGAATCTCCAGGACCAGCTTTACACCACCATCGGTATCTCGTTGAAAAGGGATTGCGAAGGCTTTTGTTCCCCACGTAAGTGCCAGTACCTGCACAACTTTCTCGTGATTTGTAAATGCATATATGGGGATATTGGGTCTATGCCTGGATATAGCCCGTGCGGTTTTACCAGAGCTCGTCAGACAAACTATAGCTTTTGCATCGACCTGGTCTGCAAGTTCATAAGCATTATAGGAAATGGACTCCGTCAGTGACTCTGTCAGCCAGTTTGATTCTGCACCAAGCGAAGGATGTAAATCCTGGCGCTCAGCTTCTCTGATGATCAGGTCCATTGCTTCTACAACGCGGATCGGATATTTACCAACGGCTGTTTCGCCAGATAACATCAGGGCATCGCTGCCATCAAGGACAGCATTGGCTACATCGCTCGCTTCTGCGCGGGTCGGGCGCGGATTCTCGATCATACTTTCGAGCATCTGCGTAGCTGTAATTACTGGTTTCGCTGCTTGCCGGCACTTCAGAATAATCTGCTTCTGCGTGCTAGGTACCATTTCCATCGGCATTTCAATCCCAAGATCTCCCCGCGCCACCATGATGCCATCTGCATGTTCGAGAATTTGATCGATGTTACGAACAGCTTCTGGTTTCTCAATTTTGGCAATCACGCTAATTTGTTTGCCAGTATTCCGAATTCTCTGTACGATGTCAATGACATCCGACTCATCTCGCACAAAAGACAGCGCGATCACATCTACTTCCATCGACAAGCCAAACTCCAGGTCTATGATGTCTTTTTCAGTCAGAGCCGGCGCAGATGCACGCAAGTGAGGCAAGTTAACCCCTTTACGAGACTTCAGCGGACCGGAAACCATCACTTCAGTAATTACATCATGCTCCGTGGTATCCAAAACTTTCAGTTCCAGCAGACCGTCATCCAGTAGTATGCGCCCCCCTATCTCAACGTCTTCAGGCAACGTGGCATAACTGACAAATACACGTCCGGAGCCGGCCTCATTTGTTTCTTTATTGGTGAGCACCAGTTGCGATCCTTGCTCCAGGTGCATCACGCCATTTTCAAGCTCCCCTACCCTGATCTTTGGCCCCTGCAGATCCTGCAAAATGGCAATATCCTTGCCCAGCTTTCTGGCAGCTTCGCGTGCGTAGATAATGCGCTGCCGATGCTCCTCGTGCGTGCCATGCGAAAAGTTCATCCGAAAAACATTTACGCCAGCCTCTATCAGTCCAGAGATGGTTTTCATGTCTGTAGAAGCCGGCCCAAGTGTAGATACAATTTTTGTTCTTCGATCCATGCAGATTAACACGCAGCAGTTTGTCAATTATACTTCTTAAATGGCAATTTACTGGGCCTCTAACCCACATCTTTGCAAAAAGTAACCTAATCCTGGTTAAAGCTTTGTTAAGGATGTAAATTCAAATTCTTCTCTGAAACTGGAAAACCATGCTCCCGTTGCAATTCAAAGCGAAACATGCATGTATTTAACTGTTATTGTTTTCACTACCCATCCATTGGATGCTATTGTATAAAATGAAGGAAATGCGCCGAAATAAGTTGATGCTCATGGTCGTGATAGGCCTCGTTGCATTACTTCCTATACTGGCAACTCTTCAGTACAGGTGGATCGGTCAGTTAAGCAATGGAGAGGTGGAACGGCTGCGAACCAATTTACAGACAAGCGCAGAGCTGTTTGGGCGGGCAGTCAATAATGAATTATCCCCGGCGCAATTCGCTTTTCGCGTCAGTTTCACGGGTTCTCTCGATCAAATTTCGAGAGAGCTTAGCCTCAATTACCAATATTGGGCTTCCCGCGTATCGCGTCCTAATCTGATTGATCATATTTACTGGATTGATTACGACGCGGATCAGAACCTGCAATTACATGAGTTTGACCCGGCAGACGGCAATCTGACAACGAAGGAGTGGCCTGATGAATTGATGGGCTGGAAACAGTATTTCCTTGAAAGAAATCGGCAGCAGATTGAACAGTATAATCCGCAAATTTCGCGCACACCCAGTACTGAGACTTTTGGGGAATTAGGGCAGCATGTAATGGCAGAGACGCCGGCCATTGCCATCCCGGTGTCGATCGACGATGAACTTTCTTCTTCCGAGCTATTTGCAAACCTCAATGCAACCAGCAGCGGTAAAGCCGGCCATACACTTCTAACGCTTAACAAGAAGTATCTCAACGAGGTCTTCTTCCCTGAATTACGACAGGAGTTTCTTAAGCCGCTCGACAATATGGATGTGCTCATTGTCAGCAACGGCGAACCTGAGAAGATTATCTATAAATCGAACCCTTCCCTAACCCTCGACATGTTCGGGAAACCCGACGCTGAAACCGACATGGCACGCCTGCGCTGGAGCAGATTTGCTTCTGCTTCACGCCTGGCGTTTGGCTATGCATCCTTGATGGATCGTGATCAAAATGTTGCTGATTCTATTTTCGGGCAATTCCAAAGAGCCTGGCGCCCGGGAGCGATTAGAGACAGCTTTATTGTGGAGTCTCCAACATTACAATCTGATTTCCCCCTCCAGGCAATCATAAGACTAGCGGAGGAGGACAACTATCAGGGAGAACTTACCGCAGAAGATTTACTGGTGGCATTAACAAACTTAACCCGGGAAACGGCCCCAGAGCCCAGCAGAGGGCAGAACCCAAGCGTTACCCCCACAGTAAGTGTCAATGCCAGTCCACAATACGCCTGGACGCTTCGCCTCAGGCACAAAACAGGTTCACTGGAAGCTTCTGTGGAAGCAAATCGCAGAAGAAATTTGGGGATGAGCTTTGGCATTTTGCTCATTCTCGGCATTGCAACTGTACTCATTTACAGATCATCCAGAAGGGCCCAATGGCTTGCCGATCAGCAAATGAGTTTTGTAACGGGTGTATCACATGAATTACGCACGCCTCTTGCCGTCATCAAATCTGCCGCAGATAACCTCGCGGATGGCGTTGTGAATAAGCCAGAGCGTATGCAGAAGTACGGCCAGCTCATCAGAAAAGAAAGCAACCGGCTTAATGAAATGGTTGAGCAGATCCTGGAGTTAGCCGGCGTTCTATCTCAAAATAAATCTGTAGAATTTCAACTCACTTCTATTGATGATCTCGTAGAAGAAGCACTGGAAGTTTATGAAGAGCCCATTCAATCAGCCTCATTCAAGGTTGATTTAAAACTGGCTTCTGATTTACCCCAAATAAAAGGAGACAAGCACACCTTAAAAGTGGCTTTATGCAATCTGCTTAATAACGCGTTAAAATATAGCAAGGATACCAACCGATGGATTGGTATTGAAACGGCTTTGCATAGTAATGGCAAAGGCAAGGAAATTCAGCTTAGTGTTTCAGATAAAGGCCTAGGCATCCCCCAGGAAGACCTGCCCTACATCTTTGAGGATTTCTTCAGGGGGCCATCGGTACGTGACGCACAAATTAAAGGGAATGGAATCGGATTAAGCATCGTCAAGAAAACGATGGATGCACACAATGGTAAGATAACCGTAAAGAGTGACAGCACGGTAGGTACCACCTTTACCCTACACCTTCCCGTTAAATAAAGATCAATCTTAAGAAAAAGCCTGCAATCACCTTGTAATCAACATTAATGTCAATGAGTAAACGCATACTCCTAGTTGAAGATGAACCCGGGCTCATACTGACCCTTACAGATCGCCTTGAAAGTGAAGGCTATGATGTAGTGAGTGAAGAAGATGGAGATTCAGGACTAAAAAGAGCGCTCAACGAATCGTTTGATCTGTTCATTCTGGACATTATGCTTCCTAAAAAAAATGGCCTGGATATTTGCCAGGAAATCAGGAAGCGTGATATCCAGACGCCTGTCATTATGCTGACTGCAAAGGGCCAAGTGGTAGACAAGGTGGTAGGCCTCAAGCTTGGCGCAGATGACTATCTCACAAAGCCCTTTGAGATTCCAGAATTAATGGCCCGCATAGAAGCTTTACTTCGGCGTGCCACACGGCCAAGCTCGGACACCAATTCAATTTACTCCTATCAATTTGGGGATATTGGGATTGACTTCCGAAAAGCCGAAGTGAACCAGCAGGGCACGCTCATTGACTTATCGGCAAAAGAATTTCAGTTACTCCGATATTTTATCGAACATAAAGGGGCGACACTTTCTCGCGATGAATTGCTAAACGAAGTATGGGGGTATGATGCGATCCCCTCAACACGTACCATTGATGTACACGTAGCGTGGCTGCGACAAAAACTTGAACCGAATGCCCGCCGGCCTCAGTACATCCTGACCGTTCATGGATTGGGATATAAGTTTGTGGGATAAGGTCAGGCAGTCAACAATTGCCGTAAGTTGACTCCAGATGCATCAAGGACATCCAGACGATCTACACAAAGAAGGAGTGGTGTTAAATAAACACTAGCGCATATCTGTTATTCTGAACAAAGCATAGAATCCGACCCATACAGAACGCTGGAAGTCGCTTTACACGCTCCAAAAACACCAGATACTTCGCTCTACCCATAGCGCTTCATCTTATTGCACATAAGATGCTTTAACCCAAATACTAATTCAACCACACACTAGCAAGTTTATCATCCTCGTCATCGTCATCGTCATCGTCTTCATCCTCAGACGTTTCATCTGGTTCTTGCTCATCAATTTTCTCCTGCGTAGTTAAAGGCAAGACGGCAATTTCATCTCCATCTTCTGCAGGATTTTGTTTTGTATCGTCTTGACTGGATACTCCTTGACTAGGCACTGCGATTATTTGGTCATATTCAATGGTATATTCTGCGAATGAGGAAACAGAAAACAGTCCGCTTGGCAACAAATAAGGATTCTTTTTCATTTGCAACACCTCTCCAGGGTCAAAGTGGGTCTTGTCCATAAATTACACGGCCTCATACACACGCATCAAACGTGGATCGAAATCTTGTAAAACACATTAATAAACCTAGGGCGTGTGGACAATTAACTTGCAAAATGCATTTCGCGTCCTTTTTGCCCATATCTGCGTTCCTTTTTGTGCCCGATGCGCTGCATCGAACTCAAAAAGCGCCTTGATCTGAACAAAAATGCCATCGAATGCTCTTTT
>JBGCEN010000517.1:0-6766 GCA_045106435.1 Rhodothermales bacterium
GATTGCATTTGCAGCAATTTTTGTTCAAATCAAGGCGCTTTTTGTGTTCGATGCAGCGCATCGGGCGCAAAAAGGAACGCAGATATGGGCAAAAAGGGCGCACAATGCACCTCGGAAATAGATCGTAGACAGGTTCTAAGAAAGGACGCATCTTACCCGGGTTCGTTTTAAATACGTTAAAGCACAGTAATAAATTGCTGCAATAAATTGTGGCAGCTTGACGTGTTTGTATTGTCCTTATTACTCAATCATGCATATCTGCATACATTGCCGATGTGCCTTAACGAGGACAACCATGAAACCACTATCGAACCGTCAGGAGCACCGTGATTATTATTACCGGCTTCGTCTGCAAACAGGATTTGTCATTTCATTGCTGTTTTTGATCGCAGCATCCAGCGCTAACATCACATCTGATATTGTTGTGGAGGAAAAAGTAGCAGCAGCGACTCTTATATCAATGATAGAGATTCCTCCCACGGTGATCGAGAAAAAAATACAGCCGGCTGCACCACGTATTCCTGTGGTCGTTGCAGATGATGTTGTACTTGATGACGATGACTTTTCTTTTGACCATGTACTGGATATCGAAACAGCCCAGGTAATTGAGGGGCCGCCGGCTGTAAAAGCAGACGAGCGAGATGAATCATTGCCCTTTCTTCTTGTTGAAGAAATGCCTGAATTACTGGGAGGTCTTGCCGCGCTTTTAAAAGAAATTCGGTATCCAGAAATGGCAAAAAAAGCGGGGGTTGAAGGAAAGGTGTTTGTCCAATTTGTTGTTGATAAAAACGGCATAGTCCTGAATCCGCAGGTTGTGCGTAGTATTGGTGCTGGGTGTGATGAAGAAGCCCTTCGAGCACTTGCTAAAATGAAATTTAACCCCGGAAAGCAAAGGGGCATGCCAGTAGCTGTACGGATGACAATCCCCACTGTATTTAAGCTTAGATAACGCCGGCGCTTTATGAACGCGCATTAAGCAATCGCTAAGATGGGCGATACTTTCTAGTGTGAATTCAGCATACTCGAGTTAAAACTCACGCGTATGCGCCAAAATACCTTGACTATGTAGAAGGATGTATCTACGATATAGTATGTGTTATTAACAGGGTGATAATTATGGCAGAGCTCCGCCTCAATCATTTTCTGACAGCAATACATGATTTTGAGCGTGCCCAGTACACGGTAATGGATGGCTTGACAAAGGCCAGACGCGCGTTTTCAAAAAATATTGTATATCCCTACCTAAGCTCCCTCGTTAATTTGTATGATTCCTTGCAGCAAATTGTAAGCGGCATGGATATCGTAGAAAAAGGATTGCCTCGCCGGCTCGAGGAAATTGATCTTAACTCATACACTCTCAAATACGAATACCAATCGCTCGACGGAGATCAGCTTGCGGTTGTTAAAGAGTTGGTTAGCTGGACCCTGCCGCTCTTGCAGGATGCCATTGAGGAAGGTCGCACCATTTTTGAGTTTGTGGAAGAAAATTTGTCTATTGGAGAAGTAGGTCTGATTCCTGCTTATGTTGAAGAAGGATACTTGCTCATACCCAATCTCAAGGAGAAGACGCTACACATCTTGAAGTATGATGTGTCTCTTTTTACGGATGCTAAAGACCGGTATCGAAGCCTCCGTACTGCGCATGTGAAAACAATTCCAAGCCGGATCATCAAACGATCTCCGCATAGCATCAAGCTGGAATTGATCGAGGAAAATCGTGCGTTGCCAAATCCTGCAACATACATGTGTGATACGGAAATTGCGTTTCCTTACGAAGAAACCGTATTGCCCATCGCCAAGCGTAAACTCATGCGCTACCTGTACACGCAGGGGGGGCTTGCCTAGTGAAGCAATCTGATAGCTGTATTTAGCTGAAGTGTTGGGTTATGTTTTGTGCAGCCAGATAACCTGATTTTACAGCGTCTCCAACGGAAATGCCGCATTGGTAGTTGCCGGCGAAGAATAATCCTGGATGCCGGTTTTCTATATCGTCGATGGTTTGCTTCACCTGGCCGTAGGACAGGTTGTACTGTGGAATTGCAGCCGGCCATTCAATTTGCCGGACAAACGTTGGATTTCCGTGTATGCCGAGTAATTGGTGTAAATCGTCTAAAACAAAATCGATGAGGAGATTGTCTGGCAGGTTACACAAATCTGCCTTTCTTGCACCGCCGACTAAAGTTGTTAGTAAGACATGATCAGCAGGTGCTCTATTAGGGAAAATAGTGGAGGAAAAGATCGTTCCCAGGATTCGTGTACTCGACTCTTTGCTTGGGACAAGCATGCCAAATCCGTCTAGCGCATGTGAAACATCGTCTCGATGGAAGCCAAGGGTCATTACGGTGACTGGAGGGTAACTCACTTGCCACAATGGGGCCATATCGAATTGAAGAGATTGTATGCAGTTCTTCAGGGCCGGCAAAGGCAATGAACTGAGCACTGCATCATAATGGTGTATTTCTGTGTGATACGGTTCTGCGCCGCTCGCCGTTTCCGTTTTGATCTGCCATGCGTTTTCATGCGATGAGATGTCGACAACGCTGGTTGAAAGCCTGATGTCATCTTTAAAGGATTCAGCAATGGCTTTCGGGAGCATTTGCATCCCTTCGGTGAAGGAGAAAATTCTGCGTGCCGGTGTTTGCGCGGCTTTCGCTTTTCTTTTATTGGCAAGTAGCCCTTTTAATAGAGAGCCATATTCTTGTTCGATCTTGTAAAGAGCTGGGAAAGCATGTTTAAGCGAAAGTTCAGCTGGATTGCCGGCAAAAATCCCCGTAACAAACGGATCTAAAGCATAGTCTAAAAACTCTTGTCCAAGGCGTCTTTTTACAAAACTTGCAACGCTTTCTTCTTCAGGGGTTGTTGTCCCTGCGGTTTTTTTTGCTGCAATGAGTGGTTCTTTGATCAAGCCAAGCTTGGAACTGAAAGAGAAAAAACCAGACTTTAATAAAGCCGGCGGCGTCATGGGCAGGGGAGTTGGAATGCCATGCTTAACAACAAATCTCTTTTTTGCCCTGTCGTGGGCATATATCTGATGGGTTGAAAGCCCTGTTTCTTCAATAATTTGGTTGAGGAGCGGCGTAGTAGATTGGAGAGAATTAGGACCGTGTTCAATCAAATAGTCATTAGATCTGGTGGTTTTAATTTTTCCACCGATATAATCTGATGCTTCGAACAACGTAAAAGGAATGCCGGCTTTCTTCAAAAAATAGGCAGCTGTAAGGCCTGAAATCCCACCACCAAGAATAGCTATTGAAGCCATAATATCTGCCTAACCTGCGAATTCATCCCGTGAGAGCACTATATAAGCACTTGCAAAAGTATTAAACGGCCTGCCAATCTACTCATTTTACCATAGCTATCTCAGACCAATTTCCACTGGATAAAGTTCGACAATAGCTCCAGGACACATAATTACCAACAAATCTTAACAAAAACCACACTTCTGTTTTGAAACAAAAGAGGTGGGTTATCCTGTTGACTAAGTAAGCAATTTTTTTGGTCCCCTATTCTACGGTGAGTGAGTTATGGCTACAAGCAGCATGAACGACAACTGGAACTACGTCAAAAGTCAAATTGAAGCAATCTGGGTTGATGCAGAATTTGATGATGCTGAATTGAAAAAGGCCCGGGGCAATCTGCGCAAAATGGTTACACTTATTGAAGAAAAGACTGGCGAGTCTGCAATGGAAATTCGCCAAAAAATGAGTGCCATTTTCTAAATTTCTGTGCTCTGTCGCGTTAGACGTACAAATTTAAGGTCGCTCTCTTTAGGGAACGACCTTTTTTTGTGAACGGGAGGCCGAGATCAGCGTAGAACGCTGCTGTGTTATACCTGCAACCTGTAACTTACCTCTGTCAATGATCGGGAATCTTGCTCCACTAACTTCACTTCCATTTCAGGAGCGCCAAGAACGCTACCAGGAACTCCTCGCTGAGCTGTATGAAAAAGCTGATGGCGTTAAGCTCGGTGGTGGGAAAAAAAGAATTGATCGAGAACACGAAAGAGGGAAATTGACAGCGCGAGAGCGGATCGCAGCTTTGCTGGATGATGAACGCGACTTTACGGAGATCGGGCTGTTTGCCGGCTACGGGATGTACGAGGAGGAGGGCGGTTGCCCATCTGGAGGTACGGTGATGGGGCTCGGGAAAGTGAGTGACCAGCTTTGTATGATTGTGGCCAATGATGCCACCGTAAAAGCCGGCGCATGGTTTCCCATTACAGCAAAGAAGAATCTCCGCGCACAGGAGATTTCTATGGAGAATAACATCCCGATCATCTACCTGGTGGACTCAGCCGGTGTCTATCTGCCGATGCAGGATGAGATCTTTCCGGACAAAGACCATTTTGGCCGCATCTTCAGGAATAATGCGATCATGTCCAGTAGAGGAATTCCTCAAATAGCTGCCATTATGGGCAGTTGTGTTGCCGGAGGGGCGTATCTGCCAATCATGAGCGATGAGGCTTTGATCGTGAATGGAACGGGGTCTGTTTTTCTTGCAGGACCGTTTCTTGTGAAAGCCGCCATTGGTGAGAGTGTAGACAAAGAAGAACTGGGAGGCGCTGTCACCACAACTGAAATTTCGGGTATCACTGATTATAAAGTGGATAACGATGAGGAATGCCTCGAAGTAATCCGTGATATCGTTGCTCATCTGGGCCCCCGCGACCGCGCCGGCTTTAAGCGTGTGGATCCTGTAGAGCCCAAATATGCTGCTGATGAAATCTATGGCTTGATACCTCAGGCATCGAACCAGCCCTACGATATGCAGGAAGTACTGGCCAGAATGATTGATGACGATTCCTGGCGTCCTTACAAAGAAGGGTTTGGTAAAACGATCATCACTGGATACGCGAGGATAGATGGCTGGAGCGTAGGCATCGTGGCAAACCAGCGGCTGGTTGTAAAGAGCAAGAGCGGCGAAATGCAGGTCGGTGGCGTAATTTATTCTGATGCAGCAGACAAAGCAGCACGCTTTATTATGAACTGTAATCAGAAGCGTATCCCAATCATCTTCTTTCAGGACGTGACCGGATTTATGGTAGGCACGCGGGCTGAACATGGTGGGATCATTAAAGATGGCGCTAAAATGGTCAATGCGGTTGCCAATTCTGTCGTCCCCAAGTTTACAGTCATTGTTGGTAATTCTTATGGCGCCGGCAATTATGCGATGTGTGGCAAAGCCTACGACCCCCGCTTAATTTGTGCGTGGCCAACAGCCCGTATCGCGGTAATGGGCGGGAAGCAAGCGGCCAAAACCTTGTTGCAGATCCAGGTTTCTAAAATGGAACGCCAGGGGAAAGAGGTTTCTGAAGAGGACAAAAACGACTTGCTCGACACGATCGAATCTCGCTATCGAGACCAGATGACCACGTTCTACGGCGCGGCTCGTTTGTGGGTGGATGAGATTATCGATCCAGTTGCTACCCGGCAATGGATAAGCATGGGCATTGAAATGGCGGATCATAATCCAGATATCCCACCCTTTAATCCCGGCGTTATTCAAACGTAGGAAAATTGGAGATTTGAAATTGTAAACTGGTCATTTGAAATTTGGGGAAGAGGTTTATTCCGTTTCCATTCAAATAACAGGTATAGGCGTACATTTTTTAAATTTCAAATTTCCATTGGCCAATTTGAAATCTCCAATTTGAAAAGCGGTTAAATCTCGTGTCTACCCAATTCGAAGCCCCAGGCGGTGTTGGGAAATATCTTTTTCGCTTCTTCTAAATCGCGTTCATCCAGGTTGGCTGGCAAATGGACCAGTACCAGTTTTTTAGCTCCCGACTTAACCGCCATTTCTGCAGCTTGCGTGGCAGATGAGTGCCCTGGGTATTCGCCCGTCGCTTCATGGACCAGGAGGTCTGCATTCTGTGCCAGGGTAATCACATTTTCAGTTGGCTCCGTGTCACAGGAATAAGCCACCACCGTTCCACTGGTTTTGCAATGTATCCGAAAGCCTATGGTCGGTACCCCATGCGCAACCGGAGCAGCTGTTATATCCCACGCATCATCTTCCAATAGCCTGGTAAGCGCACGACTGTCTGATTTAGGCCACGTCTCATGCCATATCCGTTCAGGCAATCCTTCCCATCGGCTGGTGTTAAACGTAGCAAAGGTTCGGCGGGCTTGGTCGAGTGCTTCCGGGGGGCCATAAATGGGTATGGGCGTCCGCCGGCCGGCTAACCAGATTTTCTCCATAAAGAGAGGAAATCCCGAGATATGATCCGGGTGCTCGTGGCTGAGAATCAAATGTTTGAGTGCCATCGGGTCCAGACCGGCTGCCAGCACACGCTGAATGACGTCGCCACCGCAATCGATGATCACCAGATTGTCATCCGCCGAAAGGGCAAGCATTGTGGTTGTACGATGAGGCTCGCTGTAGCCGGCGCCTGTGCCGAGCAGATGAAGCGTGGGCATGACGTGGAAGAGGTTTGAGGTTAAAAGGGAGGTCTCCTACTCTTTCGCAAATATTGTATTGTTGTACGAAAAGTACGATGGGTACTATATGTACGAATGGATAGAAATAAAATTCATCTCGTACGCTATCGCATCCTTAGTACTTCGCGTACCTCAATACAATATTTGATTTCTCTGACAACCACTACTTTTCCCGCAATACCGTAAAATCGATTAAATCAAGCATTGCTTCCCGCGCAGGGGAGTCGGGGAAATCGAGTAGAATGGCGCGTGCTTCGTCTGCATGCGCGTTCATTTTATTCTTCGCGTAGGCTATGCCGCCTTGTGCCGTCACAAATTCAGCAACT
>JBGCEN010000518.1:0-4619 GCA_045106435.1 Rhodothermales bacterium
GACATGGATAACTTAAACGGCGAAGACTCAAAAGGTAGGTCTAACATCGAGATAGCGCTTAAAAACCCTTCAAAATTGGACATTCCTTGATCGGTGTTCGATATTCGAGACTTTGTCCAAAAGGACAAAGTCGAGCTTAGTACTCCTCGAACCCTTCGTACTCCTAATCCAATTATTCAAAGGGGTCGCTCCATCTTTCGTCTTGATACATCGCACTGCCGCTGAGCGTTTTTAGGAAAGCAACTAATGCCTCGCCTTCATTCTGGGTAATGTTTAGATTTACACCGCCGCCGCGTGAAAGGCGATTGTCGAGGTTGTTGTTGCCGGCTGTACTGATGTCGTTGTAGTGGTCGATGACTTGATCGATCGTAGCAAAATCTCCCGTGTGCATCAGTGGTGTATTGAGATCGCCGGCAGTGTTAAACAAATCCCTTAATGAAGGCGACCGCGTGATGTCAAAGTCAACTTGACCGGAATTACTGGTTGATGAAATGACGCCGTTGTTGTCCGAGTTTGGTGATATGTCAAACTCTGGTGCTCGATGACATCGTTCACATCCAAGTCCGCCGCCAATTCTATTGCCTGAATCTCCCTGGAACTGGGAGTTGTTGTTAAACAGGCTTTTGCCAAGGTTTTCCTGCGCGGTGAAATTGGCAAATGTTTGATTGTCATTGTTTGCCTGGCTCCGGCCGATATCATATTTGCTGTCAAACGATTGGATACTCCGAATAAATGGTGCCAGTGCTTGCTGTATGCGACCTTCGGTAACTTCTGGGTCCCCGAAGGTGACAGAAAACAGTTCTATGTAGTATCCCAGACTGCCAAGACGGGTAGTAAGATCATCTATGTCAGGATTTCCATTGATGCCACTGAAGCCCATTTCTATATGGTCCTGAATGGGCTGGGTTGTTTGCGCCTCAAGGGAATTTGCCCGCTCATCCCAAAAGAAATCATCTTCATCCGCAAACCGTGCATTTACCAGCCGCATGGATTGTCTCTGCGTAAAGCCGTTGACACCCTGGCTGCCGGCTACAGGGTCACCAAAGGCGTTGGCCTGTTGATGGCAGGAAGCGCAGGAGATTGTATTATCAACAGATAATTGTTTGTCGTAGAACAAGACCCTGCCCAGCGTTGCGCCCATATCAGTTATGTTATTGGCACCTGTATTGTCATTGTTTATATAGTTGGGAATTGGTTGATTCTCGTAGTTCAAAAGATTGTTGAGATCTATTCTTCCCTGGAATATTGCTTCAACTTGGGCTGCATCAGTTTCTGTGTCTTCATTTATTGGATTTACGTCGCATCCCGTTAGAAGGATGAACATAAAAAGCAGACTTGAAATCTGTCTGGATGATGTGCTTAGAAGCCAAACTCTTCGGGATGTCGTTGAGTTGAAGGTGAAGAACTGCGTTGGATTCATAATTGCCTCACGTTATAATAAGTAGGGACTGTGATTACCTACACGTGAGGTTGTTAAGATCTTGTCAAGGAGTTGTTAGGATTATGTTCAGCTTATATAAATATCAGAATGGCTAAACAGAGAGGCTTCTTCTTTTCATCGTTCAGCTTTGCATTGCTTGCTTTTACAGGGCTCATTTTTTCGGCATGTAATGCGGCTGAAGAACCCTGCAGTGGGGCCATGAACTTGCGCGTCCAGCACGAAGAGCTGCTGGCCTGCGCCGGCTGGCTGGGTTATGTGAAGGATAATGTTTGTGAGATTAACTACGTCAACACAATACCAGCAACGCTGCCCAATACGAAGGTGTACGGGCGTGCAAGTTGCGTTGATGGTTCTATTTTGGTCGCAACAAAAATCATTGGTCTCTTGCCCAGGAATATTGGGCCCGTAGAAATAGCAACCACGATAGTGCATGAAGCTGCGCACCAGTTAGACGAATGTGCGGATCGCGAATTCCCTGCACTTACTGCAGAAAGGACATTTCAACAGGATTTATGCCGTAACGTAAAAGCTGAGATGCCGGCGTGTACGATGCTTGCATGGGAAAATCAAGACGACGTAGTAGCACTATGTGGTTTGGATGGAATGTAGTTGTGATGGTTGTTAGTAAAGCCCTTTGATAATTGTCAAAAAAAGAGAGGGAGTGAAAAATAATTGCTCTGACGCAACACCAGTGCATTGATCTCGCAAAACAAAGCTTCTGTACCGTATTTAGCTATGTCTATCACAATTTCTGGAAATGCAGTTGTAAAGTTAATAGGTTGATGCATATGAGTATCTAGTCTGGACTGGACCGATTTTGCATTTTAACATCATGTTGAGAAAGATTTTTTGTGCGGGGATATCCCGCCAAATGCGTGGCGTTGTGCGGGGGCTTTTATCGAAGCGTTTAGCCAGGAACTGAGGCCGGTATGTTTCTTGTAATTGCTGGATCTAACGTTCCTGGATACGGGTTTGTGTGACGGGGATAAAAGTGTGCATTTATTTGGCGGGCGCCCTTTTGTGTGCTTTTTGGGCGCGCAAAAAGCACGAACACTGTCTTCAGGGATACTTGGCGTGTTTGTTCTTTTTGCGCGCCCAAAAAGAACCAAAAAGGCCGCCCATCAAATAAATGCACTTTTTTATCCCAATCGTGCATTCCATACCCAGGACCTGATAATGCTGAATTATCTTTTTGAATACCTGCCACAAGGACCTGGCTAAACGCTTCGATAAAAACCATCGCACAACGCCGCGCATTTGATGGGATGTCCCACGCACTTCTTGATAGATTTGTCTCTGTCTGTATAGGTGCCGGGACCTGTGAATATTACCTTGGTACTTTGTTAGCAAAATAGTCAAAGAAGTTCTCTTTATTAACTTGGTTAATAGAATACCAGCATATCATTGAACGATCAGAAAAGACCATGGTCAGTCGTGTAAAGCCTTTGAAAGATGGCTGGTTTTTTTATAATAAAACGGAAGCACTTCTGCATTTGGTGGCTTGGCCGCTATACCTTGTACTTATTGCAATTCCGTGGTATTTGGGCGGCGTAGCTCCCGAATTACACACGGTGGTCTATTTCTTCCTTACCGTGTTAATTTATCTACCCGGTCCTTTTTACCTGAATGTCTTTTACCTTATTCCGCGGTATTTGCAGCAGAAGCAGTGGTTAAGATATATCGTCTTGCTGGTTGGACTGACGTTGCTCCTCGCCGTATTTGATGCTGTGATTGCATTTGTTTTAAAAGCTGAGTTTGATGCGCAAAAGTTTGCGTACGGTTATTTCGGCGAGCTTTACCTGAAATTGCAGACTGCTGCAGGGGGGCTGCTTCTGATATCGATATTTTCTTTTGGCTACAGGTTTACGGTAGACTGGATTATCAATATCAGTGTGATCGAATCGCTTCGTGCTGAAAAATATGCGATGGAGCTTGCGTTCTTGAAGTCGCAAGTGGATCCTCATTTCCTGTTTAATACGCTTAATAGTTTGTATGCGCTGGCGCTGGAGGAGCGGGGGGATAAAACGGCTGATGGCATTGCAAAACTGGGTACGCTCATGCGGTATAACTTGCATGACTCACAAGCCGGCTCCATCGTCCTCAGGAAAGAAGTGGACTACATCCAGAAGTATATCGAACTTCAGCGACTCCGGATGAACGACAATACACAGGTTCATCTGCAAATTGAGATCGACGATCAGGAAGGCGATGTTGTGCGTATTGCGCCCATGCTGTTAATTCCTTTTGTAGAAAACGCCTTCAAGTACGGCGTAAGCCCCACAGAGCAAACATCGATTGTGATCCATATGGACTTGCAAGATCGTACGTTTAGCCTGAGCGTTGAAAACACGGTGATTGCTGCGGGTACGGGCGAGCCAGGTGGTGTTGAGTCTGGCGGCGTTGGATTAAAGAATGTGGAGGAGCGTTTGGCTTTGCTGTATCCTGGGAAACATACGCTATCTAAAGAAATGGTAAACGGGATCTATAAAATTAACCTCTCAGTTGTGCTAACATGATGATTCGCAGTGTAGCAGTAGATGACGAGCCGCGCGCGCTTGAAGTGCTTCGGATTCATGCTGAAAGAGCTTCATCTCTTTCACTGGAAGCTACTTTTGTGGATCCGTTTAAAGCGATTGAGTATATCAATGATAACGCCGTTGATCTCGTTTTTCTAGACATCAATATGCCAGATATCAACGGCTTGAGTGTCGTTAAGTATTTCAAGAACCGCCCGCTGGTTATCTTTACAACAGCACATAGCGAATACGCAATCGAAAGTTATGAGGTAGAAGCCCTCGATTATCTCCTCAAGCCCTTTGACTTTGCGCGGTTTTTACTGGCTGTAAATAAAGCCCAAAGCCGGCTGGAATCTGATCAATCGGAATCACCTCCAAAAGAGCTGCCGGGATTTCTGTTTGTGAATACCGGCAATCAAAAACAGCGAATCCTGCTGGATGAACTGCTGTATGTGGAAAGTGAAGGGAATTACGTGAGCTATGTGACAACATCGGGCAAGCATCTGGTGCGTGCATCCGTCAAAGAAACGCTGAAGCTGTTGCCGGCCAATCAATTTGTGCAAATCCATCGATCATATATCGTCGCCCTGCAGCGCGTGGAGAAAATAGAGGACCACCACGTATTTGTATCAAACAAGAAAATGCCCGTTGGCGCAACGTAT
>JBGCEN010000519.1:0-11411 GCA_045106435.1 Rhodothermales bacterium
AAATGGAGGTTACTGCGATCGCTCAAAGCCTCCCTTCATCCACTCTCTTGAATCATAGGTTGACCGGGAGTTCATGCTCCTTATGCATAGTTCTCAATTATGTATAGTACACTACTGATTTCAGGCTGAGAGCCTTAGTACCATTGGGTTTCAAGCAAAATAGCTTTCCATTAACTTGACATAATTTTTCCGGTGTTCCGGAGTGGATATCCATTATCCGTTTCAGGAGACCGTCATGAACCCCCATACTCAATCAACAACTTGGCTTCTTGAGAGCCAGTTAGCGCCCTATGTCGATGCTCTAAAGCATTACTTTATCCAGGGCGGCTATGCATCTAACACCATTCATACCTACCTCGCTTGTATTGCGTAATCAACCATTGACCCAAGTACCGGAGGTGCGCGATGTCTGAAGTGACTGCACCACGACCAGTGCCGTTTACATCGCTGGTACAGCAATTCTTCTCCGAATATCTAACGACGTAGCGCGCATTGAGCCCCTGCACGATTGCGTCTTACCGGGACGCCATGATGTTGTTCCTGGATTTCGCACACAAGCCCCTGGGCAAGGCTTCGACGGAGTTAAATCTAGCCGATATAGAACCCGATTTGATACTCGCATTCCTGGATCACCTGGAGCAGGAACGGCACAACTCGGTGCGTAGCCGCAACCAGAGGTTGGCGGCATTGCGAGCGTTCCTGAAGTTCGCAGAACGGCGCGATGTATCTTCTTTTTACGTTATCGAACGTGCTCTGGGCTTGCCGATGAAGCGTTTTGAGAAACCGATGCTTGGCTTTCTGTCGCGTGAAGAGATGTTGGCTGTGATCGGGCAGCCTGGTAACACATGGACCTCTCAGCGCGATCATTTGCTGCTGACCCTGCTCTATAACACTGGAGCGCGTGTCTCGGAAATCATCGGTGTACGAGTGAGTGATGTCGCCATGGATGGATCAGCCTGTGTGCACCTACGTGGAAAGGGACGGAAACAACGCTCAACACCTCTATGGAAGAGTACAGTTAAGGAAATCCGAGGCTGGCTGAGGCGCAACCCAACACTGGGTGCTGACTCCGCCTTGCTGCCAAACAAGGTGGTTTTCTTCAGGCACTATAATTATGTATAGTTCGCGGTCGGCTCTACAAGAGCGGGCCGCGATAAGATGCTGCAACTATATATTATTGAGAACTATGCATAAGGAGCATGAACGGCCGGTTGGTGGATGAAATATCAGGCTCGGGAAGGTGTCGCCGCGACAGGCCACTGTACTCTTTGGAGACACTGGAGATTCAAGACAGAACATGTATATGTTGATCGATTTCTGCCAGTTTGGATTCCAGCAGATTGGTTGGGACAGAAGGTCTGATTATGGTTTCTTTCGTGGCAGTCCCAATCGATACATGTTTTCCATAATTATTGCTTGATTGCCGCTTTCCTTGAGCCAGATGGCAAGCCAGCTTTCTACCGGAAAACCGGGAGATGATTTAATCAAACTTTGAATAATTGTCTTCGCCTGCTCCTCGTTGCCCATCTCCAGGTAGTTGATCGCACGGAAGGCATCCACGTGGGGGCCTGTCGGTCCACCATCGTGTCGGCTTTCCTCGAAGAGCCTGGCGGCAGTTGCATGTTCACCTGAGAGGTAATGTGCTATTCCCAGAACATTGCGATAGGGCGTTCTTGGTTCAGCGGGGTCAAGCCGTATGGCCTCGGATAATGGGAGCAGAGCATCTCGGGGCTTGCTGGAGAGCGTGAGGCACATGCCATAGACAAACTGGGTGAAGGCATCACCCGGCTGAACCTCGATGGCTCGCCTGGCATTTATCAAAGCCTCCTCTACTCTGCCAGACAAGGCGTAGGTAAATGCCAGGGTGACATACCCCATGCCAAAATCGGGGTCTACCTCTATGGCTTTAAGTGCCAGGTCTTTTCCAATCTCTAATTCAGCATCTGGGATGGAGCTCTTCAGGAAGAGCACTGTGACTGAATGAGAAAATCCCTTTCCGGCGTACCCTCCGCCGAAATCGGGATCAATTTCAATGATGCGCTGAAACATATTACGCGCGGTAATTATGTTTTCAATGTTGTTTGGCGGCATCATTAACAGCAGGGCCTGTCGATGCAGAGCCAGGGCCTCCGGACTGCTCGAATGATGTTGTTTAACCCGTGTCCGTTCTTCCGGAGAGATATGAACGGCCAGGTGGTTGACGATACGTTCCGTCAGAACATCCTGAAGAGCCAGCAAATCCTCTATTTCTGCGTCCAGGCGGTCAGCCCAGATGGTCGAACTGGAGAGGATATCAATCAGTTGGACATTGACACGAATGCGGTCGTCCTGATGCTCCATGCTCCCCCGCAGTACATGAGTTGCACCATATGTCTCCCCGATCAGGTCGAGGTCTGTCGATCGGGAATCCAGGTTGAGCAGGGAAGCATGCGCCATGACCGACAATCCTGAGAGCTTCGTTAAATCGGTGATGACCGCTTCCACCAGACCCGCAGCCAGGCGATCTTCAACGAAGTCACCCGTATGTGTGACCAAGGGCAACACGACCAGGAATGCTATGTGTTCCTGCGCAGTGGGTTTACTCGGTGCAACTGTGCTCTGACTTGAAAAGAAAAACCAGCCGACAAGCACCACCAGCATGAGTGCACCACTCAATTGCATTGCTCTATTTCGAGGGCGTTCGGGTGCTACCGCTGGTGATTTAGACACATGATGTTCAGCAATTGGCTCAGGGTTGAGATTCCACTGGAAAACAGGCGAATAACCACCCAGCGGAATTTCAATGCGGACAGGATCATCATGGCCGCTCTTCTGGTAATAAGCTGCCAATCGGTCTCGCAGACGCCTGGCCTCAACCCTGACAATGGTGTCAGTTCGCGGATCGAATGTTTCATCGCGCCCGTAGACCTCACATGCGATGGTGAAGGACTTCAGCCGGTCACCTCTGCCAGCCAGATGCTCCTCCACAACGAAACGCAGGAATGCTGCCGCTCGTTTCGAGCGAGAGAATTCCTCCGACTCAAGTATTCGCGACTGCGCAGAGAGAATATCCGATGCCTCGATGGCATCAGGATCGGCTTGTATGTGCCTCGGGTGTTTAGCCACAGTAAAATATATATCTATTTGAAAATGATTGAAATTAATTCGTTAATGTAACGTTACATCAAGGAGAAGGTCACACCTTGTCACCTCTTGGATGCCTGTCTGCCGATACTTTATCAGCTATTGTGTGGTTGATATTCTCTTTTGGTCTGTAACACTCAAGTTGTGCGATGCATGATGTACCGAGTGTCATTCACCAAGGGAAGTTTAACCCCCGGAATGATTTAAAACACAATAGCTAAACCTGTAAGGAGAATCCAGATGAGTAAGCAAAAAAAGAGTTTCGGCATTCTCGGTTTTGTCGTTGGCACCCTCGTCGGGCTCTATCTTGTCATAACCGAAGTAGCTGTGTTCTCTCTGCCAGATGCGGTAGCGGCGGCTGAAGAAGCAGAGCCCAAGGTGTCCCCGATCAAGGCGCGTGAGCGCGACACCTACTATCCGAACAGTGAAGACCTGAAGCCGGACGAGATGCGGGTAATCGCCTGCGGCACCGGCATGCCGACGACGCGTGCTGCACAGGCCGCCGCATGCTTCCTTGTGGAACTGGGCAATGGCGACAAGTTCCTGTTTGATATTGGCTCCGGCTCTGCCGAGCGGATCTCCTCGCTGCAGATTCCCTACAACTATCTCGACAAGGTCTTTATCGGTCACCTGCACACCGATCACTTCGGCGCCCTGCATGACCTCTTCATCGGCGGCGCTCTGATGGGACGGAATGTACCGCTCCGAATCTGGGGGCCCAGTGGCGCAACGCCTGAACTCGGCACAGCCTACGCTCTCGATCACATGCAGAAGATGTTGACCTGGGACCTCGCCGGACGCGCTGGCAACGTCGACTTTCGAGGCTACGTGATGGACGTGACCGAGTTCGACTACAAGGGCGAGAACCAGGTCGTCTACGAGGAGAACGGTGTCACCATCCGCGCCTTCCCGGCCATCCATTCCATCGATGGATCGGTCAGCTATTCGTTGGAATGGAACGGGCTTAAGTTCGTCTTCAGTTCCGACACCTATCCCAACAAGTGGTTTGACAAATACGCCAGGGATGCGGACCTGCTTGTCCATGAATGCTTCATCGCGGTGCCTGAGCTTGTCTCCAAAATGGGCTTTACGCCCGAATCTGCACTACTGGTGGGTACCCAGGTCCACACCGCGCCGGAGGCTTTCGGCAAGGTGATGAGCGCGGTCAAGCCGCGCATGGCGGTGGCCTACCACTTCTTCAAGGACTTCGACACCACGGGGGGCGTCTACGAGCGCATCCGCACGACCTATGACGGCCCGCTGAGCCTGGCCGAGGACTACATGGTCTGGAACGTCACCAAGGATGACATCAAGGTGCGCCTGGCCGAGGTCGATCATCACACCTGGGCGCCGCCACTGGCGGCCCCGGCTGAGACGCCGAAGGAGGAAGACAAAACCGCGATGGCCAAGAAGCTTGGTGTCGAAACAATCGACTTCAGCGACTTCACCAAGGCGGGCTTCTGGGACGTGGACGACGTGCTGCGCCCCATCTATGAAGAGGCGAGCAAGGCCGTAGGTCAGGAGTTCCCATACCCGGAGAAGAAATAGTAGAGGTCCCCGCAGCAGAAACTTTCTCTTTGGGGAGGAACCCCCAAGGGATATCGGTAATAGAATGATCGATCCGAAGTCGTTCAGAGTCTCTTTGTGCATAAGTTATTCGTGCTACTATGCCATCGATTTTGATCCTGGAGATTAATAGGAGAGCGGAATGAAAAGAGCCACAATGTTTTCTATGTTGATCATTCTTTGCAGTTCAACTGCAGGGCATGCTGGGTCCCTGTTCGATAAAATCTCCGAAGGTGCGGGAAAAGCCGCAGAGTCTATCGGTGAAGCCACCGGGAGCGCTGTCGAAAAGACGGGTGAATTGGCGGGCAAGGCGACCGATGCGATCAACGACACCGTTGAATCCACCAAGAAGAGCCTCAGAGACGAGGAGACGCCGCAAGCCACGCGTGCCAAGCTGGATGCCATGGCGGAGCATACCCTGGGGAGGCTCTTCGCCGAGCAGCCAGAGAGCCGCGCCCTGTTTGATCAGGGTAGCGGCTATGCGGTATTCGATGCGCGTGAAGCGAGCTTCTACGTCGTTGCCGGCTATGGGCGCGGTGTGGCGGTTGATTTGAGCAGCGATTCCCGTGTCTACATGAAGATGGCGACCGCAGGTGCCGGGCTGAGCTTCGGCATCGGCGGCTGGGAGTCGCAGATGGTGATTCTTTTTGAGAACCAGGCCGATTTCAAATCGTTCGTCGAGCAGGGATTGGATGCAACCGCGGAGGCCGGCACCATGGCGGGAGAAGAGAAGGATCAACTCGAATACCGGTTCAACGACGGCAAGTCTGTCTTTGTGTTGACGAAGAAGGGATGGAAAGTCAGCGCGAAACTTACCGGCTCGCGTTATTGGCCGGACGACGAGCTGAACTGAGGTTACAGGTCGTCATAGTGACCCGGATTGATCTGTTCGGATGATACTCCGATTTCGAGAAATGATTGAGCAGATACTTACAGAACCCAATCAGGATAATGCTGAGTGTGACTGGAGATCGGCTTCCATCTCCTTAATGAGCGTTTCAAGAGTCTGCTGGTCGACCCTTACCATGCCGTCGAGCGGCCGGTCGAAATCAATGATTACTGTCATCAGTCCAGTCAACACCAGGGTCAGAGCCGTCATGCACCAGCGGCTCATGCGGCCCTGACCCTGGTATTGACTTGGAGCACTTTGGTAGAGTTGTATTCTAATTCTAGCAAAGCCTTCTCGATAGAGGCATCCTAACTGTCGTCAACCATGAAATTTCGAATTCCCGGTACAATTATCTGCGCTCTCTTTGCCCTGCTTGTCCATGTGCAGGTTGTCAAGGCGGACTGGGTCAATCTGACCGGTGCGGAAACCTCGCCAAATATTGCCGAGATATACATCCAGGAGAACGGCGTCAAGCTGGTTCTGGAGATCTATATCGGCGATATCCAGACCACCGGTGAGCTGATTCCAGATGACTGGCTGAAAGAGGGAGAGACCGATCGCCCTTCACTTGCGGAAAGGCTCAAGCACTTCTCCGACAACAAGTTCCAGTTCGTCACAGACAGCGGTGAAAAGCTCGCTGCCGAACTGCTGCTGGCGGAGCCGAGGCTGCGCCAGCAGCGGGACTCGCTTTTCGCCGGCATCGTCAACCCCTACACGCGTCGACTCGTCCCCGAGCCACCGGCAGACAAACGGGTGCTCTATGCAGAGCTCTTCTATCCTTTCACCGGCAGGCCGGAAGCCCTGACGATGATTCCTCCGCTCGATGAAGAGGGACGGGCAGCAATCGGCGTCGGTTTTATCGTCTTCCATAAATCGGTTCCGGTGATTGACTTTCGCTACCTCGGGGCGCCTTCGCAGCTGTCGCTGGACTGGGGGGACCCCTGGTACAGCAAGTTCGACAACCGCAACCTCAAACGCCACCACAAATCGGCGATGTCCTCGTACCTCTACGTGGAGCCCTACGAGGTGCGCCACGAGGTGCTGACGCGGGTAAAGGACCTGGAAAAATGGATGGATCTCGGCCTTCGGGGAGATCAATACATCGAACTGGAAGAACTGGACGGCCTGAAACAGCGCATCGGCGAGTTTTTCCTCGCCAAGAACCCGGTGCTGATCGATGGTGAGAGCATCAAACCGATTCTCGACCGCACCAGCTATGTCAAGGTGGGACTGCGGGGAATAGAGTTGCTCGAAAAGCCCGAGCGGCTGGACATCTCCACGGCGATTGTCGGCGTCATCATCACCTACATCACAGACGGCATTCCCCGGCAGGTCACGGTCGACTGGGAGATGTTCCCGGATCAGCTGCAGCGCATTCCCGCCACCGCGATCGACCCGGCAGGCCCCTTCGCCAGTTTTGTCACGCCTGAAGATGCCCGCCTGACCTGGACCAACTATCTGAAGCAGTATGAGCTGCCGACGATCGTGGAGGCAGCTGTCGATGACACCCTGGAACCACTGACCATTCCCATCGGGACATTGCTGGCATTAGCCGCGATACTGGTCATCGCATGGCAGATAAGGTCGAGAGCCGGTGACGCCAGACTGGTCGGTTGGTTCAAGCCGGCGATCCCACTGCTGCTCGTCATCGCGGTCGTCTCCTGGCCCTATGCGCGAGTCAGCATCTCCCGTCCCGCGATCATCGCGGGCGATCTCCCCGATGAGAAGTCAGCGGCCCTGTTGCAGACCCTGCTGAAGAGTGTCTATCGTGCCTTCGACTTTCGCGACGAAGAGGATGTCTACGACAAGCTTGCCCTGAGCGTCGACGGCGACCTGCTGGCCGACGTCTACTTGCAGAACCGTAACTCCTTTGCCGTTCAGCAGGCGGGCGGTGCCCGGGCCAAAATCAAGGAGGTGGAAGTCATCAAGGCAACGGCAGAAAGCCTCGAGAACAGTACAGGTTACCGGATTCACGGCGAATGGACAGCCATGGGGACGGTGGGACACTGGGGGCATCTGCATCAACGCAAGAACCGCTACGACGCCATCGTTACGGTTGAAGCCGTTGACGATATCTGGAAGATCACTGGCCTGGAACTGCTCGAAGAGCAGCGCGTGGATAAGGCGGCCCGGCGTGCACAGAGACCTGCCGAAAAAAAAGTGAACACGACTGCACAATGATTCGAATTGACTCGCTTAGCTTCAGCTACAGGGAAGGCACTTTCCACCTGAGCATTCCCGAGCTCGTCATCGAACAGGGGGAGAAGGTCGCCGTCATCGGGCCGAGTGGTTCGGGCAAGACCACCCTGCTGAACCTGGTCGCGGGTATCTCCCTGCCTGACAGGGGCAGCATCTGCGTCACGGATAATGAAATCCAAAAACTGAGCGATAGTCAAAGACGCGGGTTTCGCATCTCCCGGATCGGTTTTGTCTTCCAGGACTTCGAGCTGCTCGATTATCTCAGCGTGATGGACAACATTCTTCACCCCTATCGCATTACTGATGCACTTGAATTGGACTCTGCAGTACGCAAGAGAGCCGCCGAGCTGGCGCAAGGCATGGGCATAGGCGACAAGCTGCAACGCCGCTGCGAGGCGCTGTCCCAGGGGGAGAGGCAGCGGGCGGCCATCTGTCGGGCGCTGCTGCCGGAACCCGAACTCCTGCTCGCGGACGAGGCAACCGGTAATCTCGATCCCGCGAGCAAGGAGCGCATACTCGATCTGTTGTTCGACCACGCGGATTCAACCGGCGCGACGCTGCTTGCCGTGACCCACGACCACGACCTGCTGCCGCGGTTCGACCGTGTGATCGACTTCCACCAGTTCCATGCTCCGACTCCAGAGGAGATAGGATGATCCGTCACAGCCTCTACCTCGCGTGGAAATATCTTGCCTATCACCGCCTGCGCACGGTGACCCTTGTCGCCTGCATCACCCTCATTGCCGTGCTACCGCTGTCACTGGAACTGATCCTCAAGGAGAGCGAGCATCAACTTGTCGCCAGGGCCGAGGCGACGCCATTGCTGTTTGGCGCGCGGGGTAGCGCCCTCGACCTGGTGATGAACAGCCTCTACTTCTCTGACGAGATACCCAACACGACCACCATGGCTGCGGTCGACGAGATCGCCGCCAGCGGGCTCGCCGGGCCGATACCCCTCTACGTCCGCTTCAGGGCGAGAGGTTTCCCGATCGTCGGCACAACGCTGGATTACCTAGACTATCGCGGCCTTCAACTGGCGAAGGGCAACCATTTCGCATTGCTCGGCGAATGCGTGATCGGTGCTGAGGTCGCAGAAAAACTCGGTCTCGATGCCGGCGACCACCTGCTCTCCTCTCCCGAAACCCTCTTCAATATTGCCGGCATCTATCCCCTGAAAATGAAAATCGCCGGGGTTCTGAAACCAACCAACAGTGCCGATGACCTTGGCGTGTTCACGGACGTCGACACCACCATGGTTATCCAGGGACTGAGCCATGGCCACGAGGATCTGGCACGCACCACTGACCCGACCCTGATCATTGAACGCACCGACAGCAGCATCAGGGCCAATGCCAAGCTGGTGGAATATACCGAGATAACCTCCGACAACATCGACTCCTTCCATCCCCATGGGGATCCCGCCGACTTCCCGCTGACTGGAATCATCGCCTTGCCCCACGATGAAAAATCCGGCACCATCCTGCGGGGGCGCTATATCAATGCTGATGACGCTCTCCAGGTAGTGCGACCGGGAGACGTCATTGATACCCTGATGGTCAACATTTTCCGCATCAGGAACCTCATCGACGCGGTGGTCTTCACCGTCGGCATTGCCACGCTGCTGGCCCTGGTTCTTGTTTTTTCGCTCTCCCTTCGGCTGCGCCAGCGGGAGATCGATACGGCCCTCAAACTCGGTTGCAGCCGTGCAACCATTGCCCGGCTGCTGGGCGCGGAAATCATGATTATTCTGCTGTTCAGTGCTGCTGTTGCCGTGCCCCTGCTTATTCTCGTCTCTCGCTTCGCGCAGCCGATCGTAAGATCCCTCTTCATGTGAGCAAAGATCAGCCGATGACCATGACTCTAAACAAACTTCTTGTGAAACTGGTACTACTGGCAATGCTGGTGGTTTCACCGCTGCGGGCGGAGCAGTCGTTTTCCGTTTACACGGTGAACTATCCACTGGCCTACTTCGCTGAACGCCTGGCAGGCGAACACGTTAATGTAGTGTTTCCAGCGCCGGCCGGTATCGATCCCGCTTTCTGGAAGCCTGATTTGACAACGATCCGGGCCTACCAACAGGCGGACCTGATCCTGCTGAATGGCGCCGGGTACGCCAGGTGGACCGCAAACGTCAGCCTTCCCAGGCTGCGCTCCGTCGATACCTCGGCCAGGTTCAGAGATCAGCTGATCAGGACGCAGGGAGGCATTGCCCATAGCCATGGCGCGGGTCTCGAGCATAGCCATGCAGGCACGGCCTTCACCACCTGGCTTGATCTGAGCCTGGCGGCACAGCAGGCGCGTGCCGTGGCGGAGGCACTGCAGCATCGTCTGCCACAACAGCGTCAAATAATTGAAGAAAATTATCTCGCTCTGGAGAAGAGCTTGCTGGCACTCGATGAACAACTGATGGAGCTAGTGAGAATGAATCCCGGCCTACCACTGCTCGGTTCCCATCCGGTCTACCAGTACCTCGCACATCGCTACGGGATCAACCTCATAAGCCTGGTATGGGAACCGGGCGAGGTACCCAGGGAAGAGCAGTGGAAACTGCTCGAGGAGCTGGGTTCAACACATGGGGCAAAATGGATGCTCTGGGAATCAGAACCCTTGGCTAAAACTGTGGATCGCCTGAGGAAGATGGACATCGAAAGTGTTGTCATCGAACCGGCGGGCAATCATCCCGTCCAGGGGAATTATATCGGCACCATGGAGCGCAATCTTGCGAATCTGAAAATGGTGTACGAAAGGGGATCTTGATCTCTTCGTGTCGGTTGCCCCAAATCATATCGATATTCCACTGACGGCTTCGGAGCTTGAAGAGCCAATCGACCTATGCGAAGAATTGCTGAATAAAGGATTGCCGTGACAGGCGGCAGTGTACTCATACCGGCCAACCGAATCTGGGCGATGATCAGTTGGAGACAACCCAAAGCGGACGTACATGTGAGCTACTTTGGGAACAATAAATTAACAAGTGAAGTTGATCGACTGATCTGCCCCCAACGAGTTTCTTCCTTCCCTGCCTTTTAATAATTGATGTTCCGTCATTCCGCAGGTGAGAAATTTAGCGATTCTAAATCCATTCATTAGTATCAGGTTAGAGGTGTTCCGCATAATAGTGCAAGAAAAACCCTACCAGGCAATTAGTATTTAAAGCGCACTCCAACTCCAACGCCAAAATCATACGGTCTGTCACCGCCGACACCGATAAGTCCATCCACGTAGCTGCCAAAAGATGACGAAAACATCTTCCCGAGTTGCACCTCAAAGCTCGCGGGGATTGCATTGTCGTTTTCCCATTCAACGGGTACTTTGGCGTCCAATTTTCCCCAGAATTTGTTCGGAAGCGACTGAATCCCGATCAATCGAAAAGCGGTTGTATTGACATCCGGACCGTTGAATTCCACAAAGTGCTGAACCAGCGGAACCAGTACCGTGTTCCCTTGCGACAATGCCACACCGACCAACGGGGCGATCTGATCCGATCCGGATCCGATGCCTTGGTCTTGGTTTCCGAAATCGATAATCAACTCACCGCCGATAGCGACCTTGTATTTCCACTCCCCGAAATTTCCAACCAAGTTTTCTGGGAAGTAGATCGGCTTCAAATGCAAAGACTCCCAGTCGCTTTCAC
>JBGCEN010000520.1:0-8874 GCA_045106435.1 Rhodothermales bacterium
ACTGTAGTAGTGGCGGGGTCGATGTTTTGCGGCAGCAGATCTTTGAGATCTTGATCGGTCTGAGCCAGCGGCAGCTTTTTAAAAATATGCCGCAGGTAAGCATAGGGTTCCAGTCCGTTGGCTTTGGCGGTCTCGATAAGACTAAAGAAGGTAGCACTGGCCTTTGCGCCATCCGGGCTTCCAGCGAACAGCCAATTCTTTCTTCCCACCACAAAGGGGCGAATGGCATTTTCGACCAGGTTGTTGTCTGGTCTTAACCGGCCGTCTTCTAAATAAATGAGCAGTTTTTTCCAATTGGATAGCGTATAGCTGATCGCTTTACCCAATAAACTTTTGGGCGGTGCCAGGGGCCGGTTAGTGTCCAACCAGTCTTTGAACTTATCCAAAAGCGGTTTGGCTTTTTCCTGACGCAACTGATAGATCCCCACAGCATCCAATTGCCGCCGCTTGGCTTCTTTTTCGATTTGATAAAGATTGCCGATGTAATCCAAGGCCTCATCGGCAAGGCTTTTGGGATTGGCCCGCTTTGATCGATGCTTTTTACGGACCTTAACGACTTTGACAAATTTGCGCCGTGAATGGGCCCAGCACCCTAAATGCACAATATTCGAATTTTGATCCAGGTGATCATAACCGGCAAAGTCATCACTTTGAATGAACCCGTGGTAATCGTTTAAAAACTCCAGAGCCACTCGTCCACTTCGGGTGCGCTGATATTGATACAGCAAAGTCGGACTATCCGGTCCACCGCCGCGAAATACCCACATGTACGATTTAGTGGTATTATCTCGACCCGCTTCGTTTAATACCTGAAGCGGCGTTTCATCAATACCGATCAGTGGTCCGCTGCGGATATTCTCTCGTAAAAGATCAATTAAGCCCGCACAGCATATTGCTGCTTTAACCATCCATTTGGCCATCACTGCCCGTGGAAGATCAATACCCAAACGGCCAAATATGTTCTGCTGGCGATACAACGGCACAGCGTCGGCAAACTTGGATACGGCAATGTGTGCCAAAAGACCGGCGGTGGAATTGCTTTTGGGGATCAGTTGCACCGGTGGCGGGGCAATCATGACAGTGGGACCGTCATCATCTACACCCTCACAGCTTTTGCAGGCATATTTCAGACGAATATGACGTTCAACTTGCAGCCGTGGTGGAAGGTAGTCCAGTTTTTCGCTAACATCTTGACCAATACAATCTTTGTGCTGTCCGCAGTCACACTGCTTTTCTTCTTCACTAAGATCGTGGATAATATCAATGCGTGGTAGATCTTTGGGTAGAGCTTTGCGCCCACGTTTTTTGCGTGCATGGGTGGCAATAACGATCGTGTCCTCACTTGTTTGAGTGTCGCTGGCTGCAGGGTCATCGTCGCCTTCAAACAGTCGCATTTGATCGGGATGCGGCGCATGCCGCTTTTCACTTCTGCGGCCGAAAAGTTCATTTTTAAACAAGCGAAGTTGTTCTTCCAGATAATGGATTTTTTCCTGGTATTTTACTTCCAGATCATCAACAAGAGAAATGACTACATCTTTAGGTAAACTAGCATCATCGGGCAAGTTATTCAGGTCCAAATCCATGCCCTAATATGTAGCAAAAAAAAGTAATCTTGTAAACACTTTTCTTCTGAAAAGAAGTAAAAAAATCAAGCCACATGCTGGTAGTAAAGCCTTTGATGAGCACTTGAAAAATCAAGTCCCGCAAGTAACCAATTTAACTGTTTTCGGTCGATCGTCAACACTTGCTCGGGTAGTTGAGGCCACTTGAAGCGATGCTCTTCCAGCCGCTTATGCCATAAACAAAATCCGTTCTCATCCCAGTACAAAATCTTGATAATATTTTGGCGCCGGTTGCAAAAAACAAATAAATCGCCGGAAAACGGATTGAGTCCCATAGCCTGCTCAACAAGTATCGACAGCCCGTTGATAGCCTTGCGCATGTCGGTGCTGCCCAGGGCTAAATACACAAGCATCGGACTTTCCGGAATCATGCCAGCCCCCGCAAGGCAAAAATCAGTTGCCGTAAAAGCTGTGGATCGAAACCGGCTCTAATTTCAATCTTCAAGTGGTTATTTATAACCAAGCACAATGCGGCACAATCAGACTGGGTTGGTAGATCCAGCAAATCCTCTAATTTGATCGGAATGAAGGATACGTCCGTTTCGCTCTTTAAAAAGCGCTTTTTCCAATAGACCAGTTGGTGATGTTTCAGATTATGATGCCGGCAATATTCGGTTTGAGTTAACCCCGTCTCTTGCCAGCTGTCGATGTGTTTTTTCCAGTAGCTACGTTTTTGTTCAAGCTGCTCGGCTCTGGATAATTGGTCCATGATATCGCCTCCTTGGTTTTTGACAACATCATGCCACGGCTCGCTGGTTTTGTGAAGATGGGGTTAAATTGACGCTTACCTTGATGGTCCGAGAGTCCTGTTTGCCACTGATGGCAAAGACGCTTCCACGGTCAAACGATTTAAACAGCATCTGATCGACCACGGTGGTGATCCCAGCGCCATTGAGGAAATGTGTTGCGACATGTCCCCGGCATTCATTAGCGGCGTTGAAAAGCAGTTTCCAGAGGCCCACCTGACCTTTGATAAATTCCACGTGATGAAAGTTCTCAATGATGCCGTTGACCAAGTTCGCCGAGATGAAATCAAGGACCGCCCAGAGCTTAAGGGAAGCCGTTACATTTGGTTAAAAAATCAAAATAACCTCAACGCGTCACAGACCGATCTACTTGAACAATTGACGATCAAAAAGCTCAACCTCAAAACCAGCCATCAGCAGGCTGTAACCTTTAACATCAGCACTGATAACATCAGCACTGAGGATTGCTCTGAGTTTGCGAATGGTTTTATCTTTGTTTGTGGCCATTGGATCACCTTCCGGTTGGGGTTGAAGATGATACATAATAGATAGGTTGTGTTTAGAACGAGTTACAAGATAGTTACATGATTTGATGGAAGGGGTGAAGGAATCATCGGTTTCAATACTAATGGTTTGTGATATGTTCTCAGAAAACCAAATATCACCCGACTACCGATATATTGAGAATACATGCAAAATCGGTAAAATACAGATACGTAAATGAAAGTCCAACAATTTAAATCTCCATGAAACTTGGGCTTTCTTGTCATGATATATATTCGTCATTAATTCAGATAGAAAAACGATATCACAACGTCTTCTCACATTCTTTATCTGGTTTGAGGTTCATATTCAACCATTTTTGCGCCCAAAAATTTTGCAAATATCCGATCCTTCCAATTCGCATTGTGTGGATTACTCTTTCAAATCCACCAAAAATTGAATCACGATATTTTAGATTTGCTGAACAAACCTAAAATTGTCAGGTGTTGAATATTTCCCGTATCCAATCTATATTTTGAGCTGAGTGTGGATTACGTGCCTACACCGAATCCTTGAAATCTTATTGAAATTATTGTACATTACATGTGGCAATCCTAAGATAAAGGTCATTCATAGGTAGGACCCTAAAATATGGAGGTTGTAAATGAGGGTTCTAGTTTTTCTAAATTTGCCAATCGCCTCCTTCTCTTGAAGTTTCTTCTATTTTAATAATCACCAACGTAATATCATCTGCTGCTTTTACGCCTAAAGAAAATCTTTCTATCTCATTGAAAATAGCATTGAGTATATCGCTTGATCCCATCTGCGCATTGTTGCGAATAATTTCACGAAACCGATCTTTGCCAAACATCTCTCCATCCTTATTGAAGGTTTCCCATATTCCATCGGTACCAATAGCGATGATTTGCCCCTGGACAAGCCCGGTTTTAATATTTTCATCAAAGATATAATCCTTATCTACCCCCAGAGCCAACCCGGTACCTTTCAGCTCTTCAAACTGGTCAAAATTTGGGTCATAAATTATTGCCGGGTCGTGACCAGCCCTGACCCATGAAAGATTTTTGTTTTCCACATCTATACTTATGTAAAACATGGTCATAAACCGACCAGTATGAAAAATATCCATCGTTAAATGCCGGTTCATCTCTGTAACTATCTGGGAAATTCCCCCACATTGGGAGGCGCGCATGCGCAAAAAGGCCCGTGCGGAAGTCATAAGAAGCGCCGCATCAACTCCATGGCCAGTAACGTCCCCAACCACAGCGTCAAAATGGTTGTCCTGGCATTCCAGATCCCCCAAAAAGTCAAAATAATCACCTCCTATTTCATCGCATGTAATATTTTTCCCGGCAATATCAAGCCCTGGAATGTTCGGACTCTTTTGTGGGAGAAGACTTTTCTGGATCTCACTGGCCAGTGCCAATGACTTCTTATGCTCAGTCATATCGGTCAAAAAGGCCATTTTGCCAATAATCTCAGATTTGTCATCCCTTAGGATGTTGCTATGGACCAGAACAGGAATCAATCGGCCGCCTTTCGAAGTAACAAGGCTTTCAAAATCTTCGAATTTACCTGAAAAGAGATCCTTTCGATTGGTCATAAGAAAATCTTTGTGATTATCAGGTGAAAAATCCAACGGAGTTTTCCCGATGATCTCCTCGCGCCGAAACCCGGTCATATTGCAATACATCTCATTGACATCTATGATTTTATAGTTTTTATCAAGCAGCACAAATCCTTCACGGGCGGTCTCTACAATGCGCCGATATTTTTCTTCACGCTTCCGGATATGGTTTTCGGCACGAAGTCGTTGCAACTCTGCAGAGGCCCGTGCGGCAAATATTTGAAATATCTTTAAAGTCCGGGACTCATCCTTTAGCGGACGTGTATCCAGGACCGCCAAGTGTCCCAAAATCCTTTGTTCGGTGTCCCAAAGAGGTACGCCCATATAACTGACAGCTTTAAGTTGTTTCAACAAAGAGTCTTGCGGATAAAAGTTGATCAAATTATCGGGATGATGAACAAATTCGGCATGTTCTATAACCTCCCCGCACGGTGTTCCATCCATGTCAATTATAAAATCAGTGAGTAACTGCCCATTAGCCCAAAATGCCAGTGCCCGCAGCTGTTGGGACTCCTCTAAGTATTCAGTGACCCATGCGGAGTGAGTATCCATTGCTTTGGATAGATTTTCTACCAGCGCGGCGAAGAAAGCTTCTCCGGTTACCCGTGCTGTTCCCTCTAAAATAATGCTCAATGCATCATCTTCACTATCAAAATTTGGTATTCGCTGACTGAGCTCAACCATTGTTAAATCCTTTAACGGTCCGCCATTGGAGGAAAAAGTCATCTTGTACAGCTTGATTAATAATGGGTCATCGACTTATTTTCTGACCACATACCAGTTGTTTTGAATGTCGTGTGACAGTTGATTTGTCTCGATCGATTTGAAAGCAGCCTTCCCGAGATATTCTCGTGCTTTTTCCTCTCCCCACATAGCACCTAATCCCTCACCACCTTGTGATAGAGAAACGGTCATACAGTGCATCGTCGAGATGGTGTAGAGGAATGTTCCGATCGGGTGGTCAACATTATTATAGACGTGACTTGATCCTTTAATATCCTGCATCAAGTAAACGCCGTCGGATTTCAATGCACGGTAAATGCCTTTTAGAACGTTGAGCGGTTTTATCTGATCATGTATGGCGTCAAAAGAAGTTATAAAATCAAACGCCTCAGATTCGGCAGTTTCGTGGAAATCGCTCAAGTCACGGACAACAAATTCAACATTCTGCAGACGTTTCTGTGACGCATCGGCGCGGGCTGTACCGATGGCCTCCAAGGAAATGTCCATCCCGGTGAACCGGCTATTCGGAAACAGATCGGCCAGCCGGTTCAGTATTCGCCCCCTGCCGCAACCGATATCAAGGATACTGATGCCCGCAACAAGTCTGTCAGTAAGGCCGGGCACAAGGGGAAGCACGTGGGACTCGAGGGACGACAGCACCGACTGTCCGCTGTCTTCTGCCATTACGGCGTGGAATCGCAGGAAATCTTCATAGGGCACACCACCGCCTTTTTTGAAACATTCGACGATCTTATCCTCCACAGATCCCAGCAGACCGATGTATTGTGTGAATACTGCGAAATTGTCGGCACCCGCCGCTCGCGTCAAAAAAGCTGCGTGTTCTGCCGGCAGCATATATCTTGTGCTTTTCGGGTCGACCTCGATCACCCCGGCAGTAACCATCGCCCCCAACCACTCGCGGACGTACCGTTCATTCAGTCCGGAGGCTTTCGCCACCTCCTCCGAGGTCGAGGGGCGCAACGCTCTCATGGCATCAAAAATTCCCGTGCGATGCCCGATAGACATCATCAACGATAATGAACCATAATTGAGCGCCGTTAAGAGTTTTTCTGAAAATACTTCGGCTTTGTCGGCGTCAAACGTTTTTTGATTATTTTCTGAGGTCACGAGATTCACCTCCTTGGTGGTATGTGTAATCTATAGCTTCGTTCAAGACTTTCACACCATAATATCTTTCATAACTGTTCGAATAAAAAACCAATATATTGTTTTTGATTGATTCCCGCTGTCAAAATCGTAAGTCTGATTGAACAAGATAGGCGAAATGGGCATGTTCTAAGTGCGATTGATCTAAATTGATATCGTCAGAGACTTAATGACTTTTGCTTTTCCTCCGGCAATCAGTCCAGCAATTTTTCCATTTACAAAATTCAGTTTAACAGTAATAACACTTGGTAATGGGGGCTTCATCAAATGCCCTTGTTCAATCAGGTATACTTCCGTATTGATTCCCATTTTATCATATAGATAACATGCCAACGGACCTGCTGCCATCCCTGTTGCAGATTCTTCATTGATTCCATACCGAGGTGCAAACATTCTTGTACCTGCGACTCTTCTGGGTATCTTTGTATATTGAGAAAATATGTAATACCCGATTAAATCAAATTCTTCACTTATCATATGGATTGCCTCAAAATCTGGCTGAGCACTCAAAACCGTTGTTTCATCTTTCAAAGGTACAACTAAAAATGAATTCCCAGTATTTACAATGAATGGCTTGTTGTTGGGGATGAGGTCGTGAGCTGTAATCCCCAAAGAAGAAATAAGGTTATCCATACGGCGATCGATCTCTTCATAACTTGGAGCCATTTGTTCCATAAAAGCCATATCACCATCGATAAAAATATTTCGATCCCCATCAATCGTTTCCTTGGAGGTGGCGGCCTTTCCAATTCTACCAAGCTGCTGAAGATAGCTGAAAGTTGCTATCGTTGCATGGCCACAATGAGCAATCTGGCGTTTTGGCGTAAAAAAATCAAGTTTGAAATCAGCTGATTTTGAAGATGAAACAAATGCTGTCTCTGAAAGCCCAACTTTAGTTGCAATTTTTAATTTCTGGCTAACACTGAGCTTATCTGCATCTAAGACAACGCCTGCGGGATTGCCACCGCTTTCACCATCTATGAAGGCATTAATGATTTGGATCTCTATTTCCATTATTTTGAACCATAAAATTACAGGGTATTATGGCAAAATCCTATGGGCTTTCTGAATAACCAGGTTGTTTTATATTTCGTCTTCTGTGGTTCTTAGAATCCTTTTTCGAGGTGTCAACCATCCTAACAATACAACAGCGATAAACAACGCAGCTACGTCACCAATAAGGTGACCACGTTCGGCAGGATCAATAATGGCTTGTGTACCCATTATAATACCGTGAACTAAACTTGACCAGAAGGTGAACCAAATCAGACTTAAATGAACCTCTGGCCGTAATGATGCCCTTATTAAGAAGATGCCGAGGGTTGCATATACTCCGATCATCATCAGCTCGTATTCGTGTTGTCTTGGCAACCAAACCCAGCCGGTCGGCCACAATTGCATAAGTGGATAAAGTAAAAGAAAAACGCTTCCTATCAGTACGAGAGCAATTTGAAGATAACGGCGTCGATGTTTTTCCAACACAATTTTTTATGTTTCCAGGCGCACCGAAACCGGAGCTGACTTAGTGATCGTGTTAAAAACCGGTGAGTATTTTTGGCCCATCTGTATAAGTTCTTTTTTCTGTTCATCTGAAACATCTGCATCAATCTTGAAATACACCCGGATTTCCTTATAACCCACAGGAACGTCCCCCGATAATCCCAGAAAGCCGCGCAGGTCGATGTCACCCTCATACCTGGATTCTACCCCATTTATTTTTATTCCTTTGGCAGATGCATGCGCAATAAGACTTGTAGTCAGACAGCCGGAGAGGGCCACAAGAAGATACTCGACCGGGTTTCTCCCCTCATTATTTCCCAAAAGAACAGGGGGTTCATCCATATCATAATCCACAGATGGACGGGAATTATCCTCTTTTAAGGCACCGTAGAAATCTTTGATCGTCCCGCGGCAATGTGTTCCGTTGATCCATTTGTTGGTTGCTCGAAACTTAAACTTTGCAATATCCGGATTCTCTTTGATGAGATCAATCGTACTAAACAACTGTTCTGTGTTTACCCCATTCATTATTTTTGCTTTTTCTTTTGTTGCTTCCATTTTTTTCTCCTTTATTGATAATTTTTCTACTCGTCAAAAGGCAAGACCTTAATTTTCTTAATAGGACAATGACCTGCCTAAATTTAGGTTGCGATATCCATGTTAATTAAGCGTCGCTAAAGCAGCGCTTATGTGTTGCCGCTGATCCTCCGTCGTCAAATCGTTATATAGCTTCTGAAATCGCGGATGTTCGACACCAGAAAAGATGTATTGCCAGCGATACGCCTTGAGAACCCCATCTTTGATGCGCTGGACTTCATCATCAGTAAATGAACGATCACAGACCTTGGTAAAGTAGTCGACATCAGCGGCACTCTGATTTTGCAAAATGCCGTCTACGTCGGCAACAATCGCAATCAATTCATCGACGGCCCGGTCACGTTCTTCAGCTGAAAGTTTGCTGTCTTCACGCGGCCATTCCAACTCGTCC
>JBGCEN010000521.1:0-5059 GCA_045106435.1 Rhodothermales bacterium
TGCATTACAGGCTGCGATGTATGCCTCATCTACAGCTGCTGCCATCTCGTTTACTTTAGAGGCATCTGCATAACGCCCGACGCGCCAGTAGATATGCGAAGGCATATGTACAAGATGGCCGGCGCCGGGTACCAGGTCTACCAGTAAATCTGCCGATGCTTCAGCACGCTCTGGCTCGGAAGATGCCTCAACGGCGTGGATATAAAGATGAATAGCGAGCGCATGGTCTGGCGATCGATCAAGTACGGTTTCGAGTGCAGCGATGACTTCTTCTGTAAGAGGTTTGGGATTATCCGGATCAACCCAGTAATCCCAAGGCATGGTATTCATCATGGATTCTGCGAATAATGCTGCCGCATCGTCATCATCGGGGTATTTCTGATGTAAAGCACGCATGGCATCAACATACGCTGAATCCAGTGGCTCACGAGGTGTTGATGCATCGCCATTGTAGCGTGTTGCCAGCGCATCGATGTAATCACGTTCCTGTTCTGTGGCGTGCTCCTTCAGTGATATCGCTTGCTGAATGGCTGCAAATGCTGCGGTCCGAGCGTCATCACTCATAACCGCTTTGCCATTGCTGGTTACATTGATGTTTGGACCGCGTGCCAATGCTTCACCCCAAAAACACATGGCGCAAGTTGCATCAAGCTTTTGTGCTGCTTTAAAAGATCGAATCGATTCTGCATGATTAAAAGCAAAGTCGATGATCAAGCCCTGATTGAAATAGCTCTGCGCGTCAGGATCTTGCGTTGTGATGGCATGATGGTGATTGCCCATACCGTCAAAGAGCGGGGCGCCGGCTCTTTCTGCCAACTCGTTTCTGGCTTCTACAGACAACGCCTCTGCTTCTTGAGGCGCCTCTTGGTCTGTACAGGCGGTAAAGGTCAATCCGATGAAAAGCAATGCAAGCAATGCCGTGGATTTACACATGGTATTTATCCTCATAAGTGGGTTGCTGAACGGGAGTTGAATCGATTTCCAGCCGTATCTGCAATGATTAAAGTACCCTTGTTTAGGGGGTAATTTCAATGATAGGCGCATTTTGATGGGAAAACGCGACATTTTTATACTGAATAATTTCAGATCGCAAGTTTTTAGTATACATCATGCTGTGCTGAAATAATGTGATGCCAGTCAGGAAATATACGGGTATTGGTTATGAAAGGCAGGGTTGATTGTTCTGCGACAGATTTTAGCGTTTAGCATACTGATGTTTAGAGCAAATGCACTCTGTACAAGCACAAGTCTTCTGCCATGTCATGCTGAGCAAAGCGAAACATCTTTCCAAAGCGTAATCGTCTAAAGAATACTTGAATCTTGCGCGTTAAACAGATCCTCAATCTAGTTGAGGTTGGGAATCTGTACGTTGAAGATGACAATTATCCTGCGTTTTAAAAATCTAATTACATTTTTTGTGTAAAAGATCATATGTCGGAGATATACAATCTTACAAGCCTGTCACTATGTTAGATTGGTTTGTTTGCGGTCTAGCCCGCCGCTGTATTTACTTCCGTAACAGAACGCACAGAAATTTACATGATCGACAATAAACGATTTACAGTCATAGCCGGCTGGTTTCTTCGTATCGCGCTGGCCTCGGCCTTTCTGTCTGCGGTAGCAGATAGACTGGGTATGTGGGGACCTCCCGGGGCGCCGGGTGTCGCCTGGGGGGCATGGGAGCCTTTTGTTCAGTATGTAGGGTATTTGAACTGGTTTCTTCCTGCGTCCATGCACAATCTGATCGCCTGGGTTGCTACAATCGTGGAAGTCGTCATAGCACTGGGATTGCTGGCTGGTTGGAGACTTCGATCGTTTGCCTTTGCTTCAGGCATTCTGCTTTTAATGTTCGCGCTGGCCATGATATTTACTGATGGAATCAAGGGACCCTTCGACTATTCCGTCTTCACAGCATCAGCCGCATCGTTTTTTCTTGCAATATACAGTGGTCAGGGAATCAATAAGATCGAGCACCGAATCTTGAATGATTAAAACACTTCAACATTGGCCATTCCTTGTTCGGTGTTCAACATTCAAGACGTTGTCCAATCGGACAACGTCCGATGGGGCTAATACACCTCAATTTCATCCAGCTTGAAATTTGGGACGGGGAGTTGTCTGGCCCGCCTAAAGTGCTGGAGCCATTTCATGCGTTTGACTACGTCGCCCGGCGTCCGGATGGTATTGTCGTTGATCACTTCACCAAAGTGCTTTGCACACGCATTGGCGGTTAAGGTATGATCTATCGGGCGGTTGTATTTTTTTGCAAATAAGGTATTGGTCTGGCTCATCGCTCGCTGCAGCTTGGCTCTCAGCTCTTCCAGGGTGTCTCTGTGCGTCTTTGGTCTGGGGCCCACATTTACCGGCAATGTATTGTGGAAATTAAAGGCCGGTTTTTTCGGCAATACAGGCTGCTCAACCTCTGGGAACAGGCTCATGGTTTCGCCTGGTTTTGTGCTCACATTATCAATCTTGTAGAGCTCTGGTGCGTAGGTTGATTCTTTTCTTGGTTCTTTTTCTTCCTCTTCATTCCTTTCGGCAATGCCTCGTTCGCTGCATTCCTTCATGTAGACCAAGAAGTTTCGCATGCGCACATCGCCGGGGGCGATCACTTCAGCGAGTTGCTTTTTAAGCGGAATTGTCGAGATAGGGAGCGTCCGGATGATTCTGCCGGCGGTTTGCTCCAAGTCCAGAAATGCACGGTAATGTGAGGCGCACACCCAATACATGAGCCACTTGTAGCTATACCCTATATAGGCCATTTTTACAGTAACCAGGATGTCATAACCACCTTGTTTAAAATCTTCAAGGTTATTCTTGGCCTTCGATCCGTCATCCGATACGGCAATTAGCGACTTAAGGCGTGGATATTTCTCCTGTATGTACTTATGTATTTTACGCGCATGGGCTTGATCCACCGCGGTGATGAGTTCGCAAAGGCGTTGGTCTATGTTCTGTTTGCCTTTCAACAAACGTTCGACGCCATTGTCGACCAAAGACTGCCACACGTGTGGATGTTTGACCGCTTCTTTAATAGAGCCGTCTTCATAGGCTATGTTAACTGCTTCTGTTCGATTGGCATAGACCTTTTGGTAATTCACATCAATAAGGTTATACCAGAACTTGCGCAGATAGCCATCTCTTACGCCATCCGTATACCGGGCCAATACATCCGGCAGCAGATAGAGTTTTTTCTCGCCGTTATCGCCTGTACGTTCTTCATAATTGATGTACTTGGGCAGAATTTTCTTGCCATCAGTTCGAACCTCAGTCCCCGTCATGATAATCGTAAACGCGGCATATTCTGCAAGCTGCTCAATGAGCTTTGCTGATTGAGTACCTTGGCCGCCTTCCGTTTCTTGTCCTAGCTGATGGGCTTCATCGAGGATAAGTACATATCGCCCTTGCTTGAATTGTTCAAAATGAATGGGGGGATTTTTACAAAGGCTGCTGTAGGTTGTAACGGCCCCAAACTGAGACCTGATACGCGGCGAAATGAGCGGGAATTCGTTGTCAACTTCAAGGAAATCGCCAACCAGTAAATCCGCAAAAGCCCCATGTACCCAGGGGAAATTAATATGGAAGAGTCCAGATCGAAACTCCTCTTTGTCCCGTCTCCAGTCTAGTTCATACTGTCTGGATAACGTCAGGCGCGGCACATAGCTGACAGCACCATCAATGTGCCCCAGACGTGCAAGTTCATTACAAATGAGCTGGCTTGCCAGGGTTTTCCCGTATCCGGGACAAAGAATCAAAGTAATGGATTTTTTGCCTTCATTAAAGAACTGGACAGCCTTTTCCACTGCCACTTGCTGCTCCTTTCTCAGGCCCTTCACGTCAGAAATCACTTCAGTATTCGCCGCAGGTTAAGCTTTCAGATTCTAATGGTTTCCGATACTCCGTCTAGCTATCTCGGATGGGACAACTAACGAGAATTGCAATGGGTTCTTCTATTCACGAAGCCGCATCTTGCTCCCTCTGTTACATGACTTTTAAACCGATTTCACAAAGTGGAAAGTTGACAGGTCCAAATTGATTAGTAGAAGGGTGAAAAAGTAAATATTTTTCACCCCATCACGGCTTCTCAAAAATCATAAAATGCTGCTGCGGTAGAAAGTCGAGCGTCTCTACCCAGGTTAAGCCGGCGGCTTCCATTTCGGCGCGTGCCTGCCTTTGGGTCATTTTGTGTAGCGGTTTGATCGGTACATTCCTGTCTTCGCCGCGGTACTCGATGAGTACAATTTTGCCTCCTGGCTTCAGCGCTGATAACATGCCCTGTTTCATCTCAAAGGGGTAAGCGAATTCGTGATAGACATCAACAAGCAAAATTAAATCAACCGTATTGGCCGGCAAATTAGGATTATCAGCCTGCCCTTTGATGAGATCCACATTAGATATACCTGCTTGTTCAATACGCCGGGTCATGACATCAAGCATCTCCTGCTGGATATCCACTGCAAGGACCTTACCCTGGGGAACGCGTTGTGCCATGCGGAAGGTGAAGTATCCGGTGCCGGCCCCGATATCAGCTACCACGTCTGATGCATTAAGGGGAAGTTTGGCAACCAACTGGCTGGTGGCTTCTTCAGTATCTCTGTCTGGCCGCTCCAGCCAACTCGCGCCGGCGAAGCCCATGACGTGAGAGATTTCCCGCCCCATGTAAAACTTGCCAATCCCATCGCGGGAGGCTTGTTTAATCTTGTAGCGTTCTCCGTCAACTGTTTCTTGCGATACATCGCTCTGCGCGCATGCCGGCAGGATTAGAAACAGGCAGCATAGGGTGATCAAAGAGTAAACGTGATGCTTTCCTTGAGTGTTGGGATACATAAATGGAACGTAGGGATGTTATAGGCAGCATATGAAGTATATGCAATACACGGCACTTCGCTAAGGTACCACACGCTAAAGCAATGTTTTTAGAACCTGTCTACGATCTATTTCCGAGGTGCATTGTGCGCCCTTTTTGCCCATATCTGCGTTCCTTTTTGCGCCCGATGCGCTGCATCGAACACAAAAAGCGCCTTGATTTGAACAAAAATTGCTGCAAATGCAATCTCGG
>JBGCEN010000522.1:0-7163 GCA_045106435.1 Rhodothermales bacterium
CTGGCGAGGAAAGGACAACAAAACAAGGCAAGGCCCTTTATTCCCCGCCACGTATATAAGCTGGAATGACATTCAGAAATTTCTATCCAAACTCAATGCACGTGATGACCAGTATATTTACAGTTTACCTTCCTCAGCACAGTGGGAGCATGCTTGCCGTGCCGGAAGTCAGGATATTTACAGCTTCGGCGATGACTCCACTGCACTAAAAGCGTTTGCATGGTATTATTTCAATACTGTTGAACAAAAGCAACTTCATCCTCAACAGGTTGGCCAAAAGCTTCCGAATAAATGGGGGATTTACGACTTACATGGAAACGTTGCAGAATGGGTAAGTGACCATAAAATCACCGGCGAAGTTATCGGAACTGGCGGTGTAATTTCTAACCCCAGAACAATCGCATCGGATGCAGACCAAAGAGTAGCCAGAGGTAGTTATTTCCATCAGTACGCAAAATCCTCCGGTGTCGAAAGCTATTTTGAATTTAGTCCTGACATGAAGCATGCCGGTCTTGGTTTTCGGCTCATCCGCAAGCCAACGATAAAACGGTCAAATCTTGATGATTAATCACATTTGCAAGTGCTAAATCGTACTTCAACTACATGATTCATAGTTAATGCTATTCAGCGAAGTCAACAAAATACTTCACTGCCTTACGCAACCTTGAACCGTGAACACTAAACCCGGAACACGTCCCAGATAATCTTTATCTGGGACGCCCATCAGCCGCCGGCGCGACACACTCAAAACTCTCCAGCGTGCTGCCATCACCGTTTCCATTGTAAATTGCCTCTGTCGGATAGGCACATACAGGTCGCTGCATTTTTATTGCGCCGGCTTCTATCTTTGTCGCAACAACTTCATCAGGTGCTTTATTCTGCTCAACCCATTCCTGGATTGTACTCAACCAATCAACCACATCTGCCCCGGGGCCCCCACTACAGTGGGCAACACCTGGCAGCAAAAAAAGGCGGGTAAAGTCTTCTGCAGACCGGGTCTTTTCTTGCACCTCCTCGAAGTACTCAACGATACCGAGTGCTGTTAGGGCTGCATCAGACCAGCCTGTCCAGTAGATGATTTTTCCATCCGACACATTAAAATGGGACAGATTTGAATCAGTTGCATCGAGCACATGGGTAGTATGCCGGGCGTCTTGCTGCCAGTTGGAAAAATCATAGGTCGTATAATCCCAGTCGTGATCATCAAACATCATGTATTTGAACAACGCTGTGCCCATAACAAACTGGAGACTCGGTTGCCCGGGACCAAAGGCATCTTCCCGACCAACCACCCATAAATCCCACGCATCTTTTTGCGCCTCGCCCCCAAAAGGAAAACCAGGATGAATGCGCTCCCCATTGACCAGGGGGCCTGCATAAACGGTTTTAATGGCATGCAACTCTTTTGCGGTTATGCAGCCGGCCCCTTCGCTATCATTTGTACATCTCGGCAGATCCTCAGGCTTAAACGTACACTTCCGGGGATCATTCAGAATGCCGTCTTCCAGTTGATCGATGGCGTCACATTTTTTCAATATCGCGCCCTCCAGTAACCGCTGGGTTTGCGGCCGTACGATAGGCACCAGTACACCATTATCCTTCTCATACATCGCTTGCGCATTTTGCACATACTGCGCGGCAAGGCCCGACCAATTAAACGCCGGCGCGCCGGCTACGATACCATCAAAATCATCAGGGTACCGTTGAGACGCCATCATCCCCTGCCCACCACCTCGTGAACAGCCGATAAAGTAGGAATATGCTATATCACGATCGTAATGTATTCTCATGATTGTTTTGGCGGTTTGTGCGGTCAAATGGACAGCGCGGTGACCAAAATTGATTTCCCGGTCTTCACGATTGTACGCCCACGAAGCCTGGGTGCCCGTTCCTTTGTGTCCGGTATCTGTGCCAACGGTAGCAAAGCCTTTGTGGAGTAAATCTGGTACGAAGTCCAAAGCCTGGTTTTGTACACTGCCGGCAAATCCCCTGCCGCCTCCCATCACAAAACGACCATTCCACGAGCCAGACACAGGCAGCAACAGCTCGAAACGAATTTCAGTATCAATGGTCCCCCGCACGAGGCAATGTGCCGGCTGCTTAAAACTTGCCCTTTGCATTTCAGCCACATCAATCCTGAACCCGCTCCACCTCATTTCACTCAATGCCTTGCAACGCGGTAGTGCTTCTGTAAAAGCATAGGCCGGTTGTCCCACAACAAACAGAAGAGTCAACGCCAGAATCTTGTAGATTTTGTTCATGGATTGAGAGTTTTCAGTTAACAGTAATCAGTTTTCAGTTCTTAGGTTGTGATTTGGCAAGAGGTTTAAAGAAAATGGAACACCGTGCCATGCTGCCTTTAGATAGAGGCTTTAACGCGCCGACGGAGACTCACGTCTACGCATCAGCAAAGCGAAGAAAGTTTGCCGGCACTACGCGAGGTCATCAACAAATCACGTCATCAACCATCTTCCTTTCGTCTCGTTGGTACCCGCCAGACAAAATCAGTTCATCATTGCACCTGAAGCCATCCTATTCTCTTTACCTCACAGACTTGTAATACTTCTCCCTACACAATTGTAGAGGTGCAGACTACACGCACCTGGGTGTAGCGCCTGTCATGCAGTTTTGACATTCAGCGGTTTCTTAAGCACATCTTTTATTGAATAAACCTCCTGAATTCGGCACCTAGTACATCTTATTGAATATGGAACCTACTCAGACTGAATCAAGCGTTGGGCATCCGCAAAAAAAAGGCCAACGACTCGGGCAGATCGAACAGTTTGCCTACGATGACAAAATAGTGCGTTGGTTCGTGCTTGCGACCCTCCTTTGGGGTTTTGTGGGTATGCTCGTGGGCGTTCTGATCGCTTTACAACTTCCTTTTTGGCAAGCAAATATGGGTGAGTATCTCAGTTACGGAAGGCTGAGACCGCTACACACCAATGCTGTTATTTTTGCCTTCGCCGGCAATGCCATCTTTGCCGCCATCTACTATTCAACCCAGCGCTTATGCCGCGCCAGGATGTTTAGCGATCTAATGAGCAAGATACATTTCTGGGGATGGCAAGCCATTATTGTATCAGCCGCCATTACGCTGCCGGCAGGCTTTTCCACCAGTAAGGAATATGCGGAGTTGGAATGGCCCATTGATATCGCAATCACACTGGTTTGGGTTATTTTTGCTTTCAACTTCTTTGGAACGCTGAGGAATCGACGGGAAAAGCACATGTATGTGGCCCTGTGGTTTTACATCGCAACGATCATCACCGTTGCTGTACTACATCTGGGTAACAGTCTGGCGGTTCCGTGGTCAGCGATGAATAGCTACCCCGTTTATTCAGGCGTGCAAGATGCATTCATTCAATGGTGGTATGGACACAACGCGGTGGCGTTTTTCTTAACAACACCGTTTTTGGGCCTGATGTACTACTTCCTGCCCAAAGCTGCCGAACGCCCAGTGTTCTCCTATCGCCTCTCGATTGTACACTTCTGGAGCCTGGTCTTCATTTACATCTGGGCAGGACCGCATCACCTCAATTACACATCACTCCCTGAGTGGGCCGTAACAATGGGGATGGTGTTTTCCGTGATGCTCTGGATGCCGAGTTGGGGAGGGATGATCAACGGTTTATTCACCTTGCGCGGCGCCTGGCACAAATTACGGGACAGCGTTGTGCTGAAGATGTTTGTGATCGGGATCACGTTCTATGGCATGTCTACGTTTGAAGGCCCACTGCTCTCTATTAAAAGCGTCAATGCCCTGAGTCACTACACCGACTGGACCATCGGCCATGTACACGCCGGCGCTTTGGGCTGGAATGGCTTTATGATCTTCGGGATGATTTACTGGCTCGTGCCGCGTCTGTGGAAGCAGGAGCTTTGGAGTGACAAGCTGGCGAATGCGCATTTCTGGACCGGTACCATTGGCATCCTGCTTTATGTGTTCTCTATGTACACCGCCGGCATTACACAGGGCTTGATGTGGCGTGCATTTGATGAAGCCGGTCGCTTGCTCTATCCCGATTTTATGGAAACAGTTGTACAGATCGTCCCAATGTATTGGGGACGCATGATCGGAGGCTCGCTGTATCTCACAGGCACGATTCTAATGATTTTCAATGTCTACAAAACCATTCAGAACGCTCCCAAAGAGTTACCGGATCCAGTATTTGAGGCACCACGCGCAGTCTAATTTTCGAGCACGACTCCAACAACTGTACCTGCTGAGTTGAATCTATTGAGCAGGACATCAAACCTCTATTAATTGATATGAAACGATACATTAGCCTCGGAGGCCGGCATCGAAAACTGGAAGGTTGGCCGCTCTTGTTTACCGTTCTTGTAACCTTGTCTGTTCTAATCGGAGGAGCCGTAGAGTTTATACCGCTGGTATTGGTAGAAGGTAATGTGCCAACCATCCAAAGCGTCAAACCATGGACCCCTTTAGAACTAACTGGCCGCGATCTATATATCCGAGAGGGTTGCAATAACTGCCACTCCCAGCAAGTGCGCCCCTTCATGCACGAACTGGAGCGCTACGGGGAATACTCTAAACCCGGCGAAGCCATTTATGACCGTCCCTTTCTTTGGGGCTCAAAACGTACAGGCCCTGACCTTTCAAGGGTAGGTGGCAAGTACCCACATCTATGGCACGTCCGCCACATGGAAGATCCCCGTTCAACCAGTCCTCGCTCTATTATGCCCCCCTACAACTGGTTGCTTACGAAAGAGCTAAATCTGTCGCATTTGCCCTCAAAAATAAGGGTACTGCAGCGCATGGGGACTCCGTATCCAGACGGATTTGACGTCCGTGCAATCGATGATGCCAAAGCGCAGGCGCAGACCATTGCTTCGGAAGTAAGTGCGCAGGGTGGGCCGGCAGGATTGGAAAGCAAAGAAATTGTCGCCATGGTCGCCTATCTCCAGCGATTAGGGGCCGACTTGAAAGCCAGTTCAGGAGACTAACAACGCGTATCCAGATCAAAAAAGCCAACCAGAATCATGCTTAAAGAAGTTATTCGATCAATAGACAGTGGCGTGCTGCCACTCATCGGGTTGTTCTGCTTTCTGATCGCGTTCATCGTGGTCGTGGTATGGGCAATGTCCATGAAAAAAGAAGACAGAAATGCTGCCAAGCAACAGCCATTGCATAATTAATAACAGCATAATTAAAGCTGCATAATTAAAGCTGAACTGAAATTATAATACACCCTGGATATGGAAAAGAATAAACCGAAAGAAAACGAATCTGAAGACCAGATCATCCATGGTCACCAGTACGACGGGATTCAGGAATACGACAATCCAATGCCCGGCTGGTGGGTCTGGATGTTTATTGGCTCCTTCTTCTTTGCCATCTATTATTTGGTTGGCATGGAGACTGGATATATTAATACCTATACCGACGACCTGGAGGAAAACCTGGCAGAGCTGGAATCGGTGCGCACAGCCTTCGCTGCCAGCCAGCCTGTTTTTTCTGTGGACGAAGCAACCTTGAATGCCTACGCCACGGATCAGGCAAAGATTGATGCCGGCGCAGCACTTTTCACAGCACAATGCGCCGCCTGCCACGGTGCTGAAGGCCAGGGCTTGATCGGCCCCAACCTTACAGACGCATACTGGATCAAGGGAGGTACAGGGATTGATATCTACACCAGTATTTCCAAGGGCAGTCTTGAAAAAGGCATGCCACCATGGGAAGCCGTATTCAATGAAGTGGAACGGGCCGAATTGGTCGCATTCATTCAGTCACTTGAGGGCACCACGCCGCCAAATCCCAAAGCTGCCGAAGGAGAATTGGTGGAGCAAAGCTAGAGCAAACAATTTCAAAGTATAGAGTAGATGTCATTCTGAACGAAGTGAAGAATCTGTCTAAAACGCATCGTTTGAGGCACACTTCAAGCCTCACTTCGGACAGATCCTTCGCATTCGCTCAGGATGACACCTCAGTTTTAATTTGATCATACTTAGTTCTCTGACAAGTTGATTTTGTCGAACACAAACTGACAGGGTGAAAACGATATTTATCGTCCTTTCTTCCTATCAAACACCCAAACGACGCGATCAGCTTGCCGGAAAGCGAGCAGGCCCTAAAAAGCAGTTACCTAACATCTTCAGACCCGACAGCCTGATTGAGCAGGCGCAATTTGAGTAACTGGTAAAAGTAGAGCAATGGAAAACGTGAAAGATCATAACGCCGAGGTACCTGAAGTGCTGGAATCACCAGTAGAGGTACTTTCAACAATGACGCGCGACGGCAAGCGTAAATGGTTGTATCCGACATTGAGCGCCGGCATCTTCCATAAGCGCCGGCTCATTACAGGATGGGCCTTGATTGTCCTTTTTGTCATGCTGCCTGTTATCCAAATCAATGGAAAGCCGGCTGTACTCATCGATTTCATCCATCGCGAGTTTGCCCTGTTCGGGTTGATTTTTTATCCGACAGACACGCTACTCTTGTTGATGGTCATGATCTCGACTGTGCTGGGTGTTGGACTGTTCACGGCCTTACTTGGCAGGGTATGGTGCGGCTGGGCTTGTCCGCAGACGGTATACCTGGAGTTTGTTTACCGGCCTATCGAGCGTTGGATTGAAGGCAAGGAGCACGTAAGAAAACGCCGTAATGAAGGTCCATGGACTTGGGAAAAAGCGTGGAAAAAAGGCCTCAAGTTCAGCATATACCTTGTCATTTCTGTGTTGCTCGCCAATGTATTTATATCGTATCTGGTTGGCTGGCACAACTTGCTTGAATGGATGCAGCAACCACCGGCGCAGAACTGGGGATTTTTTCTCACAATGACCTTTACATCGGGGCTCATCCTGTATGATTTTGGCTATTTTCGCGAGCAGATGTGCACCATCGCTTGCCCTTATGCCCGCCTGCAGTCCGTCCTGCTGGACGAGGACTCGATGATCGTCTCATACGATCCAAACCGAGGCGAACCACGGGCAAGAAGGGGCAAGAAGAAAATGGCGCAGGAACTGGCCGGCGAAATCCCAGCCCAAGGCGATTGCATCGACTGCTTCGCCTGTGTGCGTACGTGCCCCACAGGTATTGATATCCGGGACGGCCTCCAGATGGAGTGTATCGCCTGTACCCAGTGTATCGATGCGTGTGATTCCATCATGGATAACATCAACAAACCCAGGGGCCTCATTCG
>JBGCEN010000523.1:0-23438 GCA_045106435.1 Rhodothermales bacterium
ACAGACCCACAGAAAAGGTCTCGGTGTTTTGAACATCATATCGAAGGCAGGCTGTTGATCTGAGTGGAGAATTTCAGCCCCTAGTTTAGCATTCTTTCAGTTTCAATGCTGAGATTTCTTTTCGAAGTCCACTATTCCGCCAGATCTCTGGCTACATCATTAGGACTCTCCAGGCCAATTGCTTTCCAGGCCAGCTACAAATTGAAAGGAAGGGCCCGTGCAGAAAAGCGACACAGAGCGACCACTTGCATCAACACTAAAAACCAAAGTATAGAAAAAGCACCTCAAATCATCCCGTATACACATGATTTTACCTCATAACAGGCCCATTCACCTTTCGAAAAGTGTGCACTTTGCTTATAATTTCGCCTAGTAAAAAAGAATAATTGGTTTTGTTATACAAGGCATAGACCAGGAATTAATAATCCAAAATAATAATCAAAGATAAGTGAGTCTTTGCCTGCTTTCTACCAATTACTCTTCCACAACAGAGGGGCTTTAAAATTCCAGGCTCCCGTTTAATTAAAAATATACAGGAAGGAAAAATGGAAAAACATGAATAAAAAAAAAAAAAAAAAAACAACACCAGGTCAGTCTCAAGTTCACTCGCAAAAGCAGGTTTGCCAGCATTGCTGCTTGCCTTGGGCGTGGTCCCGATGGACGCAAATGAAGCAGGTATCATCGTAGCCGGCGGCACAGACGTAACGGTCGAAGAAATTGCTGCTACGCAGTACTGTCAACCATGCAATCCTTGTGTGATTGCTGCGACACAGTATTGTCAACCATGCAATCCTTGCGTTGTCTCATACACTGAAGTATCAGCATAAACTACTACCAGGCTTTTATCACAAAAAAGATAAGAGCCTGGTAATTTTTACTATTTGCCTGCGATGAACCATTTCGAACTATTCAGCAAACTTCGTATTCCTTCGCATTACACAGCTCATATTATAGAAAAAGATGAGGTAGTAGTACTTTATAACAAGAAGCGACCATTGCTTTTGAGAGGAATAGACAAAGTCAAACTGTTTACTATTCTCGACAAAATTCAGCAGCTCACACTTGAAGAGGGACAAACCTGTACAATTCAGCATGACCTGCTTCCTCTTGTAGCCTTACTGTTGAAGCAACAAATACTCGAATACGTTGACACAAAACCAGTAAATGAACATGTATACTAATTCTGCAAATCATGAAGAAAGGTTCTGGACGTATTTCAATAACTTGGGGTCTCAAAATCGGATCCATCAATCACTTTATCTGCTTTCGATGAGCGAAGTAGATATACAGCCGCTTAAGGCAATAATACGTAAGCATAAGATCGAGATCAGAGAAAAAACAGACACAAAAGTATGGCTCGTTATAGTAGATACAATGGGAGACTCACGCCTCGATCCCATTAATAAAGAAGCGATTTCCTGGGGCATACAATTACTCGTTTTCAAACCTACTGGATTAGAAATCGAATACGCCCTATTTAACAATGATTCAGCCTGCTGGTCGTGCTATAAGAAAAGAGACAGCTTACTTGACGGCGTGGGCACTTACTTGAAAAAGGCGCTTCCCAATTGTCGCCCACTCCCCGAGCCAGTTTACTACAACAAGCCAACCGTTTCACTAGCTTTCAACTGGATCATGCTCGAAATAGAACGATTACTTTCTGAGCCGACTAGTCATCCATTGGCAGGTAAATTACGGGCTATTGCACTGGATAAAATGGAGAGTTCGGACCATGTAATAACACAACTTGCTCATTGTACGTCATGCCAGGATGACAATTCGAAATCAGATCAATTCCCCTCGTCACTTGAAATCCGGATAGACAGAGAAATGATCACATCTGATTAAATCCAACTACCATGATTGCAACATCGAATATTTTATCTTCTTTTCTGGATTCTCAATTATCTCTTGAGTCTGCATACGAACGCGTTAAACACAACGTCGATGACAAAACCGGCATCATCCCCTGGGTGAAAGAGTTGCCAACACCTTATGCCAACGGGACTTTTCACATTTCTCTCGCAAAACACCCAATTCTAAGTGATTTTCATTCACTTAACGGTCTGCTAGAAAACCTTAAAGCCTCAAGTTCAGCGATAGCCCCTTCGGCACGCCTGGCAAAAATCCTTTCGATTTGCGAAGCACTGGAGCGCTGGACGTGCGTCAGTCAGGGAGGTGAATATTCTCATGTATTCAGCTACAATGAGATCCGTGAACGAGCATTTTCGCCAAAGGACTTGCACTGTATCTCTGATATGCAATATCAAAAAAGAGAAGAGACGAACGTGTTATATCCATCGGGCGGAGGATTTATCCCCGAACCTCTAGACCCGAACAAGCAATTGCAATGGTGTCCAGTATTTGACGTTTTAAATAACGAGTGGAAATATGTATTAAAGTCGTCTTGTTACTTCGGGCATCACGATAAGGGTCATGTATATTCTGTTGCTGATAGCCGCGGCGTAGCAGCCGGCCCAGACAAAGAATTCTGTATTTGGCATGCACTGCTTGAATTGATCGAAACCGATGCTGGCGCTATCTGGAATGCGAACAGAATCCAGCGGCCAGAAGTGAATATTGAAAGCTTCGAAAACCCCTATTTATTACAGCTTAAAGAAGTACATGAAAATTTAGGGAGAGATCTTTGGGTGCTGGATGTAACAATGGATATCCCTGGCGTTGTTGTTTTAGCTGCAATTTCCCGAGACAGAAGATCAGGCAATTTAATCAAGGGATTTGGATCGCATCCTTCAGCAGCAAATGCGCTTAAAAAAGCACTGATGGAATGTTGTCAGATGTTACCCAATGTCATCAATGAGGCTCATACTACAATTCAAGCAAATGAACCAACTCCTCTACACTTTACTCCCCGGCATGACACTGACGTTTTGAACAAAGATGATTTTTCAAGCCGACTAAAAGCGAAAACGATCAGTGATATAATCCATGCATTGTCTGCTAAAAATATTCAGGTTCTTATCCAAGACGTTACGCGCCCCGAAATAGGCCTGCATGTTGTGCGTGTTTTTGGCCCTGGTATGCGTCCATGGTTTGACCGAAGAGGCCCTGGCCGGCTGTATGATGTACCTGTAAATATGGGCATCCAGTTAAAAAAGCTTCAAGAAAAGGAAATCACATCAAAACCTATCGAAAGCTAATCTTCTTATAATTCGTCGAATTATTATTTTTCTTATTCATGAATGGCTATAATGACTATAGCCATTTTGTTTAAGTTAAAGATGTATAACATGTGCGGTATTGAATGAAGGAAACTGAGGCAATTCAGTCTATATTTCCTCGCTCAATTCTTCTTCATTAAATAGCTGACTTATCGCACGCGAACATACTAAACCTAATCTTTTCACATCGACCTCTGCTAGCACGATGCAGTTAATTCGCTTTGTTTTTTTCTCTGCTTTTTGGGCTATATGGTTTCTTTTCATACAATCAGCTGTGTCTCAAGTCCAGCCAACATTCGAACATATCCTACCCACAGAAGACTTATCTACTCCATCTACAACGGCTATCATTCAGGATGAATCTGGTTACATTTGGATCGGGTCAACAAACGGGCTAAATCGCTTTAATGGCCGTGAAGTTGAACAGTATTTCTTCGATCCTGCTGATTCCCTATCTATCTCAAATAACTTTGTAAACTACGACGCATTATACGAGCACAATGGATTCATATGGATCGGTACCGAAAACGGATTGAACAAATTCGACCCTGACACCGGACAGTTCACTCGATTTCACAATATTCCAGACGATCCTGGTAGCATTTGCGGAGATGTCGTTAATGCAATACTGGCTACAGATGAATCGACTTTATGGATTGGCTCGCGCACCGGGGTATGTAAACTCGATTTACTCACAATGTCCTTCCAATCTTTTTATCACGATCCAACAGATGTCAGCTCCCTAAGCTTCAATGCGGTCACTTCGTTAGCGCAGGATGCAGATGGTCAACTCTGGATAGGGACAAGAAATGGCCTGAACCTTTTTCAACCGGATGATCAAAATTTTATCAGATTCCTTTATCAAGCCCCTCCTGCCTCACCAAACCTATTAGCCCATGTTTCTACGCTCCATGTAGACAAAGATTATCTTTGGATAGGCACAAGCAGTGGTGGCTTATTAAACTTGCACCTTGTAACCAGGGCAATCACATCTTACCGACATAATATCTCTGACAAACATAGTCTGAGTTCTGATATAGTCACAGATATACTCACAGATAATAAGGATAGGCTTTGGGTAGCAACCTTTGGCGGAGGCATATGTGAATATAGTAGAGAAAAAGACAATTTTAGATGTCTTCAGCACGCCCCAAAAAATCCAGCATCACTTATCGATGATCAAGCGATTGGTTTGATTGAAGACTACGAAGGTAGTTTATGGGTCACAACATGGAACGGGGTGTCTAAAATGAACAGAAACCTTGGTTTTTCCAGCTTGACATTTAGCCCCAACAATCTTTCAGCCCTGGCTGAACCCCGTGTTAACGCGATTTATGAAGACTATGATGGGACGATATGGCTGGGAGGTATCACCAGTGGACTTAGTCGTTTAAATCCAGAAACAGGATCAATAAAGCATTTTTATCATGATCCAAGCGATCCGTCAAGTCTGAGTTTCAATGAAGTATGGTCGATCACCGGAAATGAGGAAGCGCTTTGGGTAGGAACTTCAGCCGGCCTAAATAAATTTGATCGCCGATCTGAACAATTCACGCGTTTTTTCAACGCGAGCGACAATCCGAAGAGCCTGAGCGAGAATCGTACATACTCTGTATTTATGGATATGAACGATACCCTTTGGGTTACTACACCCAGGCAAGGTATCAACAAACTTATTGACAGCAGGAATGGCCTTTTTGATCGGTATACCGCTACTCAACAAGAAGGCGCATTATCGTCAAATGATGTATGGCCGGTCTTTCAAAGCATCAACGGATTAATGTGGTTTGGTACACTGGAAAATGGCTTAAACAAATTTGACGCTGAAGAAAACTGGTTTACCTCCTACCAATATACCGCTGAGAATCATAGTATCAGTAGCAATATGGTATTACATATCACTGGAGATAAGCATGACAACCTATGGCTAGGTACGATGCGTGGGCTTAATAAATTTGATCAGACAACTGAAAAATTCCATGTGTTCACAGAAGATAATGGTCTAGCAAACAACGAAGTATCTTGTGTACTCACTGATGATGAAAGGTTGTGGATAGGCACAAGAAATGGACTATCCTTATTCGATATAAAAGAACAGACTTTTCTCAATTTTTATATGCAGAATGGGATGTCTAGTACAGGATTTCTGGCTGGTGCCTGTATCAAAAGCATCTCCGGCAAATTCTATTTTGGGTCCGATAATGGATTGATTTCTTTCTTTCCGGACAGTATCGACCTTGACATTCCTCCCCCACGCCTTGCTTTTTCTGATGTGCGAATCAACAACGTAAGATCGGTAAAAGAACTAGATAAAAAGGGTATTGATCTACCATTCAAAGAAAATACCCTTTCATTCAGGATTTCAGCTCTGACATACTCCGGCGCTGAAAAAAATCAATTGTACTATCGAATGACCGGGCTTGATACCACCTGGCTCCCTGTTGAGTCAAGCAGTCTTATCACTTTCACAACGCTGCCGGCGAACGATTACACGTTAGAAGTGAAAGGGAAAAACAGCTTTGGTGTTTACAACGAACGACCACTAAAACTCGAGATCACCATCAACCCGCCGTACTGGGATACCTGGTGGTTTCGCTTGCTTGCAGGCTTCCTTGCCCTCTCTATCATCGCTGCTATTTTCAGAACACGGGTCAATTTCTTATTAGCCACAGAAAGAGAAGCGGTAAAAATAGAAAAACTACGCACTGAGCTTGCAGCCGATTTTCACGATAATATCGGAACAGGTCTCGGCCATGTGGGACTTAATATAGATAACATCGCTAATCACGAAGATACTCCGGCGCCTGTTCGTGACAAACTTTTACTTCTTAGAGAGAGCATCAAAAATTTGTCGGATATGCGCAGAGAGATTGGCTGGATTATCAATCCAGAAAACGATTCAATAGGAAAACTGGCAGATCGCATCATAGATGTGGCATATGACATGATACCAAGCAACATGCTTTCTATAACCATCGCCCCAGATCTTCCCGACAAAACGCTCACAATGGATACCAGGAGGCATCTGCTTCATTTCGTCAAAGAAGCACTGAGTAATGCATTAAGACACGCACAAGCCTCCCACATCCAATTATCCATCAACAGCATAAAAGACGTCTGTACAATTACAATAATGGATAACGGTATTGGGTTTGATCCTGATAACCTGGAAAACAAAAATGGGGAAGGACTCAAAACAATGGACTACCGTGCAACAGAAGTAGGGGGTAATTTGCAAATAAAGCGTGGCAAAGCCGGCGGCACTGTGGTTCAATTGGATATAAAATGACGTGAGCCGGGCATAAGGACCTTCAATACGCGTACGTTGTGTGTCTATTACGGCATCCTCCACTTGATCGCATAGGCGTCAAGGAAATCGTTACAATTGCGATGAGAATCAGCTCTGAAGCCTTTATTAACCGCATCCGTCATCTCTGCGAAGGCAGAGATCCAGTATTTTGGGGCATAATCGCTGGCTTTGCTGGATTATTGCATCAGTCGCTTCGCTCGTGTCCTGTCTTCGCAGGAATGACGGCAAAAGGAGTCGATCGCTACACAAACAATGAATCCCGCATCAAGTACGGGAAGACGTTGCAGAGGGCTTTTCTTTAATAGGCATGGCTTAGCTTTACCCGAACTGACGTAAAATAGATGATTCAAGCTATTACGCGTGTATAAATATCTTTGTATTATGGTTAGGCCGTGTAGACAATTAGCAGTCTATCAGCGAAGTAAATAACATGCAGGTTTTACTCAATCTGCCAGCACAGGTGATCTCTCAAGCCAATAAGACATCACGGTGTATCTATTGATTTTTGTGTTTAAAACCAGTCTTTTCACATCACTTGCTTAGCACCATGGAAATACTCACGCTTCAATCTCCACAGCCGAACGCTGCTGAAATAATGCCATCGGATTACAAGACCTTAAACATATGGCTTGTTGAAGACGACAAACTTTACAGAAACACGGTTGAACAAGTCATTAATGCGACCGAAGACCTGAGAGTAACTGCAGATTTTCATAATTGTGAGACCTTACTAAAAAGACACAGCTTTTTCAGCGAAACAGATTTCCCTGATGTGATCATTCTGGATATAAACTTCTCCCCAAAGGGGAAGAAAGAATACATGAGTGGTATTGATGGTATAGAAGAGATTAAAAAGAAATTATCGGGCACCCCCATTGTGATGCTTACTGATAACGATGAATCTGACTTTATATTTCGTGCATTCCAAAGAGGCGCCTCAGGATATCTCAACAAATCAGCTACTACAAATGACATTCTAGACGCCATCAGGATGGCGAAGCGTGGCGGCATGATTATTCCGCCGGCTGTGGCCGTCAAAGTCATGCGTTTGTTTCAAGGCGTAGAGGTAGAAAGCGAAAAAGCCCTGACCAAACGTGAGATGGAAATTGTCGAGCTCATGGCAAAAGGCAGAAGCAGAAAGAAAATTGCTACGGAACTGTTTATCAGCCCAAATACCGTAGACTCACATCTCAACAAAATTTACCAGAAGCTCCACGTTTCTACCGGTAACGAAGCCATTGCCAAGATCTACGGAAGTCGCTCACCGCTTGAAGGATGAATGCAAGACCATCGCTAAACAACGTGAGTTCAGGTAAGAAGTACTTGAAAAACTCAGAAAAGGGCCGTTTTGAGCGTCATCCTGAGCGCGCATTGAGTACGTTTTAAAAACTGTTACCCCAATTTGACGAATAAGAAAGCCGGCAGATACTTGCGTATCTGCCGGCTTTTTGGTTTTACGAACTACCAGGCATTAATCATCCAGACAAAAACCCGCTTCATCTTTGTTTGTATGGTTCACGCGGATGCTGTTTACAATCGCCCTGTCTCGAGAGACAACTTGCATTACGTATCCGCAAGCTTGCATACCTGCTGTATTCAGTGACCAGCTATTTCCAGAAACAGCCGTCTGAATCGAACCACTGGATGGCGAAGGATTATTTGCACCTACATCCGATGGCAGTACCCGCAGGTTATACGATCCGAAATAGGTATCGCGTGCCTTGAAGGTACCTGAGATGATATCGCCGGCATTAAACTTACCACAGTTCCCCGCACCACTTGTAATATCTATCTCGGCAGTTGGTGCGGTATTGTCTAGCTGAATGCGTCGGGTATCGGTATCAATGAGTACTGTACCTGCAGGATTAAAGACCTGCAGACGAACTTCATGTTGTTCATTTCCGTTCGAATTCCACCAGGCCAGGTTGCTATTTATGTTTTGGAAATGGCTCAAGAAGGTAAACATGCCCGATGCGTCGGGGCTGTGTGTAGATACGCTGCCTATCAGATTCGTGACAGGGAAAGGCGTAACCACAGGTGTCCAGGCCGGCGCCCCTACTTCGCGCACGCTTACACGGTACTTGTAGTTCTGGAACTGAGGCCCTTGCAATACAACGCGTTTTGCAAACGGACACGGCCGGCCCAGTGAATCAGCTGACAATCCGTTCAAGGCAAATAATGCATCAGCAGTTGTTAAACCTGAAACTGCATTGATCATCGATACCGGAATACCACCTAAAATTGAAATATGCGCAGATGGACCAGTAATAACGGGGCCTGGTGCGATATGGATGGTTGTCTCCTCGCGATTACCCCACGTTGGGACATAGTTTGGATTGGTAGGATCAGGCGGTGCATTCCAGGACAAAATGGCCCGAATTCCTGCGAGTCGGGGTCCCTGCTCGCATGGCTTGCGATACCGCGACAAGTCAACTGGTAATGTGACCGCGTATTCCAGTCCTTCTTCCGGAATCTTGTCTGTATCATAGACCTGAACAGAGGTGGTGCCCAAATATTTCTCGAACGTACCGTTGTTATTAAAATCGCCCCAGAACGTAACGTATTCGGTACTGCCGGCAGTACAGGGTCCTCCACTATAACCTGCCGAGCGCTTTAGCCTAAACGTGCCAACAAGCAGATCTTCATTCGGATACAAACCAATACATTCCAACTCCTCGTACGAAGTATTTCCATCGCCATCTCCCGTTGGAGCAATGAGATCATCCAGATTCAGATCCAGCCCCGCCAGTGGGCTGATGGCAACGGCGTCGGTCAACGATATATCACTGGATACACTTAATAACTTCTGCACTTCTTCAAATGCAAAGCGGCTTGGCTCAACTTTCTTGTTTGCATATTCCTTTGCAATTTCTTGCACAGAAAGCGCCGGCGGCGGCTTGATATTTAATTGTTGGGTCAGATCAATCTGATTTAAGATTTCGTCGGGAAGTTGGACTTGAATCGACTCAAACAGGTCAGGGATCTGGAAGAACTTGAACGGCTCAGTGAGCAGGTGTGTATCGTGCACATCGCCCCATACAGGGATGAAATCCGGGCTGTTTGCTGCCGGCGCATTATTCCACGACAGGATCGCGCGGCACAGCACTACATCGGTAAATGTACAGAATCGGCGCATGCCATCCACTGGCAGGGATACAGCATACTCGAGTCGTTTCCTGCCATTTGTGCCTTCTGGTATGTTAAAAGCCCGAAAACTTACTACGCCCTGATCCTGCCATGAGGAACCGTTATCAAAAGACAAGTAAAAGCGTACATATTCGGGTGTACCTTGCGAGCAAATGTCACCGCCGTATCCAAACGGTTGCTTGACGTATACAACGGCCTCCAGTCTGTCATACTTGGGATCAAATCCTACACATCCGATTTCTTCATACTTGGTACTTTTCTGGATGGATTCGACAACTTTATAATCACTTTCATTGTTGGTACCAAAGTAGTTTGGATTTGCGAACAATAGCTGGCGAAATTCTGATCGCCCTCTTTCCAGTTCTGTATTTTTCATGATATGTTTTCCTGTTTGGGAATTGAAGTGTGGTGTTTCTCTCCCTAACAGTCGCAAGAGTCAGAAGAAAACTGACACCGTCTGAAATCTTTTTTTCCCGAAACGATTACCTATCAATTGCACACTTTACTTTGAATCTGTCTATCGTGAGGATGAGCCGGCAAATTAATATCTCCACTGGAATACACAGACAAGCATGGCGGCTGCTTTTCTTACACTGTCTTCCCCTTTGTGCGCTACTCTCATTCACTTCAACAAACGCTGCACACGCTCAGTCTACACCCCTTCAGCATTATGATTACAGGAAGATTGGCTTGTCCATTAGCGTGCCTGCACACTGGCTTCACGACGGGTTGACTACAACAACCAAAGCAGAGTTTATCAAAAAATTTGGCTGGCATTATGACAAGCCCGATGCCAATGACATTTGGAATGCGGTGGGAAGTTTTTCAAGCATCGAAGTGGATTCTACGAGATTGCCCTCCGACGACGCCTATTCAATGCACCGCCTGACTATTTTTGTAAACCGGGCCAACACGCTATACAAACAGTGGCTTTGCCGATTCGGCAGGGCAAATCTCTGGCAAGCAAAACCGCTTATAAATGAGGCGAACACCTTAACCAGTGAAAGAAAAATTGGCCCGTTTGAACAACCCGCTGGAATTGCCCGTGGGTTCGGCAAATCTTACGAGTACACTTCGAACGAGCCAGGCTTGCCAACGCTGGGGCATACATTTTACTTTGTACACCAGGAGCGATGTTTTGAAATCAATATTGAGAGTTCAACCACCGAGGCAGCAACAAATGAAAGCTTGCACCAGGATATCCTCAATAAAATCTCGCTGGTTCCGTATTGAGGGCAGTTATCATGTGATGTAACAATATGAATGATAATTATTATCGCAAGTAGCTCAACACGCCCAATCATGTCATCCTGATCGGATGTCGACGGGCATCGTCGACGCAGGAAGAGCCTGCCCTCAACTTGATTGGGGGATCTTCGTGAAATGCCACGTTCAGGTTACTGGAGCGTTTCACTTCGCGAAGATCCTTCAATCCGATCCGAATAATCGGATCTCCTCTCAGGATGACATGAAGAAAGGTCTTTATTAAGGCAATCGTGGCATTTTATCAATGAATCTGTTACATCACACAGTTATCAGTTTTCAGAAAAATAAAATCTGAGAACCGAAAACTGCCAACTGCCATCACTTAATCAGTGACATCACCTTGGTAAACTGTCCGGCCGGCGTGGACAGTTTGTATAGATACAATCCGCTTGGCAAATCGCTGGCACCAAACTGGATCTCGTGAGAGCCGGCTTGTAGCGAGCCATCTACCAGATTGGCCACAACACGCCCCGTCACATCAAATACCTGCAGAGAAACCTGTGCTGATTCAGGCAGCCCAAAACGAATCGTTGTCTGTGGATTAAAAGGATTGGGATAATTGCCATTTAGCTCGTACGTATCCGGAATCCCTGCTGTACCAGCAAATGCATCCATCTGCGTTTCAGATGCGCCGGCTTTGATATCATCTATATCAGTGAAACTAAATCCTGGCTTCTGGCTCTGGTATTTAGCGAGATAGATGTCGCGACTGCCGGCGTTTAAGAGCAGTTCGTCATTCGGATCAAGTGGACCGAAAAATGTATTTCCTTGATAGCCACCCGTCACAATGATTTCTCCTTTGCTGGTCATTGTGCTGGATTTCAGTGGTGCCGGATCCGGCTCAACCCATTGAAAAACGCCCTGCCCTGAGTAGCACGCAAAATACATATCTGCATCCCCTGGAGAATTGAGCACGGTCTCATTTGTCTGTCCCGATCCAAACGTAGCCATCCCGGAGAAGTTAGCCATAACGCAGCTTTGCTGGTCTTCACCAATCCCGGCATCAATAGAAAAGTCGAACGTATCATCCATATAAATGCCATTGGTCCACTGCAATTCGCCGGCTCTGTTATAACGTGCAATAAATATGTTATCGGTACTTTGGGCAGTAAGCTGCTGGGTGGCCCCGTCGGTTGAGCCAAATGTGGCCGTTTCATTAAAACTGCCAACAATTACAGCTTTCCCTTTTTGCGTGACAAGGTCCTGCCCCTGATCCCAGGAATCTCCTCCGATGGTCACCACCCAGATCGGAATTCCGTCCGGGCTAAAGCGGGCCAAAAAGCCGTCAGACAAGCCATAGGCGTCGATCACGACCTCGCGTTTGGTGTTTGCACCAAATATTGCCTGCGTGCGGTACCCCCCGGCAACAAAGATGTTATTTTTGTGATCGAGTGAAATCCCAAAGCCGGTATCAGCCCCATCAGCCCCGCCGGCGCTTCTGGCCCATATCAAATCCCCATCCGTGTCAAACTTCACGATAAAGACATCGTTGTCCAGCACACCTCCCTGGCTGGTTAATTCAACTGAAGGCGTTGTGCCCTCAGCACCGATAACAATATTGCTTCTAAAGTAACCGGTGATGTAGCTAGCGCCTTTATGATCAACAGCGATATCCCTTGCGCCATTCTGTTCGTTGATGCCGGCTGTTCTAGCCCATGCAAACGATCCGTCTTTATTAAACTTGGCAACAAATATATCTGATGCATTAAAGCCAGAGTCGATTGTTGTTTCGTTAGGTTCTCCCAATCCAAATGTATGGACGTCTCCCGTAAAAACTTCACCGGTGATGTAAACATTGCCCCATGGATCGCTTTCGATCCCATTGATATCCAGCGATCCAACGGTTGATGGAATGGCTGCAACCCAATCCAGCCCCCCATCATGGGTATAACGCGCAACATAATTATGCCCGTCGACAATTTCCTCATTAAGCTCTCCTGGTGCAAAAACTGCTTCTCCGCTCAGATCACCTCCGTGATAAATGTAATTATCGTCTGCGCTTACCGCAGTACCCAATTCTCCATTCACCCCCTGCGCAGCTACTGCCCACTCAATTTCCTGCGCCAAAGAACTGTTTACCAAAAATAAAGATGTCAAAAAAACAAATAACAGATATTTATATGATGGATACATATTCGTTTTCAATTTGGTTAGATATGTAAGTTTCTCACGATGTCTTCCTCTCACAGCGTTATCTTCTCACGTGTCTTCTCCTTCACAGTGTGGCCAATGAAATGCCTTCCTTATTCACATGCGTAAAAAATTACCAATTCCGGCAATGGACGGTTTTGAGCAAAAGAAAAGGCACCATGTGTAAGATTTTCATCTCACCTCATGGTGCCGCATATACGTAAGGCCTGTTTCTGAAAATTGTGTACGGACGCTCTATTCCAATAGACCTGAAAGGGTAATTATTTGTCTTCGCTTTACATTACACTTTACCAGTGCAACGGAGGTAACACTTCTGCTTGCAACCTGCACATTTCGTTGACAAGATCTACAGATTGTCGATAAGAATTGGTCGTGGGATCCAGCAAGACAGCCTGCAGCAATTTATTGCGCGATTGTTCTTCGTAAGCTTCTACCAATAACTTGTTGATACTTGCCTGCGAGCGGAGCATTGCGAGTATGCCTTCAGGGAGTCGATCCATCACCATCGGCTGCAGACCGTTTTTGTTTACAACAGCCGGCACTTCCACAATGGTATCCCTTTCAAAGCCTGGCAAATAGCCGACATTCGAAATATTGATCGCGGCCAACTCGTGTTCAATTCCACAAAATAGCCCTTCTATAATAGGTATGGCCAGCTCACCGGAAGGGCAAGGCTCTTTGAGTTCTTCTTTCTTCTGCTCTGTGCGTGAGGCCACCATGGTGCCGGCTTCTGCGCCGGCAAATAAGGAAGTATCGGTTGGGTGATCATTTAGATTATAGATCCAGGTGGGCGTCTTGCCTGTTTCCCAGGGATGCCCTTCTGCAGGGTCATAAAAGAACTGCAATGCGCTGCTACCCAAAAACTCTTCGGCCCATCGGATGTACTCGCCGACATGGTTTGCACCCGGTGATGGGTACATACCAAAAACACGCATCAACGTACGACTCAACGCAATATCATCCCAATCTGCCAACCAATGGGCAGCCCGCTCTTTTTCTTTTAACAACGGATACAAATCTTCGCCAGTCTGTTTGTGGCGTATAGACTGAAACCAGGTGATGTGATTTAAGCCGGTTGCATACGCATCCAACTCATTCATCTCCATTTCCAGCAGTTGACAAAGCTGTTTTTTGCCATAAAATACACCATGGCATAATCCAATCATTTTAACTTTGCTTAACCGATTAAACGCCTCGCTCAATTTGGTAAGCGGGTTTGTATAGTTAAGCAGTATTGCATCCGGACAATTGCGCTCCATTGCCTTCGCAATCTTCAATGATGGTCCCATATTCCGAAGTGCATGAAAAAGCCCTCCGGGGCCGCCGTTTTCTCCATATATCTGACGGAATCCATATTTTCTGGGGATATGAAAATCTTGCGCCCAGTAAAAATACCGTCGAATCTCAATTGCAGTAATGACATAATCTGCACCATCCAATGCCTCGTCTAAATCGGTCGTGTGAGATATTTTCAAAGTCCGATTAAACTGACGCGCCACCTTCTCTGCATAGGCCTGGTGCTCGGGTAAGGTTTTGGCACTTACATCCATCAGAACCAACTCCAGGTCCTGCGCGCAAAGCGCATCACTGAGCAGTACATCATTAATGGAAGCCGGCCCAAACTCGCGGCTACCAGCACCAACAAGCACGATCTTCAGGCGATCGTCAGATCGGCCAAGTCTGCTGTGATATCTTTCGTCTTGCTTTAATTCAAACGGTGCTGTATTAGAAATCATGTTCGTTCAGAAGTAGCGCTTATTGTGTTGAATAAGAAGTTCGGGCAAGTTTTAATGTACCCCATGCGGCAGCAAGCGAAAGCACCAACAGTACTATGCCGGCTAATGTATTCCCGATCGCAATATGGCCAATGCCAAGCAAGCTTGCATACAAGAATAATATACCCAAAAACCAGCCCATCCAACGTTGTCCACTTGTTGAATCGGGCTTGATGTCGGGATTTCTCTCAGCAATGGGTCCCCACCATCCACCGGGTCGTACACGTCGATAAAATCGTTCTAACGTTTCTTCGTCGTCAGCGGGTGTCATAAAGGTGACAGTGATCCATATCAACGTACAGGTAATCAGGATTACCAGCGCCCGGACCATGTCGAATTCACTGCCATAAAACACAGAAAAGCTTTCGAGCGTGCCGGCAGATATGATGCCTATTTTACTCAAGCCGGAGGCGATAAAATACCCATTGGCAATGACCAACGAACCAATCATGGCGCTTATCTCAGACCAGGCATTGACGCGCCACCAATACCATCGCAGCAACCAGACAAGTGCAATCCCGGCAGTAATTTCGATCACATAGATCCATGCCCGTTCAATTGAACTCATTTGCCATGCAACAAGAGCTGCAACCATTACCAGCACAAGCACAGCAATACGAGATGCAAGCACGTAGTGGCGTTCGGTCCCCTCTTTATACATGAAGCGGCGGTAGATATCCGCAACGAGGTAAGAGCCCCCCCAGCATAAATGGGTATCCATGGTACTCATAAACGCGGCCAAAAAAGACGCCACGAGCAATCCTTTTAATCCAGCCGGCATGAGTTCAGCGATCATCATAGGATAGGCGAGTTCAGGATCTGCAGCAAGCGCTGGAATGGCCGATTCTACGGGCAAGATGATGAGTGACCCCAATCCAACAATAATCCAGGGCCACGTCATAAGTACGATGCCGGCAAAACAAAACCAGAGCGCAGCCAGCATCGATTGTTTTTCATCACGCGTAGCGAATAACCGTTGGGCAAGGTAGCCATCCCCCTGACCGCTCCGGGTCCATAGAAAAAAGATCAGAATCAGAAAGGAGCTAAACTCCAGTGGACTTATGTGATCAGCGTTTGGTGTAAGATCAAGGACGCCAGCTTTGGCATCGGGCAATGCCTGAATAGCCGCTGCCATTTCCGCCGGCCCGCCCAGTTTGGCCAGTACAATACCAGCCAAAATCATGGAGCCGATCATGCCGGCTACAAACTGAAACATATCAGTTGTCACTACGCCCCACAATCCAGACGCCACGGTGTACGTGAGAGCGAGGAAGATGCATACCACAAGAGTTAACTCAGCGTCCCAACCAAGTAATACCTGGCTAAACTTGATCATCGCCAGCATTACCCAACCCATCACCACACAATTCTTCAGTACGCCCATAAAAATGGCAGTGAATGCCCTTAAAGCAGAGGCCGATCTACCGGAATATCGAAGTTCTATAAACTCCGCATCGGTAATCACCTCTGCCCTGCGCCAGAGCTTTGCGTAGAAGAACACCAAGAACATCACACCGGCGCCTTCATACCACCAAAGCCAGTTTCCAAAGATACCTTGCTGCCTTACCAGAGAGGCAGCAGCCAGCGGTGCATCAGTAGCAAACCATGTAGCGGCAATGGAAGTGCCTGCCAGCCACCAGGGGAGCGTTCGGCCGGCAACGAAGTAGTCTTCCATGCTTTTGCCGGCGCGCCCGGTAAACCAGAAACCAAGCGTCAACGTAATGATGCCATAAATAACGATAACAAACCAATCCAGGGAGCCTAGTTGCATAACTTCGGTGGGTTATTGACGTCTGCAAAATAGGTGCGAGAAATTTCAAGTTGCAAGTATAATAAGCAAGATCATTAATAACGCTGAAACAGATTCGAAATTGGGCATTCCTTGCTGGATGTTCGATATTCACCTCACGGCTCGATGCTTTCGTGCTTTTCCAGATATCCCTTAAACGAATGCAGCGTTTCTATTCTTCGCTCAAAGTAATTTGATTTACCAAAAAGCGACAATACCACATCCCGAACCCAGAACACAGGATAAAATAAGAGCACAACAAGCCGCCACCAGTAAAACATAAGTTCATCTTCACTACGCTCAACCGGATCAGGTACACGAACCCAATACCGACCTTCCTTATCGGGCTTGATCAGTTTCCCGTGCACATCACGCACTTTATTTTTTTTGTCGATGTATATATACGTTTTACTCATATCAGTTGAGAATACGGTGTATGGGGTAGTATTGTATTCTCAAAACCGTTCATATTTTTCCATATAGACCGGTGGATATCTCTGAATACAGGACGATCAAGCCCAATCAGCACACGTAAATCAGCACAAAAAGAGCATCGCGTAAGAAGGACTGACAAAGAAAGCACTTCCAGTAAAAAAACATCAAAATGAAAGGGCTTCCTGGCTGAAACTTTAGTGAATGGGATCGTACTAAGGGGCGTATTTAAACACGATGACTGGCCCGTAAGCCTACATCTTATGTTCTTTTAACAACTATTCGCTAAAGGTAAAAACTATGGTAAAGATTCCATTGCCGAGAGCTAAACGTCCGGTATTTTTCGGTCGCTAACTCGTAAAAAAATCAATTAGCGATTTATATATATTTATTTGCTAAAAAGCCTTGGTGGGGGGACCCTGCCAAGGCTTTTTGTGTTTAGGAATGCATCCTCCATTTCAGAATATTGCCAATCTGCCGATACCCCTTCTAACTAGTCTGTTACCCCCCAATGTTACAGGCTCCCCCATACCGGATAAGGGATTGGTTTTTCTAGACGAGATCATCGCTAGAAACCAGTATTAATCCTCTTCAATTCCAGGATAGAACCCATGAAAAAAATTATTTCAACGCTAAGCGTTGTAACTATAGCCCTTTTGATATCAGGTTGTGGTACGCTCAAACACGGAAGCACACAACATATCGATATTTCCAGCAGCCCCGTTGGTGCGGAGGTCACGGTGAACGGTACGGAGCACGGACAAACTCCAGTTACCATTGAGCTCCCCCGAAGAAACAATCACACAATTAGTGTTAGCCTCGCCGGCTACCAGAATTTCCAAATTATCGTGGACCGCAAATGGTCCAAATGGGCCATTGGTAATCTCCTGCTTGGCGGTCCAATCGGTTTAATCATTGACCACTCTACCGGCGGCATGTACCGTCTGGATAAATCTCAGATTGTTGCCCAGCTCCAAAACAGTGGCCTTACAGAAGTTAAAGTTGACGATGACACCGTCTACGTAACGGTTGCCATGGAGCCTCAGGAAGACTGGGAATATATTGGTACCCTTGCTGTTTCTGACGAATAATCCAGATTATTTCTCGTAGTAGCATCCGGAGTATATCCGCAGCATCATAACATTTAAAGCCGGCTTCTTCACAAGAGGAGCCGGCTTTTTTTGTAAACTAAAGTTACATAGCTGCCCTTCACTACGGCTATATAAGCGCATATTCGTTCGTCACGAACCGTCCAGCGGAACCGCCAGCTATGTATACTCTTGCGCTAATCCGTCGCACATCTGCGATATTGCTGGGTTTATGGGTGTTTTTCCTTTCCCCCGTCCTGTTAGCCCAGTCGATCACCATCAACAATCTGCCTACGGGCCAGATAGAAACGCCCTTGTTTGAGGCCGGCATGGCACAAGCATACCCTGCTTTGGCGATAAACGGTTTTGACTGCAACGCATCGGGTCATTCATGTAACAAGGGACTTGGTTTCAAGCAGATTATCGAGGCCCTGGCCTCACCTGAAGAAAATCCTGAGCTTCGTGCCTTTTTCTACGCGATTGCCAACCTTGCCGGCGCTCCTTTGGGCACACCATCCACAAGAAGCATAGTCAAGCAAAACACCCTTATCGCCGAGTCGCGTGCGTTCATCGCCGTTGCAACACTTATTCTCGAAGAAAACGGAATAAATCCGTCCGTACTCGACTTGCCCGCTCATCAAGAGGCTGTATCCAGATTCCAGGAAGTGTTCGCAGATGTCACTTACACACAGTTTGACAAGTCCCTAAGCGATGATGCGGTTAAATGGGCAGGCCCTCTTGGAAGCCTCGCACGCACCATCGATTTCTATCTATCTCTCGAACAAGCCTATCTTCATTATGGCCTGACACTCCCTGCGTTCTTTTCATGCAACGAGAAAAGTGCGCTCTTGACTCATCTTCAAGATCAGATTGAAATCGTAGATGCACTCGGCAATACCAGTGTAATGGATCTCAGTTTCATTAGAATCCTTGGAATAGATGTAGCTTCCATCATCCGCGACATTAGCTACGACGAGGTCCAGGGAGGCAACTGGCCCATGAAAGTACATGCAGCGATTGGTTATGCATCAATAGTACATCAACGACCTACCACAGCCGGCTGTAGCCTTTTCACGCCATCTGAAGCGTATGAAAGATGGCTCGGGCGCGCACTACGTAGCGCCGGCGGTCCCAATCATGAAAACAGAAGTCATCACTGGGCTTACCAAACAGGGAAAGGGCAGCGATTTTGGGCGGAAGGGCCCTTCTATTTCAACTACGGCCTTGCAACAGTACTCCCTTTCTGGCACGCTGCGCGACTCCAGGACCTGCTGAATGAAAACGATGATTTTGATATAGCTGATCCTTTTAGATCTGACTGGTTTCTTGAGCCTTTGCATGCTTTTGCAGACGTAGTTACGCCGGAGGGCGCTACGCCGCCCCTCGAAGATGGCAACAAAATCCCGATGGAAGCAGCGCACCTACTTCGTTGGTCGCCGGCATATGGCGACGCCTCCATTGGGAGCAAGTTTTCATGGATTGCCGCTTCACATCCCACCCTGCCCTCGGCGGATTTGTGGATGCACGCGCTGGCCTTGCCAGTGAACACCACCTTCACGCCCCCACTATCAGAAGTCACCACAGAGACCTATCCTGAGCATCCGCAGCAAATGATTCTGCGTCGGGATGGACAGTCTGGATCATGCGACAAATTGCCCGCAGATCGGCAACGGCCTTGTCACTACATTCTGATCAACGGAGAAACCACAGCAGCCATACGCCCCGGTGAAGGACATGAACAGAGCGACCAACTGCAACTACTGTATTATGTGGATGACACCTCCTTCCTTATTGATGGTGGATATGACAGTGCCCCGGGTATTCAGAACAGTACCTGGAACGCCTACAGAAATCACAATGTGATGACCGCTGATCAACTCAGCATGCAAGGAGGCCATGGTGGCTTGCCTGGTCCTATCGTTGGATTATCCTGCACGCGAACAACATCGTCTGCCATTGGCGAAATTACGTTGCCGGCTGCCTGCATGTATGCAGATCACAACCCGGTTGAAGTATGGCAGCATTCGCAGCATGGGCGCGTTGATGTAATTGAAGCAGGTATTTCAATTTACCCCGACTCACCGCAAGGCAATGATGAGGTATTCTACGAACGGACCCTCTTCTTTATCGATGATCCAGATGCGCCCTATCTTGTTGATATTAACGCCGCACAAGCAAAAGAGACACTGGCCCAAACCGACATTGCACTAACCATGCAATACCATGGTAATGCGGCACTTTCCGAAAAAGAAGACGTCCAATCTACTGCTTTCTGGCGCGCTTTGTGGGCTGCGCCTGATTCATTGGGGCAATCCCCTCAAACGGGTTCTCATGATTTGTTTATACAAAGCTTTGCTATTGAATCAGATTATGTCATTGAACTCAAATCAGAGATTACGCGAGAATTATCCATCGGTGGACTGGCTTCAGGGGAAGGATTAAACGTCGAAAAACTTTCTCTTTCCAATATCCGCGCAGATGCCATTGCGGCTCCTTCGCATACTACAGTCGCATTTATTCAACCCAGACTGAGTACGGCTTCAACTTATAGCAATGCTTTTGTAGATATTACAAATTTCTCCGAAGTGCTCCCTCGATTATGGCAGGTCTTTACGTGGCAGATTGACACCGAAACTACAGACGTCCTCTTTGTAAGGGCCGCAAGCACAGACAGCAACCCTACACTAGAGGCCCCCCTTGCACTTCCATCGGGCAAATGGACGGTAGACAAAATGTATCAATCTCCGGGTATTTCTTTTGATACGAATACAAACGTTCTGACCCTGGATGGTGAAACCAACGCCGGCTTTATCCGCTTTAGCTCCAACTTGAGTGTAGGCAACGAAACCCCATCAGGTCATCAGGTCAATCTGGGACAAAATGTACCCAATCCGTTTTCTACACAGACCCGTATACATTTCGAGATCCCGACAGCACAGCATGTACAACTCGAAATTTATGACGCGCTGGGCCGCCTCGTCACATCACTGTTTAATGGAATCAAAACCGCAGGCAAGCACAGCATCGACTGGCAACCCAAAAGCCTTTCGCATGGGATTTACTTTTATCGGCTTCAGTCGGAGAGCGAGGTTCTTATCAAGCAGCTCACTTTGCTGTAACACTTTACTGTAACACTTTACTGTAGCACTGCCAAGCTGAGGCGCTGCTAAAGCTCCTGAACAAAGGAATCGATTAAAGACATAATATAATCCGTTGAGCCGGGCGACAGAATTTCGCCGGCGAGGACATGGTTATTCCGATCTTCAACTTCAGGTATAGCTTCGATGTGTTTCTTCCCGGATCCAAACTGCTCAAACGCAGACTCAATTTCACCAGGATCTACCACGTGGTCATTTGGCGAATAGATAAATAGCGCAGGGACTTCAATGCTGCTAAAGTCGAGATCATTTACATAGTCGAGTAATTTCATCATCTCGACAAGCGCCTCGCTGGGATATTTGTTCGTCCAATATTTTGCGTGCCCTTCATTAAACGCTTCCCATTCGTAAGAAGGGCCTTGAATGAGATGCAAAATCTGCTTGCCCCAGGGCCACAACATTGCGCCGGCACCCGCCGCCCGCACCCAGTAATTCGGGGAAATAAGTACAACGCCGGCGATGTCTTTTGCCTCTTCCCGAGCTGCCAACCACGTAGCCAGCGTACCACCGGTGGAAGTCCCGATTACAATAACTTTATTTCCAATGCGCCGGCCTATTTCGAGGGCCTCATCAGCATCGTTCAACCAATCATTCACCTCAGGCTCCCCCATCGCATCGCCGGAGCGGCCATGACCGGAGAGACGCGTATAAAACAAGTTGGCGCCCCATTTCCTGGCCAAATTATCAGACAAAGGTGCAGTTTCCTGTCGCGTTGCAGAAAAACCATGCAAATATACAATTGCGTATTCCGTTTTTTCCTTTGTGGAATCAGCCCAAACAATCTGCTTCTCAGCACCCGGAATGATGTCGTTGAACCGCGCCTCAGAAATGGCCAGTTCCTGCTCTATATTATTCTCGAAGGATTTGGATAAAATGGTTGAATCTACCGGTTTACGCCGGCCTGCAAGAATGAGTACAGCCAACAAAGAGCCGGCAATCGCCAAAGAATTTCTGAGCGTGTTATTTTTCATTGCTTTTACTGCGTGCGCTTCACCCATTAGACATCGGCCCTAATCTGATACCCTACAACAAAAAGAAAAAACGACATGCATAAAGCCGCGCAATCCGGCCCAATAGTATCTGTGGTGTTCAATTTTTATGGGCTTCTCTGATAATAAAACACAAACAGGAAGCAGAACACCTACTTCCCTGAATAATACTCCTTGCAGGTGCTTGACGGGAAGACAGACAGAATTCAAATCACCAACAGCTTGTCTCTGAGTTCAAGGATGCCATCTTGATAACATGCACGGCTTGGTGGCTCATTACAGATACGCGCCAAACGGATTGTTTGGTAGAGGCACGATAAAGTACTGAACCTCCCCCGGCCTTTCCATATTATCTACAATAACAGCGTCGTACCAATATACCAGGACCTCTGTCTCTACCCCATCCGGATCGACAGCGCTTCGCTCGATCGTGATGGTTTCATCGGCCAAGATTGCATTCCCATCACTCACTACAGGGTACCAATCTATCAATGCGGATGCTTTAAGCCCCACAACGAAATAATAGATGGTTTTCCCAGTCTTGTTTGTTAATAGAATTGCTGACCCGGTTACCCTTGCCTCTACATCCTGAGCTCGACTTTATCCATTTTGCATACCCTTTTGAATAAACTTTTGCGCGGGGATATCACGGCAAATGCGCGGCGTTGTGCGGGGGCCTTTTGTCGAAGCGTTTAGCCAGGGACTGAGGCTGGTGCGTTTCTTTTCATCACTGTATTTAATGTCCCTGGGTACGGATTAGTGCGATACCTTTCTATCTATCTATGCAGATTAAGCCTCTTTTGCGGGCTTCAAATGGATAAAGTCCAGCTTATAAAATGTTGAGATTTAATCTTCACATTTCCAGTTTCAGGTTCGAGACTTTATCTAAACGGATAAAGTCGAGCTTACTCTTGCAACATAACCAACGTCTCACGTTGGCCTAAAATAAGCTTCACTTCTTCCTTCGCTGGCTTTGCACACGGCTTTGTACGATAGGCTTTAAACATTCTGGAAAACGTCTCACACGCTGCCGGGGAGAGGTACATATAGATTTCTCCAGAGGGCATTAAGGGCGAACTGAACAGCGCAACGCCCGACGGTTTACCTTTCTGATTATATAAGCGCAGAATTGTATTACGCAAATTTCGATG
>JBGCEN010000524.1:0-7526 GCA_045106435.1 Rhodothermales bacterium
ACTGATCACTGAAAACTGACGACCGATCCCTGAAAACTGTATCCTCCATGCCTGTTAGTCATTTGATTGAATATCGCCGATACAGAGTGATTATTGAAAAGGCGTTGGATCAGGTGTTGGATGACGACTTAAACCGGATACTAGTAGCTGGAGGGAATTCAATAGCGATGATGATGCGCCATCTGAGTGGAAATCTGTCTTCTCGTTTTACTGATTTCCTTTTCACAGATGGAGAAAAGCCTTGGCGAAACCGGGAACAGGAATTTAAAGAAGGACCGTTCACGCGTAAAGAAATCCAGGATAAATGGGTGAAAACGTGGAGCCTTGTTGAGACTACGCTGCAGTCGTTAACAAAGGATGATTTGCCTCAACTGGTGATCATTCGGGGTGTCTCCTTAAGTGTGGAAGAAGCGCTGAATCGTTCAGTAGCACATCTTGCGTATCACGCCGGCCAGATCGTGTTGCTTGCACGTATGTTTAATGAAAACGAATGGCAATGGATTAGTATTCCGAAGGGCAAATCTGATGAATACAACCCAAAGCCGGACCTGGAAAAATCACCAGAGAAAAGGTCACTTTAAGGCCGGCCGGCTTGATTGCACGGCCTGTATTTGACTGTTCGTTATCGCACAGTTGGTGTAATGGTTTCGAACAGCGCAACAACATCTAATCCCCTGAGAATGGCTTTGAAGGGTTGTTTATGGCCTGTTTGGGTACATGGCACAGATATTGGAATTATCTCCTGTAATTCCTGTTTATCTTTAACGATGTGGCCTGTTATGAAGAAGTATAACGCTCTTTTTTCTTTGTTTGATATGCTTGATTTACTGTTGGGAGGGCTTGCAAATTCTGAAGAGGAATTCTCTGGATGTTTGATGCCCAAATCGAACAATTCCTGAATATGTAGAAGGTATTTTTATCTTGCTACAATGAATTGGCTTGAACAATTTGTAAATCGATCGATATACTCAAAAGAACACTTCGATAGCATAGTCAAATCTAACCCAAATAGACCGGTATACATGAATCTCTGATACTACTCAATCCTATCTATGAATTAATAAGGGTAGTTATCATGTATGCACACGTCCGTTTGTCCACGTCGTTAATCGTTTTTTTACTCTTTCCTTTATTTTCTGGTTGTTTTCTTTCTGGAGACGAAGATCAACAAATGTTAGTTGTTGAGTATAGCGGCGAGCCTTTTACTGCCGAGGATGTATATAAAAAGTGGGAGTTTGATGTCGAGGAGAACATTGTTAGCATCCAACAAGTGGTGGAGCCTGATGCCATTGAATCAAGGGTTTATTATTTAAAATTGGAGCACATAGCAGGCGAGTTACCTAAAGTACTGGATGTTTGGTATGGACCTCAAGGTGGCGGTATTTCGCAAGGAACGCGGGCTGTAGGTGTAGCAATTCAATCCTGGAATATAGATGGGGAAGTCAGTGGATACATCGAATTGATTTCAGCCATTGGTGTAAGACGAGGGGCAAGATTCTGGGGCGATTTGAGTGTCGTAGAAAACTAGTTTTTTGACAAGCTCAACTTGATTGGGGATCTGTTCGAAGTGAGACTTGAAATAGGCCTCAAACGATGCGTTTTAGACAGATTCTTCACTTTGTTCAGAATGACATGTACTCCATACTTTGAATTTGTTGTACTTAGCTGGACTTTATCCATTTGAAGCCCACAAAAGAGGCTTAATCTGCATAGATAGAAAGGTGTGGTAATATTTAGAGGTCTGGGTATCTATGCCAGAGCTGGATAAATCGACAATAATGTGTGAGGGATATCCCATCAAATGCGTGGCGTTGTGCGGGGGCCTTTTATCGAAGCGTTTAGCCAGGGTCTTGTGGCAGATATTAAAAAAGATGTCGCGTCTTCAACTGACCCTGGATATGGAATGCGCGATTGGCGATAAAAGGGTGCATTTATTTGATGGGCGGCCTTTTTGGTTATTTTTGGGCGCGCAAAAAGAACAAACACGCCCAAATATCCTTCAAAGGAGCGTTCGTGCTTTTTGTGCGCCCAAAAAGCACACAAAAGGGCGCCCGCCAAATAAAGGCACCCTTTTATCCCCGCCCCGCAAATCCGTACCCAGAGACGTTATACATAGCAATGACCAGAAAGGCACCGGCCTCAGTCCCTGGCTAAACGCTTCGATAAAAGCCCCCCCCACCACGACGCCACGCATTTGGCGGGATATCCGCCCGCAAGAGTTTTTTCTCAACTTCGTATTAAAACACAAGATGGAGAAAACCAAGATTCGCATGTATGCTTTCTACACATCGAATCGCTGAAATTCCACAGTTCAGTTATTTCGCTGACAGTCTACTGGTATAACCTTAAATTAATCATTACTATTTTAGCCTTCCTTATGCCAAACAGTAAACTAGACAGCTTAATTATTTTGTAATCGCTTCTTCATGCGCGTTTTTACATCAACAAGCTTTCCATCACCAAGCTTATCATCAAAAGGCGTTTCCCTGCCAGGTCTGTTATTGACGTGTCTTGTCTTCTTCGGATTTGCACCGACGGGAGAGGCCCGGGCGCAAGCCGTGGTTGACAGTCTGGAAAAACAGCTTGAAGCGACAACCGGAACGGAGCATGCAAAAACCTATGGATTGATTGTCCATAAACTGTCTCGCAAAAACCCGCAGCGTGCCATTTCTTATGCTGAAGAAGCACTGAAATTGCCGGCTGCTGACTTTTCAGTTGAACAAAGAGCACAACTGAGATTTGACCTTGCACAAACCTATCTTTCACTCAGCGCAGTTGATTCAGCTCGTGTGCATTTTGTTCTGCTGCGCCAGGAGGCCCACCTAAACCCTTCACAAAGAAATGAAGCTCTGGTCCAGATTCTACGAGGACAATTTCACACCTTTGAGTTAAACTGGACCGGTGCACTGGAGCAATTCGGCCTGGCAATTGATGTTTTTGACGATTCAGATGATCTGGTGACACAGGCCTTTATCCTTCATCAAACGGGCAGGGTTTATCAAAGAAGCGGAGATATAAATAGCGCACTCGATCTATACGCTGAGGCCATTGAACTGTATGAATCGGTTGGCTATGCGGAAGAAACCGGCAAAGTACTCATCGACGCCGGCCTTATCTACGATATCACTGGGGAATTTGAAGAGGCGCTCAAACTCTATGAAATTGCGCTCGCTATTTTTGAAGCGCAAGAAGACGTGGTTGGCTCAGGCATTGCCCTTAGTAATATCGGCGTGTTCTATGATCTTATAGGAGAAAAAGAACCTGCTATTGCGTTTCATGAACGGTCACTAGCGGTGTGTGAGAAGACCGGACAACGTATGTGCGGTGCCATTGCAAGAACAAATTTGGCAACCATCAGACTTGAGCAGGGAGAACGAAGTCGGGCCCTTGATTTATATGAACAATCACTAGTCGTTTTTAAGGACTTTGACAACAAGCCGGCGCAGGCCAGGGTGCTCAACGATCTTGGCAAAGCCTACGACGAAGCACGTAATGTAGACAAAGCGCTATCCAGCTATGCAGATGCACGATTGCTCTACGAGGAGCTAGACCAGAAAGAAGGGCTTGCAGCAGTTCAAATAGACGCCGGGCAGCTTTTCAGGCGACTTGCGCACTATGAGGAGGCCTTTGAGTCTCTCACCAATGGATTGGAAATTGCCAAAGACATGGGTGCAGAACCCTTATTAAAAAAAGGGTACAGAGAATTATTTTTACTGCACGAAGGGTTTGGAGAATACAAAGAAGCTTTAACGGCACATAAAGCATTCAAAGCGGCGAATGACTCGCTTTTCAATCAACAAAACCAGGCCGTCATGGCCGAGCTCAGGACACAATTTCAAACGCAAGAACAACAGCTTCAAATACAGGCACTAGAGCAAAATCACAAAAACCAGCAGCGGATCATGCTGATTCTATTGTCAGGCTTGCTCCTGCTATTTGCTTTAGCCATTTTTGCCTATCGCCTGTACAGACAAAAGAGCCTTGCGCACAGTAATCTGACAGCAGTACATCATGATTTACAAAACGCGCAGCAGAAACTGATTCACTCCGAAAAGATGGCTTCGCTCGGACAGTTAACCGCCGGCGTGGCCCATGAAATCCGAAACCCACTCAACTTTATTATCAACTTCTCAAAACTAAACGTGGAGTTGTCCGAAGAGCTTGTTGAAGAAATCCACGAAGACGAAGAGAAGAAAGTACGCGACGTAGCGCACAAGTTGGAGACCATCATCCAGGACCTCTCTTTTAACGCCCAAAAAGTGAATGAGCACAGCCACCGTGCGGATGGGATTGTGCAAAGCATGCTGGAGCACGCAAACGCAACCAGACAAGAACGCGTATCTACAAACGTAAATGTATTTGTGCGGGAGATTGTTGACCTGGCGTTTTACGGTGTAAAACAGCGTGAGCTTGCCTGTGATATTTCACTCAAGCAGGATTTTGACGAACAAATCGGCAATTACGATATCGCCCCGCAAGAGCTTGGCCGGGTATTGGTCAACCTGTTTGATAATGCTATTTACGCGGTATGTGAAAAGAAGGCCGGCGCAACTGGTCCCTATCAACCTGAAATCCATATAGAAACCAAGGCCACTAATCATCATGTCGTTCTGAGACTTTCCGACAATGGACCAGGCATGCCGGCTGAGCTGACCCAAAAAATATTCGAGCCTTTCTATTCCACCAAACCCACTGGCAAAGGTACCGGACTGGGCCTTTCTCTTGCATACGACATCGTCACCATGAGCTACGGCGGAGAAATGTCTGTGCAAAGCAAAGAAGGTGAAGGCACAACGTTTGAAGTTGCGTTGCCGCTTCTGTGAGTCTGTGAGTCTGTGAGTCTGTGAGTCTGTGAGTCTGTGAGTCTGTGAGTCTGTGAGTCTGTGAGTCTGTGAGTCTGAAGATAATCCTGGCGTTGCCAATTTCTGATCACTGATTACTGCGTTCTGAAAACTTTTCTTTCCCCTCTGGCCTCATTTCTAAATTTTTGCCGCTAGATGTAGTAGGTCGCTTAGACACTTAGCTCGCATGGGAGCAATTGCTGATTGTCTGCATGGCCAAAAGCTCTATTACATCAAATCACAGCGTGAAAGAAATGAAAAAGCCATTACAACATACATGTCTAAAAAGCACATTTTGCTTATTGGCCCTTACCTTTATCATTCTCCCGTTTCAAAAAGAAGCTGCTGCGCAATATGCACATACCCTGGGCGGAAGCAGCTTTGACCAGGGCACGGAGGTGGGTATGGACTTCGCCGGCAATGCGTATTTCATCGGCGAATTCAAGGACACCCTCGATTTTGACCCCAGTGCTTCCACTCAGTTATTGAAGAATTTCAACACCGATGTATTTGTAGCATCGTACAATGAATTGGGTGCCCTGCGTTTTGCCTTCAAGATCAGTGGGAATGCAGCAAGCCACGAAGGCGCCGGCGACATTGCCGTGGCATCGGATGGCGATTTTGTGATTACTGGCAGCCAGCCTTTTGGCTCTATTGATTTTGATGCCGATCCACTGGAGGAAATGGTTCGCGTAGGTGAATTGTACATCGCCGGCTACAACAGCGACGGAGAAGTACGGTTTGCTGTGTCTCCGGGCGGAGGGAAAAACACGTCAGCCGGAAAAGGCAATGCCGTTGCACTGGACGACGAAGGGAATGTGTACGCAACGGGCTTCTTCGCCACTACATTCGACTTTAACCCTGCTGATACCACCGGCATCGTTTCCAACGCCGGCAGCGGCGATTCTTTTCTCGCAAGTTATACCGAATCAGGTGCGTATAGGTACGCCTTTAGTTTTGGAGGAGAAGGCTTTGATTATGGCTCAGATATTGGCGTCGATTCAGAAGGCAATGTCTATATCGCGGGATACTTTTATGGAGAGGCTTTTTTTGACCCCAATGATGTAAACCAGGATGGAGACAGAGAAGCACGCGTCGCTGTAGATAATTCCGACATGTTTCTGGTCAGCTATGATAAAAACAACGCGTTCAGATTTGTTTACACTTTTGAAGGGACAAGCCGGATAGAAACGAGCAAAAAAGTCGCCCTTTCTATAGATGGATCTGATAATGTCTACATCTCAGGAGAGAGTTTTGGGACCGTCGCCTTTGACCCTGAAGACACCAACAGCGATGGAAATGTTGTAAACCGAACAGCAGAACCCCTTGGGAGTGCTTTTCTGGCAAGCTACGATCCAAATGGTTGGATACGTTTTGCAACCGTACTTAAAGGAGGCGCAAGCCACTCCAGTGATGTTTTTGTAGACATCGTGGGCATCAGCTACATCACGGGTGGATTTAATGGAGACATCGATTTTGACCCCAATATTGGCGAAGCTGTATTGTCTTCTTCGCGGGGCAGCGATGTGTTTGTGGCTAGTTATGACAGCGAAGGCGCATATCGCACAGCATTTCAGTTGCCTTCTACCGGTCTGAGCTCTGGCACAGGCATAACGGCAGATTCATTCCAAAACATCGTGCTCACGGGCGGATTTGGCGGAGAATTTGATATGGATCAAGGAGCCGGCGAAGACTGGCGTACAGGAGCCGGCCAGGACGACATTTTCATGGCCCGATTTGAAGCCGGAGGCCGCGTATCTGTTGGTATCGAAACCCTCGACGAAAAACCCGGCGACTTCACTGCTTCCACTCCTTACCCTAATCCCTTTGTTTCTCAAACCGCCTTTAATCTCTCCGTTGATGATGCGAGCGAGCTGTCCATTGCTGTATTCGATCTCCTGGGCAGAGAGGTCATGCAATTACACAAAGGGATGCTGCCAGCCGGCACACACCAGTTTGTTTGGGATGGTGATAACACACCAAACGGTCTTTATCTAATCCGTATTGAAGACGGTAGACAGACGAAGATTCTCAGATCCGTAAGAATGAGATAAAGCTGGTTCGTTGCCAAGATCCAAGTTGTATTAGACACGAAGACGGGGGAAAGGGAGACAAACAGCCTTTCGCCCCGTCTTTTCGTCTCCCTGTCAAAAGCGCCTATTCAATCGAATCCTCTTTTCCCTGCTAATTGTCAACACGACCTAGAACTTTGCGCGCTTCCTCACTTTTTTTGCAGCTGTAAAGAAATTAAATCGTTTTTTCTTTCCTCCAGCGCCTTCATTACTTCTAAATAACCAAGACAGCGGTTTTTCCTCTTCTGCTTCTTTTGCGCGCCCCTCTTCTTCAACAATAGTCTCTTCAGCAACAGTCTCCTCAATAAACTTCGGCGCCGGCGGGATCGTATTTAACAGAGCCTTCGCCTGTTCTTTTACCAGACGATCATAATCGATTCCCAGAAAACTGGCCACAAGGAAATCGTGGTTTTCTTTTACTGGCACAAATTGCTCACCACCATCTACAGCCGTCGACTCAGATTTCTCCCCTATCACCCATCCAGGCTGCCCCGCAATCCACGACAAGAACTGTTCTACAATCGCCCGCTCCTCCTGCTTCACTTGCAACTTAAATCGCTCGGGCGACTGCTTGGGGTCAATACCAAATTGTTCTTTCAAATGGTTTATCACC
>JBGCEN010000525.1:0-10266 GCA_045106435.1 Rhodothermales bacterium
TTCTCGATTGCGTGGAATTCGCTTCTTATGGTCAACATGGCTCGTGGTACATCAACTGTACTTTGCTGGTTTTGACCTTGCGATAGAGATCGACAAGGAATAACTCCAACGTCTTTTGTTGGAGGTATGGGAGGAGAGCCCGGGCCGAAGGCATCGCCCTGCATTTGAATGTACGTACGAGACAGGCAGCAAGCAGGGTGCTGAGGCCTTCTTGGCTCGAGTAGGGTGTAGGTATAGGTGGAAGGTAAGCGGGCAAGGAGCAAGGGGAGGGCCCCCTCTCCTGCGTGAGGGCGAGAGGAGATGGATAGGGGGGGTGGGTAGGCCTGGCGAATAAGTTTCGTGGTATGAGTACCACCTTCATAGGCAAATATGATTTTTTCTCAAAACCCGAGCTCCCTTAAGTAGATGAGCAATTTTCGTGAAAGCTGATCTTTTGATAACTCTGTGGAAAAGTGCCCTCGTCCGTGAGGGCTTTATTGTTGGTTCAGAGTATTGGGAAACTCTCTCCCTTCATAACTTCTATAGAAGGAGCTGATGTTAATGGCTCTGGAGGCCTTGATCCAGTCTTTCAGGTTATGGTTCAACGTACTCTCTTACGGTAAGTCATATTCCCAATTTGACGGTTATAGTAGATTTGAGGTTTTGGTTTTACTAAATTACCGCTATTTATATTTATAGCTGGGTAGGTTGGGAAGTTACTATTTTAGTTGCTAGTTTGATTTGTAGTAACAGCAAGCTGCTGCATCTCTAGTTTTTCTTGATGCCTTGCCTGCTGTGCTCTCTCTACCATAGCAGTTCTATAGTAGTCGTACTCTCTGTCAGATAGAGGTGATGAGCATCCCATGCGTTGAGCTGCAAACCCAGGCTGAACAGTGTTGTTATCTCTTGTTTTGAGAGCATATTTTAAGTAGCTCTTTTCTGTCCAAAGAATATCTCCCTTTTTACAATGATAGATTTTTTGACTATTAAGAAAAGCAAGATACTTGTTACCAATGGGTGTCTGGGATAAGGTGACTCCAAAAGGTACTAAATATGGTTTTTCATTTACAAATGTTACCCCTCTAATATTCGAATTGAATTGTGATGTAGTAGCACAGCCAGTACTAACGATAGCTGCAACAGTTAGTGCTGCAAGCTTGATAATATTCATAGCCGTCTCCCGAAGCCATGTAGATTGATAGAGTGGGTTTTAGAGCATTTCAGCCTCAGGGAAAAATAGTATCTCTCTTCTGAATTGGATGCTTGTCATTACGCGTCAATCTGTTGGCTCTGGCTAATAAATTGGGGGTATTTGGGGGAGAGTTAGGCTACAGGGAGCTATTAGTATAAAAGGTGGAAATAGAGGGGGCTAGGTTATAGTATGCCCCCACGGCCCGTTTACTGAACCATTTTTTTCCATTGCATATGACGAATATGCATGTTGATATGAATATCGCTGAAATATAGAACCCGAAGAGTGCAATTCACTATTTATTGCTCTGCTCATACATGAGACAGGGGCATGATGCAGGCAGCACCAGATCGATTGCTGCGGGAACAATCTCGAAACGAATTTTTTTGTTTTGATACGGCTCCCCATCAAGATTGAGAGGAATGATCTCATCCGATTCGCTCTCGACCCATGGGGTCTGAATATATTTGATATAGCGGCCATTGGCAGAGGGATTTTTGATCTCTTCGATCACCCGAGGGAGATCACTCAGAGGAAATTGCGATACGACCACCACATCAAGCAATCCATCATTGATGTAGGCATGAGGCGCCAGCTCCTGGCCGCCGCCGGCCTGTCGCCCATTGCAAATGGCAGCGACAACGCCCGTCAGTTCAGATTCAAAATCTGGGGTCTTCATTTTGCCCTGATAGGGGACAAAATTGATCGCTTTCAACACACCCGTCAGCGTATAGGCGCCACCGCCCAGAAAGTTTTTCAATTCGACGGGAGTATCGGCAGTCACCTGCGCGCCAAACCCGCCTGTTGCCATATTGACGAAATGCCGCTCGTTGGCTTTTGCGATGTCGACAGTGGTGCAGTTCCCAGAGACGGCGAGGCGTAGTGCATCCAAACTATTGAGGGGGATCCGGCAGGCGGTTGCAAAATCATTGGCCGTTCCAAGCGGCAGGATCGCCAGTTCAAGGCGCTGCTCACGCGGCAATTTGGCCATCGCATCAACCACCTCATTGACACTGCCGTCACCGCCGCCAATGACAATGCGCGTTACTCCATCCCGAACTGCTTCGTCGATAAGTCTCTCGACATCACCATATTCATAGGTCACACGGACATCGACCTGCTCAACCTCTTCACGCAAAGCGGAAATGGCTGAACGCACGGATTCGTAACCTGCTTTTTTTCCATTGAGGATAATATGCATCATCTGATGCTTTGTGCTCCTGTTCACTCTTCCTGCATCTCTGAACTGGGCCCAAGCAGGATGCCTAGCCAGCGGGTTTCATCACTGGCCATGGCGCCAAATTTGACGGTCATGGTCAGCGGCACCGACAACAGCATTCCGACAAGACCGAACAGCCACCCCCAGAATACCAGAGAGAGAAATACAACCAGTGTGGAGAGGCCGACTTTCTCACCCATGTAACGTGGTTCGACGATATTGCCGATCACGATATTCGCAGTGAGGTAAACCAGGATGACCCCGAGGGTTGCAGTTGAACCCAGCTGAACCAGTGACAGCAGTACAGCCGGGACTGCAGCGATGATCGAGCCGATATTGGGGATGAAGTTCAGTGCGAAGGCAAGGAAGCCCCATAGAATCGGATAATCGAGACCGATTGCTGCGGTGCCGACTCCGACCAGAATACCTGTAGCGAGGCTCATGAGCGCCTTGATGGAGAGATATTGCCTGGTGCTCTTGATGACATCGCTGAATCTGGAGATTACCACGCCGCTGTTGTCGCCGTATATGGCATTGATTTTTTGCGGGAAGTTCCAGGCTTCCAGCAGCATGAAGAGTACCGTGAACAGAATCAGGAAAACATTGCCGAATACTCCGCCAAGGCTGGACATCAGCGAATTGGCGAATCCCATCGCCTGCCCAGGGTTGATCACATCCAGTATGCCTGTAGATTTTGGAAGATCGATGCTGCGAGCGGTAAACCAATTTGAAGCACCGCTGAGCAATTCCTTGAGGCCTGCCTGATATTCCGGCAGGCTTTGGGCGAACTGATCGGCAGATGAGCCGAGCAGTAGCGTTGCAAAGAGACCCAGTGCGATAGTGATCAGCAGCACCAGGAGACGGCCAGCGGTACGGGCACTCCTTTGCTCTTGAGCCAGTTGATGGGTGTTGCCGCGATGACAGCGATGAACAGCGCGAGCAGGAAGGGCACAATAAGATCCTGTGCATAGCGCATCCAGGCCAGGATGATGAGCAATCCGGCAATCGTCAGCACCGTATTTTGCATCCGGGATTGTGGCTTGAGCATCACCGGAATCTCTCAATTGAATTGTGGCTGGTCAGGGAAACCATAGACATGTCATTTTGACCGCAGAAAGATAGCTTTGCCTGCAACTGAGTAAGCGGGCATGCTGGATTTCTCCCCGTGGTCAAATTGACCATTGGGACGAGCTCAGAAGCTGAACACCACGCCCAGCAGGGGACCATTGACGTCCATGTTGGCATTGGGGAAATCAGATTTATAGTCATAGTGCAGATAGCGGTAGGTCAGCAGCACATTACCCCAGTCAAACTTGTAGCCAACACCGGCCATCGCCTGCAGGGTCAGGTCGGAACCGCCGGCGCCGATATCAAAGTAGTAGGGGATGTACCAGTTGGCATCCACATTGATATGCCCCCTGACACCGATAATCGCGTCCCACACATGATCGGAAACGGAAACCGAGCGATCAAAGATTCTCACAGGACCGACATCAATCTTGAGACCAAGATCCTCTTTGATATAGAAGTATCTCGTACCCGCAATGATATCCAACCTGCCCTTCTCGGTATCAATGTAGTTGTAGCCGCCTGCGAGCGTGATAATCCACGATTTCAAACCAATACTCACTTTACGATCCTGGTACAGACCGAAGGGCCCGTCACCGACTACCGTTGCTGATTGACTGCCACCTATATTTATGTAAATTAAATCGGAGAATAGAGACCACTTTCCGTTGCGTCCTTCGAGTCCCCCCATGAAAGTCATCTTGAGGTTATCAAGGAGAGTCCCAAAGTCGATTTCGAAATCAACACCGCTGTTGGTTTCCCCTGTCATCTTGGGCATCCACATGTAGACATTGGCGCTGTACTCCCAGTTGCCACTATCGTATGCATTAGCAGCATTGGCACTCAGTGGAGCTGTGGCGGTCAATACTGCAGCCAGGATGCCGGCAAACGCACTATTTATAGAAATGTACTTTTTCACTCGTTTTCTCCTCTCCAGGTCAAAGTAGATCAACTAGCTGCAACTGATCCATGGTCAATCTGAGTTTACTTGTACTTTTGCGAGTTATCCAGAGGTTTTCGAGACAGCCGGGCTGTTTCTCACCAGCAACGTATTCAGGTGCCCTGTTGTCTTTATCTGAAAGCAGGGGGGGGGCTGGCGAACATTGTGGACGCTAGCGTGGGTAGCTAAGGATACTCTGATCAAGTTGCTCCGCGCCTCGACCAGAGTATTCCTGCAAGTTCATCTACGGGGGAAGGGATTATCTATCAATGGCTTATAATGGGCGTCAGGATTTCCCTTCCCTCGACCCCCATCCCATAAACTTATTCAGAGATTCCCTAACCCATTTTCTGCTCTGGAACTTCAGCCTAACCTTAGGCAGAAGGTCGCTGAATCCCGAGTCTTTTCATTCGCGACTGTAAAGTGGTTCGCTTGAGTCCAAGGCGTTCGGCTGCGCCATCTATTCCACGGACTTTCCAGTTGCATTTTTCCAGCACTTTTACAATGTGCGTGCGCTCAACGTCTTCGAGGTTCTCACTCTGCTGTTTGGAGATTGGGGAGGATACATACTTCTGTCTGGGGTAACAAGGAAAGACACTCTCCAGGTCGAGTGTCGTGCCCGGAGTGAGTATCATGGCGCGCTCGATGACATTCCGAAGCTCCCGTACATTACCCGGCCAATCGTGGTTAGTAAGAGTCTTCATTACCCCTGGGGGGATCTTTTCTATCGTCTTCCCAAGCGGGCCTTGCAGCTCTGTGATAAAGAACCAGGCAAGCAGAGGAATGTCAGTACGACGTTCGCGAAGTGAGGGAAGCCGGATCGGAAAGACGCCCAATCGATAGTACAGATCATCCCGGAACATACCCTGTTCAATCAGTAGATCGAGGTTCCGGTTGGTCGCGGCAATGACCCGGGTGTCTACATTCCTCGTGGTTGATGATCCGAGCCTCTCGAACTCGCGTTCCTGTAGAACCCGAAGCAGCTTAGCCTGGAGCTGGATGGGCAGGTCGCCGATCTCATCTAGGAAGATCGTTGCGCCATCCGCCAATTCGAAGCGACCGATCTTCCGAGCAACCGCGCCGGTGAAAGCCCCTTTTTCGTGTCCAAACAGTTCGCTCTCAATCAGTTCGGCAGGAAGGGCCGCGCAATTCACGGTAACCAGTGGACGGTCTTTACGCCTGCTCTGTCGGTGGAGCAGGCGGGCGATCAGGCCCTTACCGGTACCGGTCTTACCGAGAAGAAGAACGGTCGAGTCCGTTTTTGCCACCTGTTGAACCTGATGAATGACGGTTTGGAAGGCGTGGCTTTTACCGACAAGCTCGTCTTCTTCGAAGGAGGCTTTGATTTCCTCCCGCAGGGTGACGTTTTCAGCTTCTACGTAATCCTTAAGTTGCCGGATTTCATCATATGCCTGCAGTAGCTTGAAGTCAGCCTGCTGCCGTTCGACAGCACTGGCAAGGACATTTCCCACCAGTCCCAGCTGTGGTATGACACTCTCCAGCCATGCTCCTGGCCTGTTGATTGTGCTCAACGCAATATAACCTTGCAGGCCATGTGCTGCCACGAAGGGCGCCCACAGAATCGACCGAATGCCAATGCGCTCGCATGTCGTGCGCTCGGCAAACGCTTCGGGGGGGAAGTTGTCCAGACTATGGATAAGGACAGGTTTTGACTCTCGCAGTCGTGCCGTAAGCCACGGATATTCGTCTGCGAGAATGGAGCCACGAAAGTGAGGTCCATCGACGAAGTCGGCATACCACTCGTGGCTTACTTCCAGTGTCAATTTTTCTGGACCCCGCCACTGAAGGAAGCTGCTCAAATCAGCGTTGACACATTTGCAGATACGTTCCAGGGTTTTTTCAATTTCGGCATCTACCCGTTCGGGGGAGAGGTGGACAAACTCTGAGGCTGTGGCGGCGACAATTTGCTCGAATTGTCTGAGTCGCTCCGCTTCTTCCTCCGCCCGCTTGCGGTACAAAGCATTGAAAAGAACCACACCTAGGGCGCCGATGTGTTCGACGATGCCATCCGGCCAGGTCTTTGGTTTTTTTGAAGAGAACGCCATCCCCTCGATCCAGGATCCTTGATCATGGTGCTTCCAGAAGGCGGCAGCAGGGACACCCATCCGCCGAGTGTGCTCCTGATACTGCGGCAGTTCATTGAGGTCCTCGAGTCGGTTGTAGATGAAATACCCATCGCGATTAAACTGAGTTGCCATTTCCGGGCCGGGAGTGGGCTTGCTCGCCAGCATCATCTTCTTCGGGGGCAGTTGACCCCACAGGTATAACGTGGGCATGAGCTCGCCCGTCTTTGAGATCCCTCCCAGCGAGACACTATCGACCCCGAAATACTCTCCTGCTATCTTCAGACAATTATGCAGCGCCGTGTCGATATCTTCGCCTTTAGCTCCGACGAGCTCTGTAGTCACCTCCTGGATCAAGCGGTAGAAGCGAGCCGATTTCTTAATTTCCTGTATTTGTTTCTTCACGTTTCCAAGTATACGTCAGATTGGCCGAAATATAGACCACGGGGCCAAAAAGACACTTCTTATTGACGATATATCGTCCTGATAAAAAGAAACACCCCACATAAACAGCCTGAAGTCAAAGAATTTTTTTACTCATTTAACAATGTGTTACCTGTTTTTTTTATAAATATCTGTCCGCTGGTATGTTTTTTGTTACTTACAGTAATTATGGCGTTCCGTATCGACATCAAAAGTGAAGAGTCTGAGGTTGTCGTTTGCCTTGTCGGCCGCCTCTCTGGAGATGCGGCTACACATCTAAGAAATGTTTGTGAGCCCATCGAAGGTGTGTTTGTTTTGGATCTTTCGCACCTTCTCTATGCTGATGATGCTGGTATAGAGGTTATTCGGGCAATAGGTGAACAGGGCACGGAGATTCGTGGGACTTCACCGTTTATTCAGTTGCTCGTTGGTAACACGGTCGGCCAGGACGTGGGTGCTGAAGATGGTTAACTAACTTAGGAAACATAATATGAATTTACGAGAAAGCGCTACCGTCTTACCCGTGCGGACAACGATTTTTACACTGATATTGACTTTGGGTGCAATGCAGGCACATGCAGTAGATTCTTTGCAAACCAGCCACAACAAAACACCAGAACCGATTCATCTCGCACAACAGGATATGACACCTCAAGATATTGAAAAATTTGATGATATTAAGAAAGCGGCAAGACGGGACAGAGTAGAAAAAACTGCTAAGAAAGATGCAACCGGCAACGATCCACGCGTCTTTTCAAATAAGTGGATGCCCTATTATCGCTCTACTAAACTGGAAAATGGAGTGAAACAGCAAGATCTGACCGCATTTGGAACGTTTCGCTTCAACGAAAGAGTTGGTATGTTCTATGAGTTTCCTCTCGCCCAGTATCGTGATTTAAGCGATGTTCCAGGCGTTCCTGCGGGGACTGATGCAATTGGTTTGGGTGACATCGATATCAAATTCCTGTGGAGACCGAAAGCCACAGACTGGACCTTTGGTGAAGGTGGCAAAAAAAGCGGTTCGTTATTACTCGGGACTGATTTTGTTTTACCCACCGCAACCGATGATGCGTTAGGCGGCAATGCCTTGTTGTTCGCACCGATAGTGGGGTTTGTGTGGGACATGCCGCTACATGGATTTATCGCCATGTTGAATCTCTACTATTTTGATGTTTACAAGGAGGACGACGCACCGGATACATCGCGATTCGTCGGACGATGGTTTTACATGCAACCCCTTTCGAAACCAGGTCCTTGGTATGGAGGCTTATATTTAATGCCGGAATTTCAGCCGATCTACGATTTTGAAACAGACGAATTTTCCTCATGGCTTGGTCTTGAATTCGGCAAGATGTTTGCCCCGGGCAGAATCGGTTATATCAAACCGGGTTGGGGGCTTGAAAAGTCTGCCCCGTTAGACCGTGATTTTACCTTTGAGGTAGGGTTCCGGTGGTTTTTCTGATGGGGCGCAAGAGAATTATGAAGTGCCGACGGTATCAATGCATGAGTAGGCTGCCATAGACATACATTGAAGCCAAGGTAATAAAAAGATAATGAATCTAAAGACCTGGCATTTCCCCAAGCCTAATTATTCTATAAGAATGAGGAATCATATGAATTTCAACAGAAAAATTTCATTTGTGCTACCTACATTTACAGTAATTATTGTGCTGACATTGTCTATAGGTGTAATGCAGGCGCATGCAGTAGATTCTTTGCAAACCGGGCAAAAGAGCAAAAGGCCCAATATACTTCTAATCGTGGCCGATGATTTGGGCTACTCTGATCTGGGCAGTTACGGAGGAGAGATAAAAACCCCTGTTCTGGATCAACTAGCGCAGCAGGGTGTGCGCTACACAGACTTCTATGTATCTCCAACATGTTCGGTTACCCGCTCCATGTTACTCAGCGGAACAGACAACCACGTTGCCGGCCTGGGTAACATGGGCGAGTATAATACGCCTAACCAGGTTGGAAAACCCGGATACGAGGGTGTGCTCAACAAGCGTGTGGCTTCCGTCGCCGAGCTGCTGCAAGACAACGGCTATCACACCTACATGGCCGGGAAATGGCATTTAGGCCTTAAACCGGATCAGTTTCCACACGCCCGGGGCTTCGAGCGTGATTTTTCGTTGCTGGTCGGTGGGGCAAGCCACTTCGACGATGCCTGGAATCTTGAATGGCAGATACCGAAGGCCCCGTACACAGAAGACGGCCGTCCCGTTGAGAAACTGCCCAAGGATTTCTACTCCACAAAGGCCTACACAGACAAGACCATCCAGTTCATTGAAGAGGGTCGCAGGGATGGCAAGCCCTTCTTTGCTTATATGGCATACACAGCGCCCCATGGACCGTTGCATGTACCGGATGACTGGCTGCGCCGCTACAAGAATCGTTATGACGAAGGCTGGGATGGCATCCGCAAACAACGCCTTGAGCGTATGCAACAACTCGGCATTGTTGAGAGAGGCGTCAATACCGCAGACCGCTTATCTTTCGTGCCAAGGTCCACCTCACTTGCGCCTGCAGCACGTGTGGCGCAGGCACGGAAAATGGAGCTTTATGCCGCAATGGTTGAATACATGGATCGCGATATAGGGCGGGTATTCGATTACCTGAAGGAAATTGGCGAGTACGACAACACGGTGGTCATCTTCTTTTCTGACAATGGCGCAGAAGGCAACGACTTGAGAGCAATGGTGGCAGGGAGAGTAGGCTCAATGGGCTATCTCCATGCCATGAACAATTTTGCCGAAAACGGGCACAACGCTCTTGGCCGCAAGGGTACCTATGCTGAGTACGGGCCAGCCTGGGCACAGGTTTCCATGGTGCCCTTCAGGATTTATAAAGGTTGGCTCTCGGAAGGTGGCATACGCTCACCCCTGATCGTCAGTGGCCCAGGTGTGCACGGTGCAGGCAAAATAAATAGAGAAGCGGTGCTCCATGTTATGGATATTGTCCCGACAGTGTTAGATGTGGCTGGCATCAAGCATCCTTCTACCTACAAGGGACGCAAAATTGCCCCTGTACAAGGCAAGTCCTGGGTGCGAATGCTTGCAGGCAGGAGCCAATCTCCCCGCACCTCCGGTGACTGGCTGGGTTGGGAGTTATTTGGTAACCGGGCAATTCGTCAGGGTGACTGGAAGATCACTTGGCTTTATGAACCTTTCGGTACTGAAGACTGGCAGTTGTTCAATCTTGCCAAGGATCCGGGCGAGCAGCAAGACCTGTCCGATAAATTCCCGAAGAAAAGGAAAGCGCTTATCGCAATATGGAATAAGTATGTGAAGAAAAACGGAGTGATCATCGGACAAAGATCGCCCTTTGAAGGTGCCAGAAAAGCGCTACCAGATCGGGTTCC
>JBGCEN010000526.1:0-8262 GCA_045106435.1 Rhodothermales bacterium
GTGCCTGTCCCAGTTCGATCACCACGACGTACGCCGTGTTCTTTGACGTGGCTGAGTAATTCCAGGTATTGCTTCATGAACGGTACTGTTTTCTATTTAGAGGCTGTATGTTAGTAGTCTGCGAGCAAAGCAAATAAAGTATTGAGGTTCATAAGTACGAGAGGTACAAAGGGTTCGAAGTGTACGAAAAGAACGAAGAGTGCGAAATAACAGTAAAAAGGCTCATTTCGTACCTCTCGAACATGTCGTACCCGTCGTACTCTTTAGCTTCAATACATCATTGATTTTGATGACAGGCTACCAAGGCTTATATAAAATAAGCATGGAAAGATACGCAGCTTATTACATTGTTGTGCCAATAACACGGATCATTTTGATCAATACATCTTTTTTAACTGGAATATCAAAAATGCCGGCGATGATATAGCTGGTACCTTTACCATAAAAGACGATCAATCCCAATCGCAACGAAATAATGGATCCAAATCTGCATCAGCAAATGGGCATAAAGCACTTAAATCGAGTGCTGGGCTATGCTCCCATGGTAGCAAACGACGGAAAAGCGGCAGTACATCTTACTTCAGAAGACTGGTGGGTTGTAGCAGATACGCTGTTCAAAATGGAAACACCCAAAGAAATGCTTCCAGAAACGATTGACACCTATTCCCTCGTTAACGAGGACAAAGCCATTGAGTTGATAACGAAGAACTGTGTGATAACGCTGGAAATGATGTAGGAGTGGTTAGTGTGTAATGTAACAATATGAGTGGAAATCACTAAAGCCGCCTAATCATGTCATCCTGATCGGATGTCGACGATTTTCGTCGACGCAGGAAGGATCTTCGTGAAATGACACGTTGAGGTTACATGAACGATTCACTTCGCAAAGATCCTTCAATACGATCCGAATGATCGGATCTCCTATCAGGATGACACGAAGGAAAGTCTTCGCTAAGGCAATCGCGGCATTTTATCAATGAATCTGTTGTATCAGATGTTTAGTAAACGGTAAAATAACAAGTTAACTAACCACTAAAAACCAACAACCAACAACTCAGTTAGCGGCTGCCCTCAGGTTAAACAATGGAATGGCCACTCTGAATCGCTCACCATCGGCTCGTTCCATGAGATAACTGCCTTCCATGCTGCCTTCAAAAGTAGCAAGTACGCAGAAACTGTTGTATTCGTGATCCTCACCGGGGTGGATGGTTGGCTGCTCGCCCACAACACCATCGCCTTCTACTTCCTGAATTTTGCCATCAACTTCCTTGATGAGCCAGCGCCGGCGTAGAAGCTGAATTTCTTCGTTAGAATTATTCTCGATGCGTATGAAATACGCAAACACGAATCGATTATTCAGAAAATCTGATTCTTGATCAAGATACACAGGCCGAACCGTAATGGTTATGCCTTCTGTAGTAGCAACGTAAGGAATCATGATAGAAATCTTTCCTCATTGAGGACTGATACAAGATATCCCATAAACGTGGAGCAAATTCAGATTGTTCTTTATTCTTTCATCAAACCTTAAAAAAAGTTATTTTTCTGTCGGTCGAGTGATGCATTCATATACAAATATGTGCTAAATATCGGCTGATATGGTTCAAAAAACGCATAACAGGTACGCCCGGAATTCTTAGAATCCTTAACAGAAAAAGGTGCTTTTTTCATGGCCTGTGCTTACCCTATGCAAATTAAGATGCCGGCAGTAACAAAACTGCCAGATCTTTCCACCTAAATCAAGTTGTGCCAAACTGGTAAAAATGATCAACCAGGGTCTTTTTTAAACACCGGTTGCCGTACTTTAAGTTGCTTATTTTATATAGCCAGTAAGTGGCAAGGCAGAGTTTGAGGCATCGTAAGTCTTCACGTATTACATACAGAAAGGTAGTTTCTCATGAGTGTAGAATCACCTGAGAAGGCTGTAGAATCCTTATCGGAAGCCACGGTATTGTTTGCCGGCGACTCCGGAGATGGAATGCAGCTGACGGGAACCCAGTTCACACTGGCAACGGCTTTTGCGCAAAACGATTTAGCAACCCTCCCCGACTTCCCGGCAGAAATTCGTGCCCCGGTCGGTACCACCTATGGGGTAAGCGGATTCCAGCTTCACTTCGGTTCTATTGAAATCCGTACACCCGGAGACGAAGTAGACCTGCTCGTTGCGATGAATCCGGCGGCACTATCCGTTAATATAGGCCGCGTCAAAAAAGGCGGGACAGTCATCGTCAACGTGGACTCGTTTGAACAACGCGATCTTGATCTGGCAAAGCTGAACAGCAACCCGCTCGAAGACGGTATGCTCGACGGGTTTCAAGTGGTCAAGGTAGAGCTCACAAAGCTCTCGCGTGAGACGCTGAAAGACACGTCGATGAACACCAAGGAGATCGACCGGTCGAAGAATATGTTCGCGCTGGGTCTGTCACTCTGGCTGTTTTCCCGCCCCATGCAGCCGGCCATCGATTGGATCTCCAAGAAATTTGCCAAGAAGCCAGAAATCAAAGAAGCCAACCTGCTTCTCCTGAAAAAAGGATTTCACTACGGCGAAACTACAGAGCAGTTTGTATTCCGGTACGAAGTAAGCCCGGCCAAGCTGCGCAAAGGCAAGTATCGCGCAATACGAGGCGCAGAAGCCATGGCGCTTGGCCTTGTAGCTGCGAGCCAAAAAAGCGGTCTGCCTATTTTCTACGGTGCGTATCCGATTACACCTGCTTCGGAGATGCTTCATGAAATGAGCCGGCACAAAAACTTCGGCGTCATGACCTTCCAGGCGGAAGATGAGATCGCCGCGGTTTCTGCAGCACTGGGCGCCAGTTTTTCAGGAGCACTCGGCATCACTGCCAGTAGCGGCCCGGGCATTGCCCTTAAAGGTGAAGCCATCGGCCTCGCCTTGATGACAGAGCTGCCTATGGTAATCGTCAACATTCAGCGTGGCGGCCCCTCTACAGGCTTGCCTACAAAGACTGAACAAAGCGACTTGCTGATGTGCATGTACGGACGAAACGGTGAATCACCGATTCCGATTGTTGCGGCCAGTACGCCAGGTGATTGCTTTGAAACAGCTTTTGAAGCATGCCGGATTGCCGTCAAGTACCGTACACCGGTCATGCTGATGTCTGATGGATATCTCGCCAACGGCTCTGCACCGTGGCTGATTCCTGACTACTCAAAACTACCCGACTTCGGGCCAGACTTCCTCGTCAAACCCAACGTACAGGTTAACGGAGAAGCTGAATTCCTGCCATATCTGAGAGATGAAAAAACGCTTGCGCGCCCCTGGGTAAAACCAGGTACACCCGGGCTTGAGCATCGTCTTGGCGGTCTGGAGAAAGAGGACAAAACAGGCAATGTTTCTTATGATCCTGACAACCATGAGTTCATGGTTAAAATACGCGCTGAGAAAGTGGAGCGTGTTGCACAGGATATTCCAGCCACAGAAATTTACGGCGATTCGTCCGGTGATCTGCTGGTTATTGGATGGGGTTCAACAAGAGGCTCAATAGAGGCAGCTGTTGAACGATGCAGAGAGAATGGATTAAAAGTTGGCAGCATCCACATGCGCTACATCCATCCTTTCCCGGCAGACCTCCCCGAGATCTTTGCTCGCTTTGATAAATTCATCGTCCCCGAGCTGAACAATGGCCAATTGGTGAAAATATTGAGAGATAAATATCTCTTGCCCTTTGAGCCTTATTGCAAAATACAGGGACAACCTTTCAAAGCAACCGAGATTGCTAATCAAATTGAAAGCATGCTCAAGTAAGCTGCTTACGCAAGAATTTTGAATATAGCACGCCAGTGACACTGGCAATCATCATGGCTGATAAAAGTAAAAAACCAACGTTGCCTCCAGGCTTTTCCAAACCGGCCAAGCCCGCAGGACCACCGGCATCCAAGTTACCTCCGGGGGCAAAATTACCACCAGGCGCGAAAATGCCCCCCGGAAAACCAGCAATGCCTCCGGGTTTCAAAGGCGCCGGCGGCGATGGTGCACCTGTACTCAAGAAGAAAGACTTTGAAACGGATCAGGATGTCCGCTGGTGTCCTGGCTGTGGGGATTATGCCATCCTTGCTACCGTTCAGCGCTTGCTTCCAGAACTGGGCGTGCCCAAAAAGGATATCGTATTCATCAGTGGAATCGGCTGCTCGAGTCGTTTTCCGTATTACATGAATACATACGGGATGCATTCCATTCACGGACGCGCCCCTGCCGTTGCTACGGGACTCAAAGCCAGCCGGCCTGAACTCGATGTGTGGATCATCACCGGAGACGGAGATTCCTTGTCGATTGGTGGCAATCATTTAATGCATATTCTTCGGCGAAATCTGGATGTGCAAATGCTGCTGTTCAACAATCAGATTTATGGTCTCACCAAAGGGCAATACAGTCCGACCTCTGAGAAAGGCAAGGTAACCAAGAGTACGCCGTACGGGTCTCTCGACCACCCCTTTAATCCGATTGCAGTTGCACTAGGTGCTGATGGTTCTTTTGTCGCACGCACAATGGATCGCGACCCCAAACACATGAAGGCCATTCTCAAGCGCGCACATGCGCACAAGGGAACGGGTTTCTGTGAGATCTACCAGAATTGCAACATCTTTAATGATGGGGCCTTTTTCGCGTACACAGAGAAATCTTCCAAGCCGTTACGCGCACTGTTTGTAGAAAACGGCAAGCCGCTAACGTACGACAATGGTAAGCTGGGGATACGCCTGGATGGCTTCTCACCCCAGACGATTAACCTGGAGAGCGGGGATTGGTCTATCGACGATTGTATCGTATACGATGAATCCAGCAGAGAACTCGCCGGCATCGTCGGCCGCATGTTCTGGCAACCCGATATGCCAAGACCATTTGGTGTCTTCTACTGCGAAGACCGCCCGTCCTACGAACGCCAGTTACACGATCAGATTGCCACCATCACGGAGAAGCGAGGCAAAGGAGATCTACAAAAACTCCTGGAAGCCGGCGACACCTGGATGGTTGAGTAAAAGTTAAAATTCAAAAGGTAAAAGTTAAAAGGGCAAATTGATGGGCTTTTAGGCCTTATCGATTTGCCCTTTTTATCACTTCCAATTTTTCAATTTCCATTTTACACTTTCCAATCTCCAATTTTTCAAGTTTTTCAACTTCAAAAAGTATAGCCAATGCCGGCGCCTACCCAGAACAGGAACGCGCCCTGGCCGAAGATCGGTGTTACACCAGCTTTGTAGAAAACGCCGCCTTCCGGCTTCTGGTGACGATAGCCAAGAACAGCTGTCCCAAGCACACCTGAACTACTTACCGTGCCGATATCCAGATTGCCCGACACATACAAAATGCCCAGGCCAAGCTCAAAGTTATTCCTGTCTCTGCCAACGACATAGTTCATTGTAACCGGCACAGCTGTAATGTCTACAGAAAAGCCTAAATCGTCTTCAATACTAAAAATCCCGATGCCGGCGCGAGCGCTGATATTGTTTGTCAGCATGCGGTCATAGTTAAAAGAGTACAACGCTGCATTTCCTCCAAGCTCCAGATAGACGGAGTTCTTCTTTGCATAACTTTGCGCGTGTGCATCTTGTGCGCTCAACAGACAAAAAGAAGAAACCAGCAACGCACTAAAAATCGTACAAAAATTAAGGCGGCGGCACATAGCGTGGAACGAAGTCATTTGTTAAACCGATGGGTGGCAATAACCAGGAGATAAAGCATTATAGCCGGAAAATAAGTCATTAACACATTAGGTAGCATACTACAGGACAACCTTGACAGTACTTTCACATCTACTAAAATTATATCGGGCCGGCGCTGCCCGTACAAATGCGTGGACGCAACAAATGCAGGAAATCGAAGATTATTTTATTTTAATCACCGACGTTACGTATAACATGCGTTAACCACGCTTGTTTTAATGTCTTCCCCCACGCATAAACCGGTGGCAATCGCGGGCTACTGTTAAGAAATGAACCGAGTTATCGAGACAAATACTCTTCCAATCTTATGGATATTATCGCTTCTTATAAGCTTGATCGCGTGTACCCCTAAACCATCGACAAATGACAAGTATAAAGTGGCCGGGCAAAACGGTATGGTAGCAGCAGCCCATCCCCTGGCAGCTGACGCCGGCGCAGCGGTCTTGAAACAAGGAGGCAACGCGATAGATGCCGCCGTAGCCTCAGCCTTTGTTGTTGGTGTGGTTGAACCCATGATGTCTGGTATAGGCGGTGGTGGTTCGATGACCGTTTGGCTGGAAGAACAGAATCAGGCTGAATATCTCAACTTCTACGCACGGGCCGGCAGTGATCCTGATTATGAACGCGATGGCTTACGAAACGCAGACGTATCAAAAGAACGATGGGTGGCAATCCCCGGCGCTGTAGATGGCCTGCTCAAAGCACACGAAAGATTTGGACGTCTTCCTCTGGCAGTTGTAATGGAGCCGGCCATCCGTATTGCAGAAGAAGGATTTCATGTACACCCGATGCTTGCACGTATCATCGCTGACTACAAAAGTGTGCTTACCCACGACAGTACTTCTGCCGCTTTATTTTATCCTGATGATGCCCCCTTGCAAGCCGGCGATCTACTTGTCCAGCAAACACTTGCAGAAACGCTGAAACGCATACTCATCCATGGACGCGACGGATACTACGCAGGCCCTGTAGCGCAAGAGATTATTCGCAAGTTGAGCAAGGGCGACAACCCCATTACACTAGATGAGCTGGCCGGGTATGATTCGCAGTGGCTTCGACCGCAGTGTAGTACTTACAATGGCTACACAGTATTAACCGCGCCCCCGCCGCTGGGTGGTACTGAAGTACTACTTGCCCTGGAATTGCTTGAACCGTACGATCTGCCGGCCATGGGTACGCCAGACAGCAGCAGCAGAGCGCTGGCTACTTATATCGATGCCTTTCGGATTGCACAAACCGATCGCATCGCGTACATGGGAGACCCCGATGCAGCGGCCGTTCCGGCAGTTGGCCTTACCAGCGAGGCCTACGCCAAAGAGCGAAGTATCTATATGGGAAATCCAGCGCCGGCACGTCTTCCCGAAGGCAATCCGTGGGATGAAGAGCAGATGGCGCTACCTAAAGCGTGCCAGTTGATCGATCCTTTTGGTTCTACAACTTTGGAATATCCGCCGGCCGATCTGGAAGTGACCAAAGAGGAAGAATCTGGCGGCCATACCACGCACCTATCAGTCATAGATAAGCACGGGAATGCCGTTTCGCTTACGTATACCATGGGCTTATATTTTGGCTCAGGCGTGTATGCGGGCGGTGCTTTTCTGAATTCAGCGGCCAATCTATTTAACAGCCGGCCGGCAAACAGACGCGGCCCCCATAGAACCCCTCGATCTACAACCGCCCCAACGATCGTACTTGAAGGCGACAACGTCCGACTCGCTGTTGGCGCAGCCGGCGCAGGCAGAATCGGGCCGGCTATTGTAGAAATGATCACCTACATCCTCGACTATGGAATTCCACCCGAACAAGCCATCAGTATGCCTAGAATGTACCCGTTTTCTGACACAGTAGAAGTACGCATTGAGGACGGATTCACGGGCAATGCCTTAACCACGCTCCGCAACATGAATTACAATTTGAATATTTATCCCAAGCAGGATATTTATTTCGGTGGTGTTCACTTGGTCTATCTTACAAAAGATGGGACCCTTGTTGGCGCAGCCGATCCTCGAAGAAATGGTAAAGCATCTGGGTACTAGCATCCGGGTACCGATCGTAGATGCGCCAAGAAAAGAGACATAGAACCCTTGAATATCGAACACCCAACAAGGAATTTTGAAGGATGGAAAAACAATTCGTTATTGGGTGTTCCTTGTTGGGTGTTCGATATTCAAATCTTTGCAGCGCAAGATGCAGGGAGTCAGTTAGCCGTAACGATTATAGATTATTCTTTCTAATTGGAATAAAATTAGCGATATCGTTGTATAACTCCCCTCTTTGCAAAGATTGGCAGGATAGATCCTGTGAAAGTTAGTGGATTTACTGGGTTGTGCAGAAAATTAGCAAGCTATAAATTAGGCTTGATACCACAAATTGATCTGTCCTCTCTGATTAATGCTCGCTCAATAATTAGGTCGTGTAAACAATTAGTATTGAATTTCACTTGTGCCCTAAGCTCGACTTTGTCCTTTTGGACAAAGTCTCGAATATCGAACACCGATCAAGGAATGTCCAATTTTGAAGGGTTTTTAAGCGCTATCTCGATGTTAGACATACCTTTTGAGTCTTCGCCGTTTAATTTATCCAGGT
>JBGCEN010000527.1:0-16573 GCA_045106435.1 Rhodothermales bacterium
GTTTCATTTCTTAAGATCATGGGCGACAAGAAGGCGCCGGCTTTTGCATCTGCATCAATCACCTCCACGCTGTCCGGATTACCATAAACAAGCGATGTGTGCTGGGCCAGTTCGTTCACACGATCCAGCACTTCCTGTACCTGCGTGAGGCCGGCAAGTGCGCCCATCCTCACTTTCTCGTGCCGCGGATTCCCAATGGTTGTTCGATCCAACTCAGCAGCCAATGCTTCCTGTACCGCATCGAGGTATTTACCCGGCACAATTACACGTCGAATAGCCGTACACTTCTGACCGCATTTGACGGTCATTTCTTTCCGCACTTCTTTGATAAACAGCTTAAATACAGCACTCCCGGGCTCTGCATCTTCTCCAAGCACGGCGCAATTCAAAGAGTCTGCCTCCATGTTAAAAGGTACAGATTCCTGCATGATGCGATCGTGTGCTTTTAGCATGCGACCGGTCTCGGCCGACCCCGTAAAGGTCACAACATCCTGATTGATCACATGATCGAGTAGCCCGTTGCCTGACCCGCAAATCAGTTGCAGTGCGCCCTTTGGTAGAATGTTAGAAGCATCAATTTCTCGCACAACAGCTTCTGTTAAATAGCTCGTCAGAGACGCCGGCTTCACTACCGCCGGCACGCCGGCAAGCAGATTCACAGCGATCTTTTCCAGCATCCCCCATACAGGAAAATTGAAGGCATTGATGTGGATGGCGACGCCTTCCTTGGGCACCATGATGTGCCGGCCGACGAAGCTACCGCCTTTAGAAAGCGGAATGGCATCCCCTTCTACGTGGAAAGGCGAATCAGAAAACTGCCGGCGCAGCGATGCATAGGAGAACAAGTTACCGATGCCGCCCTCAATATCGATCCAGCTATCTGTACGCGTCGCGCCTGTTCGATAACTCAGCTCATAAAACGTTTCCTTCTGCGACAGCAAGTGCATCGCCAACGCTTTGAGCATACGCCCCCGCTCAGGAAACGTCATTTTGCGCAGAGCAGGATTACCAACACGACGTGCATAATCCAGTACTTCGCCAAAATCTATCCCGGAAGTATCCGTTAAACCAATGGTTTCACCAGTCACGGCATCAAAAAGCGGCCGGCCTTCTCCAGTCCCAAGGGCCCAACCGCCCATTACATAATTCCCAAGCTTAACAGCCATCTATTCCCAAGTGTTTTTTCAAAGTGAATAATTACAACTTTTAGCTTTTGACTTTTAACTTTTAATTTTCTCTTTAGCGTCTGCCCACAGCGCATACATATCCGGTTGCACTGGACGATTCCCTGGCACTTCGCGCAAGGGCTCACATGGCGTCAACGAGGCGTGGCAATCGGCCGGCAATCCCATGTAGATTTCCGTGCCTTTGGTTTTCCACGCGATCATTTCGTCGTCTATTTCCCTGATAATTTTATACGGATTCCCCACCACCAAACTTCTGCGAGGAATCACTGCTTTGGCTTTGACAAAGCTTAACGCCCCAATGATACACTCTTCCCCTATCACGACATCATCCATGATCACAGTATTCATCCCAACCATCGTATTCCGGCCAATCTCGGCCCCATGAATGATGGCACCGTGCCCGATATGCGCCTGCGTTCTGAGTATAGCAGATTTCCCGGGAAACATGTGAATGGTGCAATTCTCCTGCACATTACAATTGTCTTCAACAATGATCTGCCCCCAATCTCCCCGAATGGCTGCGCCCGGCCCCACGTATACGTTTGCACCCAGAATTACATGGCCCGTAACTGCAGCTTGCGGGTGAACAAAAGCGCTTTCATGCACAACAGGTCGTATGCCGTTAAACTCGTATATCATGCTCGTTAGTTGTCCTCGTCCAGAATTTGCCGGCTTGTTCGGTAAGCCGTGCCTGTAAACGTTGCGACCAGCTCTTCATTTTCGCCGGTGTTATCAGGCTGCTTAACAACAGTCACTTTGTACACGCCGGTTTTGTAGCCCAGATGGACCTCCTTGGCCTCAACGGTAAGTACATCTCCTTCGTGGCACGCTTCCATAAAATTAATATGCACATCAAGCGCCAAACTCAGCCGGCCGTGTGTGTTGCAGGCAAAAGCAAACGCGCTGTCAGCTGCAGAAAAAACGACACCGCCATGCACGATGTTAAAGCCGTTTAGCATCTCATCCCGTACAGTAAAATGCAGCCGGCAATACCCCGGTTTGATTTGATCAACCGCAATCCCTAACCACTGGCTCATTTTGTCGCCGGCCAGCATTTTTTGCACAACGCGCTGCGCTAATTCCATCAAATTACATGCTCGTTTGTATGCGTTGATTCTGCTGGTGAAGCCAACAGGGGCACCCCCGCTTTGGCATTGCGCCTCAACAGAGGACTGGCCCTGTACCGATCCTCCCGATACTCCTCATACAAGGCATCAAGCAACTGCAAGACATCATCCAGCCCCCATTCATCGGCCCATTGTAGCAGGCCTTTGGGATAATTCACGCCTTTGGTCATCGCCAGTTCGATATCCTCAGCCGTTGCTACTTGCCAAAACAGGGCATCTACTGCCTCATTGATTAACATGGCGCCAATGCGACGCACGATCTGCTTGCCCAGCACTTCATCTCGATTGGGCTCAACTGTTTCTGCATCAGCTCCATACCTGTAAAACCCTCGCCCTGCTTTACGGCCCAGATAACCTGCTTCTACCAGGCTCTTTTGTGTAAAAGACGGTTTGTATCGAGGGTCGTAGAAGAAGGCTTCAAATACCGTATTGGTCACTTTGTAGTTTATATCCTGACCAATAAAGTCCATCAATTCGAATGGCCCCATGCGGAAGCCGGCCAGGGTTTTCATGGCCCAATCAATGGTTGCCGCATCTGCAATGCCTTCTTCGAGCATGCGCAGTGCTTCTCCATAAAAGGGGCGTGCAATGCGATTGACGATAAAGGCCGGCGTGTCTTTAGCAATCACCGGGACTTTCTTCCATGCCTTCATCAAATCCTTCATCTCGCCGGTCAACCCAGGCCGTGTTTGTACGGCAGGGATAATCTCGACCAGCTTCATGACAGGCGCCGGATTAAAAAAATGGAGCCCGATGACGCGCTCAGGATGTTGACACGCAGCAGCGATTGAAGCAATCGGTAGTGAAGACGTATTGCTTGCAAGCACACACTGATCTGAAACAACCGCCTCGAGGCTTACAAACAACGCCTGCTTAATTTCGACATGTTCAATAATCGCTTCAATGACAAGGTCGGCACTTGCCATGTCGCTCAAGCCATTGCTAAAACGAATGCGCTCTATGCACGCATCAGCTTGTGCCGGCGTCAACCGTTCTTTTTCAACAAGTCGTGCAAAACGCTGCCCCAGCTTATCTTTGGCAGCGAGTAAAATTTCTTGCTCTTTATCAAAAACGACAACCGTGTTGCCGGCCGTTGCAGCTACTTGCGCAATGCCGATGCCCATCGTGCCGCAGCCCACTATTCCGACAATCATTGGCCTATGAAGTTTGGTGTTCTTTTTTCCACAAAAGCCGCAACGCCTTCTTTGTAATCAGCGCTCTGGCCGGCTTTCTTCTGATACACGCCTTCAAGAGCCAATTGCGCTTCAAAGTCGTTTTGAAAAGTCTGATTCAACAAGGCCTTGGTATAAGCGAGCCCCTTGGTTGGCATGTTGCCCAATTGATGTGCAAGCTTCTCTACAGCTCCGGTAAATTCATCTACCGTAAAATGTTTGTAGATCATCCCCATGGTTTCAGCGTCCGCGGCAGACACCTTTTCGCCCAGCATCATGAGTGCGGTTGCACGTTGCAATCCGATGAGTCGAGGCAGCGTGTAGGTCCCTCCACTGTCGGGAATCAAGCCTATTTTGCTGAAGGCCTGTATGAACGAGGCCTTCTCAGAAGCAACAACAATATCACACGCCAATGCAATGTTTGCGCCGGCGCCTGCTGCCACACCATTAACCGCAGCCAAAACAGGCTTAGGCATGTTGCGGATTTGCTTAACGATGGTGTTGTAATATGCTTCTACAATGGCATACAGGGCTTCAGCATCCAGGTCTTTTACTTCTACGAGATCTTGTCCGGCACAAAAAGCCTTGCCGGCACCTGTGAGCACAACCGCACGGATGGCGTCATTATCGTGACAAGCCTGCAGGTGATCCTGCACGGCTTTTGCCATAGATTTATTAAAGCTGTTGTAGGAAGCGGGCCGGTTCATCGTAATAAAAGCCACAGGCCCTTCGATACGCAGCAACGCAGTTTCTTCAGAAATATCAGACATTATGTTGAGTTACTTGAGGCATTTGAAATAATCAAAGGGCTCCAGACAAGCAGCACACTTGTATAAAGCTTTGCACGGTGTTGAGCCAAACTGACTCACCAATATGGTATCTACAGACTTACAGCGAGGACACGGAATCTCCACTGGCCGGCTAAACAAGGCTGAAGAATCAGCAGAAGATTCAATAGGCGGCACGATGCCATACGCCAGCAACTTCTCCCGCCCTTCTTTAGAAATCCAGTCTGTTGTCCAGGCCGGACTAAGAACAACTTCGATTTCAGGATCCTGATAGCCAGCTTCAACGAGCGTCTTGCGAATATCTTGAGCAATCGTATCCGTTGCAGGACAACCTGAATACGTTGGCGTAATGGACACGCGTACATGACGTTGGTCAACTGCTACCGTACGCACAATCCCCAGATCAAGCACATTGAGCACAGGAATCTCAGGATCGGGTACAGACTGAAGGATTTGCCAGATACCTTCTACTGCTTTAATATCTTGCTGGGTATTATTTTGCTGGGTGATATCTTGCTGGGTGATATTTTGTCGGGTTGCTGCCATCTTGCTACCACTTATTGCCGGGATGAGCACGTTGTACCACCTGCATTTCTGCAAGCAGATACCCGAGACTTTCGGTATGCCGGCCTTCTTTGCCTCCTGTTTGCATCCACGCATCCATTGCCGGCACATCAAGGGTGGCCTCACTAAATACATTTTGAATACTTGATTCCCACCGCGCACGCACGGCATCGTACGCGGGCAGACGGCCGGCAGCAATGAGCGCTAGCTCATGAGCAGCTGGAATCATCAATTCGCCGGCAAATGGCCAGAGATCTAGTATGGCGTCTTCCATCCTGCGCTTGCTTTCCTCCGTGCCATCGCCAAGTCGAATCACCCACTCGGCGCTCCACTGATAATGATATTGGGCTTCTTTTAATGACTTCGCCGCAACACCGGAAAACACAGCATCCGGGTGCTTTGTCATTTCCTCAAGCCACGGCACATGAAAAGCCTCGTAGAAAAACTGCCGCAGAATGGTTTTACCAAAATCGCCATTGGTTTGCTCTACCAGTAAACAATTCCTGTACTCCAGATCATCTCGAAAGAAAGCCAGATCATCTTCGGTCCGGCCGGCGCCTTCCTGCTCCGCAGCATACTGATAAAGCGATCTGGCTTCGCCAATAAAATCCAGAGCAATATTGGCCATTGCGATATCCTGCTCCAGAATTGGGCCGTGTCCACACCATTCAGACAAACGATGCCCGAGTATCAGGCTCGTGTCTGCCCACTGAAGGGTAAAATGATAGAAATCGAGATCTATTTGCGTTGCTGTTTCCATTTTCAAGCTTAGTTAGGAGGCCCTGAACATACTTACACTTTTCCTGCAGAATTATAGGCGGTCTTCTTGTTCTTTGATTTAAAACTAATATTCCAGCAATAAACCAACACAAAACTACATATGCCCTACGCCATCCGGCACATCGTAAAACGTGGGATGCCGGTATACTTTGTCGTTGGCTGGATCGAATAGCGAGCCGGCTTCATCTGGATTGGAGGCATGTACGTGGGCTGATTCGACAACCCAAATGCTCACGCCTTCCATTCTCCGCGTGTACACGTCTCGCGCATTTTGAATGGCCATTTCGGCGTCTGCTGCGTGCAAACTGCCAACATGTTTGTGATCAAGTCCTTGCTTGCTTCGAATGAACACTTCCCAAAGCGGCCACATCTTGTCATTTTGTGCGCTCATATTTTCACCTGGAGAACTGTTAATGATTGGTATAGCTGTGTAATTAGCATTGTTTTCATTCTGATGACTAAGCGGCTCTCTTTGCTTTACGCGATGCTTTTTTATCAGCGTATGCCAATGCTGCTTCCCTTACCCAGGCGCCTTCGTCGTAGGCTTTATTGCGGGTTGCGATGCGATCGCGATTACAAATCCCGTTGCCTTTAACCACGCGCCAAAACTCATCCCAATCAATTTCGCCAAAGTCGTATTGGTTCAGCTCAGCGTTCCATTTAAGCGATTCATCGGGAATGCTTAAGCCGAGAAATTCAGCCTGCGGCACCGTCATATCTACAAATCGTTGCCGGAGTTCATCGTTAGAAAACCGCTTGATCCCCCACTTCATCGACTGCTCAGAATTCGACGACTCCTCATCTCTGGGACCAAACATCATCAGCGTTGGCCACCACCATCGATTCAAAGACTCCTGCACCATCTCCTGTTGTGCTGTTGAACCTTGCGCGAGAATGGTCACAATTTCGTAGCCTTGTCGCTGATGGAAACTCTCTTCTTTACAGACACGCACCATTGCTCTTGCGTATGGGCCATATGAGCAACGGCAAAGGGGTATTTGATTCAGGATGGCAGCACCATCAACCAACCAGCCAATGATGCCCACATCTGCCCAGGTAAGCGTCGGGTAGTTAAAAATACTCGAATACTTGGCTTTTCCGCTGTGAAGATCGCGGATCATCTGATCCCTTGAGGCCCCCAGCGTTTCAGCAGCGCTGTAGAGGTAAAGGCCATGGCCGGCTTCATCTTGCACCTTCGCCAGCAAGGTCGCCTTGCGCCGTAGTGATGGGGCACGCGAAATCCAGTTGCCTTCCGGTAACATCCCTACAATTTCAGAATGTGCATGCTGCGAAATCTGCCGAATCAGTGTCTTCCGGTATTTCTCGGGCATCCAGTCCTTTGGCTCTATCATCAATTCCTGGTCGATGCTGGACTGGAATTTTGCTTCTAGAGCATTTGATGTATGGTGCGCGCTATTCTCGTTCATATGCTTTTGCATTTATCTCAAATGTCTGTTACCGGACATCATAGTTTACAACCAATTCGGAAGATCGCGGATGGGATTGGCACGTCAGAATAAAGCCGGCTGCCACTTCCTCCGGCTCAAGTCCGTAATTAACGTCCATTGCTACTTTGCCCGATTCCAGCCTTGCCTTGCATGTTGTGCAAACACCTCCCTTGCAGGCAAATGGCAGGTCGGCTCCACGCTGCAATGCAGCATCAAGCACAGATTGACCTTCAGGATGCAGTTCAAATGCCAGCGTAGCACCATCCACCTTCACCCTCACGTTACTCATTTCGGCCCCATGTCCCGCAGCCGCTTCTTGTTGAAGCTTCTGCCCTGCATCTTTCTTCTTTGTGCCGAACAGCTCTACATGGATTTGCCTGGACTCAAATCCAGTGGACAATAGTAACGCGCGTAACTCCAGCATCATCGTTTCAGGGCCACAGATAAACGCTTCATCCAGCTGTTCTGGCTGGACAACAGATGTTAAAAAATGCTTTAGCTTATCCGCGCTAATGCGCCCCTCCATGAGCGGAGTATCCAGTTGCTCTCTACTGAAAAAGTAAAAGGCTGAAAATCTGTTTAGATGCTGATTTTTTAACGCCGACAGCTCTTCTTTAAAGATGATATTGGTGCGCGTTTTATTGCCATAAAGGAGTGTAATCTGGCTTGCCGGCTCATTGTGTAAGATCGACTTCACCAGCGCTATAATCGGCGTAATACCGCTGCCGGCTGCAATCATGAGATAATGCTTCTCATCTGTGCCCCGTTGCCGAACCACAAACCGTCCTGCCGGCGGCATCACCTCCAATTCGTCCTCTACTGCAAGCGATTGATGTGCAAAGGTAGAGAAAACACCAGAAGTAACCTGCTTGATGGCGACCCGCAGTTCTTCATCCTCCGGACTGGCACAAATTGAATACGATCGCCGCACTTCTTCATTATCAATCTCCGTTCGCAAGGTGAGATATTGGCCGGCAGAAAAGGCAAATACTTCCTTTAACGATTCGGGCAGATCAAACGCAACGGATATACAATCATCCGTTTCCTTGCGGATATCCCGCACTTTTAGTTTGAAAAAATCACTCGCCATTTTTCAAGCCCCCGATTACGATGGCAACAATGTCATTTTCCAGCGATTGTGGATCGATCTTTCGAGTCGGTTTATACCAACGTTCAACCCAGCGAACAGATGAAAGCACCGTAAAAAGGGCCACCGTAGGATCTACGCGGCGAAAAACGCCTTCATCCATGCCGGCAATCAGCAGGTCTTTGACACGCGTTTCATAGGAATCTCTCATCGCTTTGAATGAGATCAATTTTTCTCCCTTCAACGACTTCCATTCATTGTTGGTAACAAATACTGCAGCCCCATCTTCTACCATGATGCGGACATGTAACCTGATCAGCGCATCAATTCTCGCGTAAACAGATGCGTACTCGGCTTCAATTTCATCTAAGTGGCTTAAATACAAGCCGGCCACGCGAAAACAGATATCTTCGAGCAGGTCATCTTTTGATTTGATGTGATTGTACATGCTGCCGGCTTCGATGCCCACACGAACTGCGATATCTCGCATGGTAGCACCGCCAAATCCGCGCTCCTTAAAAAGCATCGCACTTTCATTTAAAATGTGCTCTCGCCGCTTGCCTGGCTTTAACATCTTGGTCATTTCATGTCACGCAAATCTTGTACCCGTGAGAGTTTTCCGCCCTGCCTGATGTGTCGATTAAACATGGGCTTAATCGATTTTCTGGTTTTTCAGCCGTCAAACAAAAGGAAAAATCACAATACTAACAAATGTTAGTTTTTTACTAACCGCAACACATCTCTTTTGATCCTCGCACAAACCCAGGATCCATCAACGAAACTGCCTCCCCAAAACCAGAACACCCTGACCCGGCTGCTTTAAGCCAAATCAGGGCGTTTTAATGCTAAACAATCACAGTGAATCGCAGGGCGTTGTTTTAAGAACCCTAAACCTTGAACCCGAAACCAGTCACAGATAAAACATCTGTGCACCCCTTAAAGCTTGAACACCGTTGTGAATGTCGCCCATGCTTTTACTTTCTCACCATTGAACGTAGCCGGCTGGTATTCTGCTTTGCGCAATAATTCGATGACAACATCTTCTGTCCCCCAACCCGGACCCCGGACAACCTTGATATCCTGAAGCTGGCCGTTTTCATCTACCATGTACCGCAAAATCACTCGACCGCTTATCCGCCCATTAACGGCTGAAATGGGGTATTTTATTTGCGCACGTAAACCTTCTTCGTCCACAATAACTATCTGAGTATCCGGCGTTACAAAAACACCCGTCTCATCCCGAACCTGCTGAATACGCATCGCCAGCGAGTCTGCTGCTTTTACATCACGTTCCTGCGCTGAAATAGACTCTGTAATCACAGAAATTTGCTCGTTGATATACAGGTCGTCATTTTTGTATTTTTTTGCATTTTGATACCACTGCAAGGCGGCTACCGTAAAGCCCTGATTCATCAAACTGTCGCCTTGCACGCGGTAATAAGTGAACAAGCGTTCTAGCTCTTCTGTTTTCACCGTTTCATCAATGCTGAGTGCAACTGTATCGGGCTCCTCAATGGATAAACCAAGATCTTCATCTGTAAAGAAAACGCCACTGTCTGCTGTTTCATCGCCGGCCTCAGCAAGTGATTGATCATCACCAGCCGTTTCATTGTTTTCTGTATCCCCAAGATCAGCAGGTGCCTCGCCTTCAGCAAGGGCCGGGGAAGGCGGATCGACCTCTTCCTCGCTACGTTCGATTTCAGGCACCGACACTGATTCCTCTTGCGTTTGGTTGTCAGTTTGCGCCGGTGCTTCATCCGAGGGTGCGGATACTTCCAGATCCTGTGCGTCCTCTGGTACAGCAACTGCCAGAGATGCTGCTGACTGCAATTCTTCCGTCAGCTCGTCCTGAGACACATCCCCTCCTCCTGCACTGGTAGCTGCTTGCGCGGACGCCGGCCCGGTCGCCTGCGGTGGCACCGTACCATCAGCCACTTGCGCCGGCTGATTGCCAGATCGCTGAAACAGGTCGGTACCAAAAAACACGCCCCCCACGAGTGCAAGCAAAGCGATGACTACAATGGCCAGAATGAAAGCAACAAAAACTTGTTGCCACTTCACCATTTTAGTTAATAAAACCTCAAGCTCCTGTTCACGTCCGGATGATCGCTGGGTGCCCTGCTCTGCCTGTTGAGGTGCTTGAAGTTGAGCCGCCACAGAGGGAGGTTCATGCAGTTGTACTTCGGTGTGTTGTACTTCGGTGTGTTGTACTTCAGCATGCTGCACGTCATTATGAGCACTCCCCTGCACGTTGGTTGTCTGTAACATTTGCGGGGGATTACTCGGCACTACATTCGGCATCTCACTTTCCAGTAATTCTTTTTCTTCAGCTAGAGGCGCTGCAGCAGGCGGCGCCTCGGTCTCAATTGTAATTTTTGCAGCGGTGACATCTACCCCATTTTGCCAAACGGCTTCCTGCGGAGAAATTTCTGCAGTGTAGCCCACTTCAAACTGAGGGACACCGTCCCCTTCGTGAAGCTGCCTGGTCACGCGTTGTGTTTTCAACAGCATTTCCTGAAACACCTCAACATTCGCCGGCCGATCAGTTGTTGCAAACGAAAGCGCAACAGCCAACACGTCACACATTTCGGCAGACAACAATCCATCTCTGTAGAGTGTTACTTTTATCTTATTTGAACTCCAGCCATCTTTTGCTTCGGGCAAATCCTGTCCGGTGAGCATATGGAAAAGGGTTGCTGCACATCCATAGATATCCCACCACGGGCCCTCCTCTACCTCGTAGGCCGTCTGCTCCGGTGCTGAATAGCCCGGTTTGATAACGTCTTTTAGATCTGCACATTCCCGGGCAAGTTTAAACCGTGCCGCCTGAAACCCCAGTAACGTGGGCTCTCCATTGCTATCTATTAGAATTGTTCTGGGGTTTACGCCTCCATGATACAATTTGCGTTCATGGCTCGCCTTCAACGCCTGCAATACTTTATCAATGATTGGCAGCGCATCTTCTTCAGAAAGCTTGCCTCCCTGTTGTTTCAAATAAGCGCCCAGAGGGGCTCCTGAAATAAAATTATGGACGCAATAAACCGTTCCGTTTTGCTTAAATGGCTCCTTACAGCCGGCTATATATTTATGCGCAAGCTTATTGAGCAAAACGCCTTCAGCCGAATAGGCACCAAGACCATACTCGAACAGATCTGCATCGTGTACTTCCATCGACATGCCGTCACTGGCACGTTTGGCTAAGCGTACAGGATAGTATTCGCGCAGGACGACTTCTTTTTCGTCTATGAGATCCCAGGCTAAATAATTAACATCAAAAGGCCCAACTTCGCCTAACACGCTTTGAATGGTATAACGATCGTTGAGCACACAAGAATTAGATAGAATCATTTTGTTCTATGGGTCGCAGGAGGAACGGACGCGGGGAGGAGCGGGAGCAGAATTGCTATCAGGGAGAAGGGGAAATAGCAGATGACTCAATAATGCAATTTTATTGGGCCAAGGTTTAGGATATATGGCAATTAGTTATTCGGCCTTCGGTGGAATTCAGACCGACCGTTGGCGCTGTACACTGCGGGTGAAAATAAGTACACCCTTACTCTTGTACAGGACCAAAAGCGCACAAGAGACGAGCCAATTCTTCATTCCCGCATTAATATGGGCGAATTTATACAAAAAGAAATGCTTAACAGCCAGATCATCTTTTCCATTTTGCTTAACAAATCAGCCTCATCCAGACAAGTTTTCCCCATCACGAAGCGGCCGGCCGTTTTAGAATTTGCAATACTGATTTAGAAAGGAAACTCAAAATGATATTAATACCCGGTCTCTATACTTTTTGAAACCATCGCACCAATGTTTGGCGCACCATCGGTTGTACTGAAAGAGACCATCCAAAAACAAAATCCCCCTTAAACCTAAAGAAAAGCAGGTTTGAATAATTTATCCACACGAGAAAGCAGAGTTGGCACGCTTTTCGTACTAGAATTAGTCAGCCAGAGTTTATTTCTCCTTTGAACAGAGCCCGACCCCGTAAGGTCGGGCTCTGTTCATTTTTATATCTACCACTTTCTGATTACAGATCAACAATTACAGATTCAGCGCGTCTGAATAATTCCATTCCGTCTTTGAGCCGGCCAACGCTTCTGACCATCCCTTTCCCTTCTGAATACACCCGGCTGAAAGTAACTCCGTTATCGACATAAAACTCTTCGACCGCGCGTGCGCGATCAGCCGCAAGGCGATCGGGGTCCTGTTCACCAGGTACTGCATACCCTTCTACTCTCACCGTCATGTTTGGACATTCCCGCAGGATCTGCAAATTATCCTGTAGAATATCACGTGCTGTTGGCGACAGAATGCTGGAATGTTTGCCGTAATACACGACGTTCAATTCTGTTAACTCCTTGCAATACGAGGCTTCGACACGGTCCACGATGACGACCATGGATTTATTATCAGAGCCTGAACCGTTAACAACCGACAACTCCACGTTGTATCGTCCAGGCTCGCTATACGTATGTCTAGGATTCGGATCAGTAGATGAACCTCCGTCTCCAAAGGTCCACAAGTATTGATAAGGCTGATTGCCAACGATATTGGCATCAAAAGTCACTTCAGTCCGTGTATCAGGTGCATTTGGGAAACTGTTCATTGCAACAATTTCAGCCGGCGCTTCTTTCGGTACCACAATTACGGTGCGGGTTGCCAGGTCAGCACTGCCATCATTGCCGGCATTGAAGGTTACCGTGTACGTACCGGGCTGCTCATAGCTATGACTGGCTCTTTGCAAAGGAGATGACGTGCCATCACCAAAATCCCAGTTATAGAAGACCGGATCAGTCGCCCGGCCCATGTTTCCATCAGCGACAAAGCTGCCTAACTCATCAACCTCGAGTTCAACCGGCGTTTCTACATTTGAAATTTTGACGGGAATAAAAGCTTTTTTAGCAAGATTAAACTGCATCCCCAAACTGATTCCACTCAATAAATCATGGGAAGCAAACAATCCGCGATCGGGGCCATCAATCGCCTCATCAGGTACTGTAAAATGTGTATTGGCCTCTATGAAGAACAACGTAGTAGGACTAATAAGCACATCAAAACCAAGACCGCCCACAGGGCCCCATCCTGGTGAATCATCTGCCTGGTCTCCACCGAAGGCTACACCAACGCCGGCTTGCATGTACGGAGCAACAGCTGCCGTTTTTTTCCCAAAGACAAACCGCATAAGGGCTTGCACGCTTGATAACCTTGTATTTCCCCCTATCCGATCCAGCCCCGTTGCTGGATCCGGGCGCAGTGCCGTTGTGTATTCGCCGAAGTTGTACAAACTGGCGATGGCAAGCTCCGGGGTAATCTGATACCCAACTTCAAATTGTCCTTTTATGCCTAATTGAGATAAATCGGTATTGTTATCCCCTACGTAGTTGACAAATCCAAAACTAGGACGGAGAAAGACTGACTTAGTGGGTCGAACTGTCTGTGATGTGGCTGTTGTTACAAAAAAAACGGACAACAGTAAAAAGGCCCCTATCAGGCCGGCCCCATATCTGGGATATGTACGCTGCATTCTTTTCCTTTATTGAATCGTGAGAAGATATTCTATCACGTATGTAATTTCCCCCTAAACTACTGTGTTTACTTCTCTTAATCAATTTTTTCTGGCAGGCAGCACCGGACATTTTCTATCGGGCCGGCGGTTTGCAGAATAGTTTTTGGCAACAACTCACCGCCGGCATCACAATTATGGGCATAAAAAAAGCGCAGAATAACCAAGGTCAATCTGCGCTTTCAGGAAAACTGGTAAACCAGCTTACAATTCGATTACACCGTTTTCACAAAAATAAGGATTGGCAGTATACCAATCAGCCTGCTCATCATTCCGCCACGTTGATCCATCAACGAAATAACGAAATTCATGCTGATCGCCAGGCTTCAACGAAATTGCCTTGGTCCAAACACCTTTCTTTTTGTTAAAAGACATAGGATGCTTTACAGGATTCCAATCATTAAAATCGCCAACAACTGCTACGCTATCAGCGGCAACTTCTGCAGGTAACTCGAAGGTTACACGTACAGTTTTTCCTTTAGGACTTGTCTTTTTATTTACCATGACTATAGATATTCGAATTCAAATGGTTAACCTTGAAGTGAAGTAACGAAGCTAACTACCCATGGTTTTGTTATGGAAGCGCTTCAGGCAAAAGATTTAACACAATCTTAAGCATCTACTAAAAAATCTGCCTTTTTGACCATAAAGTCGTTTCAAGTTCGTAACAAAGAACGTTCCCGTACAAAATATTGATGCTTGAATTGACAAGAAATCGGAGATAAACGAATAAAATCAAGCATCGCAGATCTCAACATTTCGGTATCTAAAGAATATTCTGGATCATAAAAATAAATCCAGAACGATTTTTGGTTCTTTACAGATGCGAACCTAGTGCAGGTGGCATTTCTTATCCTTAAGTTTGCCAAGAAACTGGTCGGGATACGTTCACGGTTCTCCCTCCTAAAAAGACAACAAGGTAAAACCTGAGTACTGAAAACTGAAAACTTCTGCATCAATGAATATTTGCTTTGCGACCTCCGAGTGTGTCCCTTTTGTTAAAACAGGCGGCCTTGCCGACGTTAGTGGCGCACTACCAAAAGCATTGACTGCTCTGGGATGCCATGTAAAGGTTTTCCTCCCGCTCTACGATTCTATTTCAACCATAGATCATGACCTGATTTACGCGTCTGATATAGAGAATATCCTCGTGCAAGTCGGGCTCCAGCAACATACGTTCAACACCTGGTATGGCAAGCTGCCCGATTCTGAAGTAGAAGTATACTTCATTGACTGCCCACACTATTTCCACCGAGGCACAACCTATACGGGCGACCCGGACGAAGATGAACGGTATATCTTTTTCCAACACGCCATATTTAAAATTATGCAGCGGTACAATTGGTCGCCAGACATCATTCACTGTAATGATTGGCAAACCAGCTTGCTCCCTCCCTTGCTTCGACTGGAATATGAATGGGATGATTTGTTCAAGCAGACAGCGACCATGCTATCGATACATAACATTGCATATCAAGGGCGATTTTCACCTTTATCTGTACTAAAAGCCGGCCTCCCGGACGATCAATTTTATCCAATGGGCCCCTTCGAGCTACATGGTGCATTTTCATTCATGAAAGCCGGCGCTGTATTCGCAGATGCCCTTTCCACCGTGAGCCCAACCTATGCAAGCGAAATCCAGACCCCTGCTTTCGGCGAGGGACTCGACGGCATTCTCAGATCGCGGCAGCAGGATTTATGGGGCATTCTCAATGGAATAGATGGGACAGAGTGGAGTCCTGAGAAAGACATCCATATTGCTAAAAACTTCAGCGTTCGCTCCCTCGCATCCAAGAAGAAAAACAAGCAGGCTATTCTGGAAGAAATGGGGATGCCCTACAAAGAGGATACCCCCGTTATAGGCATCGTCTCGAGATTTACCGCGCAAAAAGGCTTCGAGTTACTAGAACCCATCTTAAGTGATTTACTCCAAAATCACGACGTACAGTTTGTTGTTCTTGGCAGTGGCGAAAAGAAATACGAAGACTTCTTTAACTGGGCACACGCTACCTGGCCAGACAAACTCGGGGTGTATGTTGGATACAACAACGGCCTGGCCCATCGTATTGAAGCCGGCAGCGATATGTTTTTAATGCCTTCTGCCTTTGAGCCATGTGGCTTGAATCAGATGTACAGCCTCAAATATGGCACAGTACCCATTGTGCACAAAATTGGTGGCCTGGCAGATACCGTTGATGACTTCCACGAACTCCAGGGCGAAGGCAATGGCTTTTCCTTCTACGAGTTTGCCCCCCACGTACTCCGTGACACCATACTCCGCGCTCTCGCCGCATTTCATGATAAAGACACGTGGAAGAAAATCATGAAGCGAGGCATGACACAGGACTTTAGCTGGAAAGGATCTGCAGAGAAGTATGTTGCGCTGTACGAACACGCGATTCGCAACAGAAAAGCACGGGGTTAGGTGGTTTAGCTGGGCTTAACGTCAGTGCTTAAGTGCAGATTGTTGCTTTGATGCAAAGTATGCTTTGACAGGAAGACGTGATTGGGTGCTGGATTTGAAGTCGATGCTTTAATGTTGGAAATTGCATTGATGCAAAGAATTCATAAACAGGAAGACCAAAGCGTTCTTCGAATCCCATCGTCCTCGCGTCTCCCTGTCCTCGTGTCTCCCTTTCTTCGCGTCTCCCCCACTTACCGTCAAAATGAACCCCTGTCAAAACCCACATACCTGAGCATCAGTACAACTGCACAAACAACGCACCAACCGACACAGCCTCATCTCCCTACAAAGCCGCCCATGGAAAGCAGTCGATCTGTGTTAATGCGAATGTCTCTGAAATACACAAGGGCCGTATAGAGGTTATCAGGCCTCGAAACTGCGCCTCTT